>JAQUXM010000150.1 GCA_028692415.1 Syntrophomonadaceae bacterium | reverse complement strand
GGAAAACCCTTGCTTAGTGTTTCCCCAGCAAACAAGGTTAGGAGTTGTTTTAATGGATAATCTTGAATTCAATGGAATAATGAACCGGGCCATAGAGGCTGAAATAGAAGCCTACGAATTCTACCGCGATGTAGCAGGGATGGTAAGCGACCCTGCTGTTAAACGGCTTTTTACCGATTTCGCGAGCGAAGAATATGAACACAAAAAACAACTGGAAGAGATAAGAACCAAGGAGATACATGACTTCAACTTTAACGGAGCCAAGGACTCCAAGGTTTCGGAGACCATCGATTTACCGCGCTTATCGACAAAAATGAAGCCGGTTGAAGCTATCGCCCTGGCTATGAAAAAGGAAGAAGAGGCCACAAAGATCTACTCCCAGCTAGCAACTTTTACCAGGGATCGGGAAAAACAAAGATTATATTCCGAGCTTGCTCAGATGGAGCAAGAGCAAAAGGCCAGGATGGAGGCCCTTTATACGAATACCGCATTCCCGGAAGTATGGTAAACCTGGACAGGGAAAGGGGTTATTGTAAATCTATTTAAAAACCAGAGCAGAATTATTCAGCAGCTATTCAGAAACAAGCTGTTATAAAGCTATTGATAATACTTCGCTTGAATTGTATAGTTCTGCAAGCCGGGAATCATGACACTTATTGGAAATTAATTGTTATAATGTATCACCATTATAAGCGGCTTGCAAAATTTTTAGGACATCCTGAGTGTTCAGCTTTTTAAAAGCCCCCAGGGTTCTCCCGCCTGTTGCCTGCTCGGCTATTACGGCCAAACTATTTTCTTCTATCCCGATTTCTTTTAGACTGGCGGCCAGGTTCAGCGATTTAAAAAAATCCGCCGTCCTGGCTATACCGGACCAAGCTGCTTTAGTATCATCACTTTCTTCTATTGCCCATACATTGCGGGCATATTCCGCCAGGCGGGGAACGGTCTGCTCATTAAGAACATATTGCATCCAATAAGGGGTGAGGATAGCCAGACCCAGACCATGGGTTACGTCATAACGAGCGCTGATTGCATGTTCAATATCATGGGTGGCCCAATCGGTATGTTTCCCGCTTCCCAGCAATCCGTTCAGGGCCAGGCTGCCGGTCCACATCAGATTGGCCCTGGCTTCGTAGTTATCTGCTTGGCTCAGGGCAACCGGGCCATAATGGATACAGGTTTTAAGCATGGCTTCGGCCAACCGGTCCTGAATATAGCTTCCGGTAGTAGGACTGAAATATTGTTCAAATACATGGCTCATAATATCAACCGTACCTGCTGCAGTTTGTTCAGCCGGAACCGAAAAGCTAAACTCCGGGTCGAGAATGGAAAAGCGGGGAAACAGAACCGGACTGCCGGTGCCCAGCTTCTGCCCGGTTTCTTCATTGCTGATCACTGCATAGGGGTTCATTTCCGAGCCGGTGGCGGCCAGGGTCAACACCGTTCCTACCGGTAAAGCATGGCTGATTCGCGCCTTGCGGGTAAAAAAGTCCCAGGCGTCATCCTCATAGCCAGCCCCCGCCGCGATGATTTTTGCGCAATCAATGGTGCTGCCTCCTCCTGCTGCCAGCACCAGCTCTACTGCATGTTTCCGGCAGAGCTCAACCCCCTTGCGTACACTGCTGATTCGCGGGTTGGGGTCCACCCCGGCGAGTTCGACATGAGCGATACCGTTATTCTGAAAAATCTGCAGCAGCTGATCGTAAAGCCCGTTGCGCTTGATACTGCCGCCACCGTAGACCAACAAGACCTTTTTACCCCAAGGCAATATTTCTTTACCCAATTCTTCCAGCTTGCCCCGCCCGAAATGGATGCGGGTGGGAAGGTGAATATCGAAGTTCAACATCTTTAAACCCCCATTCTCATATTTCGCAATTATGCTCTTTAACCGTATTAGGATAATAATAGTTCAATTGTCCCTTATTGTTAAGCATCAAGCAAGTGAATGTCCATCGCTGTTATTTGCAATATTGTAAGGCTTACAAAAAGAATGTAGAAATATGTCGTCATAGAAGGAATTGTTGAAAATTCGTAGAATAATAAAGAGCATATGCTTATAATTCTCCGAGCCGAATGACCTAACGAGATAACAAAGGTCATTTGGCCGATAGGGTGCAGTTGGAAACGATTGTGCCTCCCAGTGTGGAAAGGAGAAGTTTGCGCAGTTTTGTGCAGCTTTATGTGCTGGCTTAAACAGCCTGGTGCGCCTTTTCGCCCAGGCTGTTTTTTATTTTTTGCGGAAGGAGGATAGAAGTCAAAAGTATTGGGATTGTATGAAAAAGGAGGAATTTATGTGAAAAAGTTCTGTAGTCTGTTATTGACGATTGTCCTGCTAATGAGTCTGGCACTGGTTGCCGGCTGCAGCAAGGAGGAACCTGCTCCCCAGCCCTCTCAGCCGGAAAAGACCACTTTTGAAGGCAAAACGCTTAATCTCTATGTTGCTGCAGGTATGAAGAAGCCGATGGATCAGATTATAAAAACATTTGAAGAAGAAACAAAAGCCAAGGTTGCGGTTAATTATGGGCCTTCCGGGGGTCTTTATGCACAGATTGAACAGGGACAGCCCTGCGATCTGTATTATTCCGCCGACTGGATATATATTGATAAAACCGAGCAGGCCGGCAAGCTGGAAGAAGGTAAGAAATTTCTTAAGGACAATATAGTGCTGGTAGTCTCAAAAACCGGCAAGAGCAAGGTTGCCAAGATGGAAGACCTGGGCAATGAGGGTGTTAGTGCAGTTATCGCCGATCCCCAGGCACCAGCCGGAGCATATGCCAAAAAAGCCATCGAAAGTCTGGGTCTGTGGGACAAGGTATCGCCAAATATCAAGGCTATGCCCACAACCGTTAACCAGGTGGCAATCATGGTTAAAGAAGATCAGGTGGATGCCGGATTGATATATTCCAGTGTAGCCAATGGCAATGAACTGGATACAGTCCAGGTAATCGATGAAAAATACACCGGGGACATTATATTTGGTTTCGGCGTGATCAAGGGTGGCAACACCGAAATGGCCAAGGCTTTTGCCGAGCATTCCGTTAAAAATGTTTCCGTATTTGAGCAATACGGGTGGAAAGCGTATGAATAGGAATATAATCAAGATCCTTTTTATCCCCTTGTTTTTTCTTTTGATTGTTTTTCCCATCCTGGCACTGCTTATCAACCTTAATATGGAAGGTATTCGTGCTACTATGATTGACCCCTATTTTTGGGACAGCGTAAAAAACACCGTCCTGGCTGCCTTGCTGGCAGCCGGCCTGGCGGTGCTGGTAGCAGTGGGTTTCGCCTACTACCATCTCTTTCATCGTCAGTCTCTGGTCTATAAAATAGCCAATCTTTTTAATGACCTGCCGATTGCCTTGCCGCATACGGTGGCCGGCCTGGCCTTGCTGCTGGCTTTTGGCCGCAAGACGATTGGATTCATAGGAGAGACAGGTGCTGCCTTTACCCTTTTTGCAGTTGTGCTGGCCATGTTTTTCGTATCCTACTCGCTGGCCGCCCGTACTCTGGTATCAGGAGTTGACAACATGGAACCGGAGGTTATTGACGTGGCTCGAACCCTGGGAGATAATCCGGTTCAGGTATACTTCAAGATAGTCCTTCCTCTAATGGGCGAAGCAATATTTTCTGGATTTGTGTTGGGTTTTTCGCGGTCTTTAAGTGAGTTTGCTGCGGTAATCATGTTCGGAGGAAATCTGCCGGGTAAAACCCAGGTCCTGGCCTCATATGTATTCACCAAGGTTGAGGTGGGAGACCTGGATATGGCAGTTACGGCAGCGGCATTTTGCGTGGCTTTGTCCTTGCTTATTGTATCCGTACTGAGTATTAGGAGGCCGAAATATGCTGAAAGCTAAAGGACTCGATAAGAAATACGGTCGCCAGACTGTACTGCAGCAGGCAAGCCTGGAGGTTAACTCGGAAATTAAGGCTCTCATTGGGATTAACGGTAGTGGCAAGTCTACCTTTTTGAAGATTGTAGCTGGAATTGTAAACCCCGATGGAGGTCAAGTGCTGATCAATCAAAGGGATGTTACCGGCTTGCCTCCGGAGTTCCGGCATGTAGGCTATGTCCCCCAGCATCCCGCTCTTTTCCAACATTTGACGGTTAAGGACAATGTGCTTTACGGTTTGCGCAAGGATGCAAAGACTGAATATACGAAAGTCATTGAGATGCTGGGATTGCAGGATGTACTCCATAAACGGCCGCACGAGCTCAGCGGTGGGTATAAAAGCCGGGCTTCCCTGGCTCGAGCCCTGGTGCCGCAGCCGCAAATCCTGCTTATGGATGAGCCTTTGACCGGAATGGATGTTGTCCTAAAAGAACGGATTCTCCCGGATTTTCGCAGAGTATTAAAGGAACTTCAGGTTCCGGTTCTTTATATTACCCATGATCCTAAAGAGGCTGAACTGCTGTCGGATAGTTATGCCGTTATAGACAACGGAAAAATTCATTCGGTGGATACATGGAAAGAAGCATTTGATATGATTCATACCAGTATTCTGCAGGCCTATAGTTGTTAAAGAAGGTTATCGAATGACAACATTAAAACATGTATAGGGCTTGTTGCACGGAAAAGTAAAACAGTTTGGAAATAAGTTGTTGTTTGGATTTATACCAGAGGTAAACCGGAAGGTCAGATGCGGTCCGGTTTTACCCCTGGTATATTTTTTACAACTATCAGGACTTAAGATCTTTTTTGGCTGGTTCCATTTTAACCGCGATATCCAGAGGACGGCCAAAATACATGGAAGTCGTTACGATACCATTAACACCGGTGGCAGCATATTCGATGACATTGGATTCCTTGATTCCGCCGGCTCCAATCAGCAGCAAATCGGGACGGAGTTTTTTAATCTCCTGAACATAGTGTTTTAGCTGTTCGGGTGCAACCTTGTCAAACTGCAAACCCTCAACACCTGCCTTTGCTAGTAATAAAGCATCCTCCAGGTTTTCGACTTCAACGATTATCTTTTTTTCGCAGGCTTGTTGCTTGAGTTGAGGAATCCTTGCAGCCAGTTCTTCCATACCGGAAATGAAATTGATGTGCTGGCGAAATAACAGAACCGTTTCCGAAAGACCCAGGCGATGCGGCAAGCCGCCCCCGGCCAGCACAGCCTTGATAGCCAGCTCTTTGGTGCCGGGAAATACTTTACGGGTGGAGAGAATATTGATATGATCATTAACCGTACGAGCTTGATCCAACAGAGTTCGAGTCCGGCTGGCAATCCCGCTGCAGTATTCCAGTATGTTAAGACAGACCTTCCAAGCGATATGCAGAGCTGCAGCACTGCCTTCCGCCTGCAGAAATATCTGGCCAGGGCTTAGCCTGGTCCCGCTGGGGAGCAAGAGGCCTGGTTTGGCTCCGAGCTTTTGCAGAATCCGGGCAGCTTCTTCTGTACCGCAGAGGATGCCGCTTTCCCTGGAGCTGAAGGTTATGATTCCCGGCTCCTGGCCGATATCAAGCAGCAGAGTTGTCAAGTCCATATACGGTGTATCTTC
>JAQUXM010000149.1 GCA_028692415.1 Syntrophomonadaceae bacterium | reverse complement strand
TCCCCATTAATCAAACCCAGATCGAATAATACTTCCCCTATCATTTTCCTTGGTAACACGGCATGGCCTCCCGAATAGTTCCTTCTTTTTTGCTACATTCTACAACATTCTTCTATAGTAGACTACTATTATTTATACATGTTACTATATTTATGGTATATTAATATATTTTGTAAATTGATTGTAAATGCAGGTCTCAAGTCATATTATTATTTCCTGATTTTCCATTGTACTCAGTAAAAACAGTATTATAATGAATAGTAGGATTATTAATCTCCAGATATTTAAATTTGACCTTATTATTTTACCATCCATTTAATACGCGTTATTATTAATTATAATAAGAAAATAGAGTTAATGGCTAGATAGCTTAGGAGTGTTTAGGTGAAAGCATTAGACTTGGATTCAATTATTAAGACCGTTAATGATTTACCTTCGTTACCGCATTTAGTGGTAAAAATTATGCAATTAACCGATAATCCCCATGTTACAGCACGGGATATTAATGAAGTACTGAGTCAGGACCAGGGACTGGTAGCCAAGGTTCTACGCATGGCCAATTCAGCTTACTACGGCTTTTCCCGGCATATTTCCACTGTCACCGATGCCGTAATCTGTCTTGGTTTTAAGACGGTTCGCAGTATTGTCATGGCTGCATCGGTTAATGACCTGCTCAACCGTGAGCTAAAAGGCTATGGCCTCAATAAGGGATACCTATGGAAGCACTCCCAGGATACTGCGGCAGCGGCCCGGCTTATTGCAATGCAAAACTGTCCCGATGTTGACTGCGAAGTGGCCTATACAGCAGCTCTGCTGCATGACATCGGTAAAATTATACTGGATGCCCCGATGCGTGATTTGTACGCCGAGGTACTTAGCACTGCTTCCCAAAATAACATTTCCTTTTATGACGCCGAAACCAAGGTTCTAGGTTTTAATCATGCATTAGCTGGTTCCCGGGTAGTAGAGCGCTGGAATCTGCCCGCCGAATTGGTTGAATCCATAGCATTTCATCATACGCCCGAGCAAGCAGTCTTAAATCCCAAACTTGCTGCCCTGCTTTGTTTTTCCAATGCCTTGACCATATCCCTGGTCAACGATACTCCCACTGATTTACCTTCACCGCCATATTCGCTATCGGTTATAAAACTGCTGGATTTGGATGAGTTAGCCGCACACCAAATAGCCTTTGAAATCAAGGACTTGTTAACCAAGGTTTAGCTCAATTGTTTATGCAGTATATCGTGCTTTGGAAGGAGCGTTGTCAGCAATGCTATCGCTTATGCGTTATTATTATTATTTGGAAGATGAGCGCGACAAGATAAACAGTCTGATTACCGAATTAAAAAATAATAATGTGGCATCGCAACGCGACTATTCTCCCCAGGCTTTAAGCGATGATTCTCGGGGAGTATACGCTGAGCACAAACTTGAAAATCTTAATATTCTAGTAGTAAATCTGCGCCAAACCAGTATGGATTGGCCTTCATATATAAATACCCTGGAAAATTGGGAGGAAAAAGCCGGACTTCAATGCGAGGAGCTCATCGCTAAAATAAGTATTTTGGCCGGTATTGCTGAGGATTGGGATAAACTGCTGGAGAGTGCGCAGAAGGTCGTTCCTTATAAAGAAGCTTTGCTAATGGATATTGATCAGGGTAACCTGGGTAGATTGGGACGGCTTTGGCCTAATGACCAGGCCTTTTATTGTTGCGGCTTAAAAACCGCGAATAAACTCAACCAGGCTTTTCTGCTTCGCGGTCTTCCTCTAATAGAGGCAGCTTTGCTAAGACTCAAGGCAGTTAACAGCTTTTTAAGGGATCAAAAAAATACTATCACCAAGGAAAAGGATCACTTGGACAGTGAGCTTTCCGGGATTCTTCATTCCCACCTGGTAAGCGAAAAAGGGAGCCGTAGTGAAGCTCAGGAATTAGAGGTGAAAATTGAGGAATTATCCATAGCTTATGGCAAGCTGGCAGGGGATTATGGGACTGTTCTGAGCGGTACCAACCGCGTTAGTACCATGATAGATGCTTTTAACAAACAGCTTAAATCCGAAAAAGGATTAAAGATCAGTGCTGAACTGCAAGAGGATATTATGTCCCCGTATCAAAATCGTTTAAATGAATTGCAAGCATTGGGCAATGAACTAAAAATCTCACGGGAAAACCACCAGGCTGCAATTGAAGTAGTCCGCAGCAAGATAGAGATTATGAATGCCCGTTCCAATATAGCCACTCAGGAGGAAATACGGGCGCTCATGGAACTGAATATTACGATGCAAAAACAAAGCTTGATTTTTCAATATGCCGCCGGATTGATTGAGTTCATCGTTCTGGCTTATTATAGCCACACCCTCTGGTCGCATCTGGCTCACGCTGCCTTTGTAGCCATACCCAGCGGATTTCAATTTCTGGTGGTTTTGCTTTTCTCCGGCAATACGGTCTATTGCACTCACCTTTTGGCTGAATATTTGCAGGGTGACCACCATGTTAAAAAGTATCTGATGCTGGCCGGTCTGTCCTTGTCCATCATCTTCGTCATTATACTGGCGGCCAGTATCATTTTTTCAGGGACCGCCAGTCATTAAGGCATAGTTATAAATGCCTATCCCATCATTTTCAGGTTTTTCAATCTTTCCGAAAGTTTTTTGGCATGCATGGCCTCTTCGCCGGCCAACTGCTCAAAAAGCAGCCTGGTTTCCTGATCCTCCGCATCTTTAGCCAGTTGTTTATAATTGGCGTTTGATTTGAATTCCTCATCAATAGCCATTTGTATTGCCTTCTGCAAATTAGCATTCACCTGATGACACCCCCCTTTATTAACATAATTGTATTATTTATTTCGTAAATTCAAGCTCCAAGTGCCGACTCCGCTCTATGGCTGTAATTAATTGCTTCTGTTCAATATCGTCCCTGATAACACAGCTTCCAATCCCGTTGGGCAACACTAAATGCAGGCGATTATTCAGAGTTTTCTTGTCATTCAGCATTCCTGCAATAATATCCTCGGCGGAAAAGGCCAGACGCGGTGGGAAAATACCCAATTGCTTGTACAAGTCAAGCAAACGCAATAAGTCGCGGTTATCAATCAGGTCCAGTGCCATAGCCAGGCAGGAGGCCATTATAGTGCCCGCGGCAACTGCCTCACCATGCTTGTACAACTGGTAGGAGCCCAGTTTTTCCAGGGAATGACCAAAGGTATGACCCAGGTTCAATATAGCTCTGATCCCTAACTCCCGTTCATCCTGTTCAACGATGGCCGCTTTTATTTCACAGCAGCGGTAAATCAAGCTTTCAATACAACTTTTATCTCTATTGCGAATAGCACTCGCATTGCTTTCCATATAAGCAAAAAATTGCTCGTCATAAATAACCCCATATTTAACCACCTCACCCAATCCCGCATAATACTCACGGTCCTCCAGGGTATCCAGGGTATGGCTGTCGATGATGACCATCCGGGGTTGGTGAAAAGACCCGATGAAATTTTTCCCGCGAGGATGGTTAACCGCAACCTTTCCCCCGACACTGCTGTCGACCTGGGCAAGTAATGTGGTAGGTATCTGAATAAATTCAATCCCTCTTTGGTAGACGGACGCTACAAATCCGGCCAGGTCGCCTACTACTCCTCCTCCCAGTGCAAGCAGCAGGCTGCTGCGTTCCAAACCTGCATCTACTGCCTGATCCAGAATCTTCAGGGCTTCCTCCATATTTTTGTATGCTTCCCCATCAGGCATTAAAGCTACGTTGACCGTAAAGCCGTTGGCTTGAAGTACCTCGACCAGTTGGGGTCCATAGAGTGGGAATACGGTAGGATTGCTGACGAGGACAAGCTTCGCAGCCTGACTGAGGCTGCGCACTAAAATACCGGCTTGTTTTAGATTGCCGGAGCCAATAAAGATTTCATAGGATCGTTCTCCCAGCTTTACTGGAAGTTTTGTCACCTGCTTCACCCTCTTTTTATCTACTTGCTTTCAAGCTGCTTGATTATCTTCTGAATATCACTCACTACGGTATAAAGATCCTTGTCGCTGGTGTTAACCCGGTGTGTGGTACAGGAATACAGGTGTTCACGAGCCTGCAACATATTTTCAATGTCTTCTATCTTTATATCTCTTTTAAGGAGTGGTCTACTTCCTTTTTTGCGGCTTACTCGAGCCAGAATATCTGCCGGGCTGGCTTCGAGACAGATCATAATACCATTTTCCCGAAGCAACTGGATATTTTCATCCTCCAATACTACCCCTCCACCGGTGGCAATAACCAGGTTGCTCTGCTGCCCCAACTTTTGGGCCATCAACCTTTCTTCCGAACGGAACCTTATTTCTCCGTACTTGCGAAACAGTTGGCTGACTGACATTCCAGTCACTTTTTCGATTTCCCGGTCCATGTCTACGAACTTCATTTTCAGCTTTTCAGCCAGCTTTAGACCTACTGAACTTTTCCCCGTCCCCATGAAACCTATTAATACTATATTTTTGTCCATTTCCATACCTTTCTTAAATAATCCCGATAAACGTCAAAGGATTCTTTAAGCTGATCGATACTGTCACCACCAAACTTTTGCGTTACCGCCAGAGCCAGGCCATAAGCCAGCATGGCTTCCCCAACCACTGCCGCGGCGGGAACCGCACAAATATCCGAACGTTCTATGTCAGCCTTTTCCTCACACCACAAACTGGTATTTACGCTTAGCAGCGGTTTGTAAAGCGTGGGTATGGGTTTCATATAAGCCCGTGCCCAAATGGTTTCCCCGTTGCTCATACCACCTTCAATTCCGCCAGCCCGGTTGCTCAGGCGATAAATGCCCTGTTGCTCCTCATAAAGTATTTCATCATGGACCATTGATCCTGGTTTGCGGGCATTATCTACTCCTTCCCCGATTTCAACGGCTTTAATAGCCGGAATGCTCATTAATAATGCAGCAAGCTGGGAATCAAGACGCCCATCCCAATTGACATGACTTCCCAGACCAGGAGGTACTCCGATTGCTCCCACTTCAAAACTTCCCCCGGTTGATTCGCCATTTTCCCGAGCTTGATCTATGGCCGCTTTCATTGCTTCTTCACTCGGCTGGTCAATACAGCGTAAGGGAGAAAGCTCGATCCGCTTATAAAATTCGGACAAATTCTCCCGGTTAACCTTCCAGGTGCTAGAAGATACTTGCCCAATGGAAACCACCTGACTATAAATATATATGTTTAACTCCGTTAATAATTTCTTAAAAAATGCCCCGGCTGCTACCCGACAGGCAGTTTCGCGAGCACTGGCGCGCTCCAGAACGTTGCGCATATCGCTATGGTCATACTTCATTGCACCCGGTAGATCGGCATGCCCGGGACGGGGCCGATGAACCGCCCGCTGCTCAATCTTGCTGCATTCACCCGCTCCCATAATTTCCTTCCAATTCTCATAATCGTTGTTGCGAACCAGGAAACTAATGGGACTGCCCAAGGTTTTGCAGTTTCGTACCCCTGCAAATATCTCGATGGTGTCCG
>JAQUXM010000148.1 GCA_028692415.1 Syntrophomonadaceae bacterium | reverse complement strand
AGATCAGCCTGAATATTAAAGCAACAGGCTTCTATCCCCGGCCCGATAAGGACCTCAACCGTTTCCGGGCAACTCCCGCAGGCTTGCTGCATTGTTTCCAGGGTGGCCCTGGCGATTTTCCCCATGGTGCCCTTCCACCCGCTGTGGGCCACGGCTACCGTTCTTTGCCGCGGGTCAAAAAAGAAAACGGGAAAGCAGTCGGCATAAAAAGTGGACAAAACCAAACCGGGGGAATTGCAGACCATCGCATCGCAATTTGGCAGTGCCGAATCCAAATCACCGGCTCCCCGGCCGGCCATACTCTGATCAACCAGGGTGACATTGGCCGAGTGTACTTGCTGGCAGCACACCAAGTGCATTAAATCGCTGGGAAAAAGCTGCAGGACCGAGTGGCGGTTTTTAATAACCAAGTTTTCCTGATCATCAACATGCAAGCCCAGGTTCAAGGAATCATAGGGAGCGGAACTGCTGCCGCCCAGCCGGGCGGTAAAGGCAATATTTACCCCTTGTTCAGCCCAATCGGGGATTGTTATATACTGAATGCCGTCAGTTTTATTCCATACCCAGTCCGGCAAATTGTTCATCCTTTCCGTTTAACGTAAAATAGAGGTGGTTGTGCTGAAAAGCTTTGTTACGTGATTTATATTAACTCAAAGTTAGTAGTTGACAAAAGAACGGCACTATCTATGAATGTCATTACCAGCAAAGCGCCAGTGCCTGTCATTGCTATACGTCCTTTAGGGACAAAACGTGGTGCTGCAGCAGGAGTAATCTCAAATTGCGAGTCGACCTCAAGGAACAATGACAATCGAACTCGTGCCATACTTATAGTATAACTTATATAAGGATTCGTTTATCGTGGTGCAGCTTTGCTGCATGACTAATTGCGAACGTAGCGCGGCAAGCTTGTTCTTGAAGAGGGTACAATACAAAAAGACTGTTCAGATTGCCGCGCTACGCTCGCCATGACAGGTACAGATTGTGACGCTGTATCTGTTAACTGCGGAACTTGACTAATAATATTCTAACCTTCCCCGCCAATAGTACACAAGTTATGTGATTAAAGGATGCGGGGCAAGATAATTAAACCGAATTTTAATAGCATTACTTTGCGAAGGAGGTTGCCCGGTGTTGACCAGCAGTGAAGTGGCAGCCAAATATAAAATCAGCAATCGCCAGGTTAATGACCTGCTAACTTACGGATACTTAAACGTAGCCCAGGTCTTGCGCCACGAAAAAAGAGGGGTAGCTTTGCTTTTTTCTGAAAGCGAACTGGAGCGCCTGGATATTCCTTCGCTGCTGGCAGAGATTAGAGCCAAAAAAGGGCCGGCAAAAATAAGAAATCCAATGGAATTTAAAAAGCTGTTAAAAGCGTTTAATTATCATGATCGTTTTATGGAAGATGTGGAGCATTACCCGGAGTCTGAGATTCTAAAAACCTGCTTCTATCTATTCCATTTAAATCATTATGCCAAAACCTACCCTGAATCAAGCAAAGATTTATATAGCCTTAAAAGCAGGGTGTTAAAAAAAATGTACCAGGAGCATCGCGGGGTTTTGAAGGCCAGCTACCTGCTGGGGCCGGACCGCCAAAGGATTTGGCTTTGTGAGGATTGCAAGGAGGCCTCACGTGCGGCCGGGATGTCATATAACAAATATATTCAAAATGAATCCTATTGTCCCAAATGCGATGTTCAGATTCTGGAGCGTGAGTATTATTCCCTGGTTGAATTCTATCTAAAAGTCGGAGATTACCGTTTTGTCTTCCACACCCCCCGGTCGCTGGCCGCGGGCTGGATGAAGGATATGCAGGAACTTCCCCAAGGGACCCGCAAGGCCGACCGCTATCAGGACAAGATGTACCTGTACGGCCGCCCCATCAGCAATATAGAAGAGAAAGCCTTTCCGCTGGCGATGTTAAAAGAAAAGCTTATTGAATACCTTGACCAAGTTGCCGACGAATAAAATATAACGATGCGAACAGATTCCCCTGCTAAGCGGCCGGGTTCCTATTAACAAGACAAGTGGTGGTGGGTTCTAATCCCCCGCCTCGTTGCAGCGGTGCGGAAGAAACTGCTCCGCAGTGTCTTCCGATGCTTAAAGGAAACCCTGCCACATCAAGGCAGGGTTAAGATACTTGCGGGGAAACAAAAATCAATGTATAATGTCATAGTGTCAAAATGGTGAATGCTTTAGGGGTTAAAACCTTAAGCATGGGCCAAGCATATTTAGTGGAGAGATGGCTGAGCTCGGCTGAAGGCGCTCGACTGGAAATCGAGTAGACGGCTTAAAACTGTCTCGGGGGTTCGAATCCCCCTCTCTCCGCCATTAATGAATTACCAAGGGGTTTCAGATTCTGATCTGAAACCCCTTTTCATATTTTTTAAAAATGGGAGGGTGGGAGTAGCCCTGGAGTAGCCGAAATAGGCAGGAATAGCCGATGCTAAGGCAGGGTACAAGGAGTTACTCATAAAACACAGGATCTCTTAGAGAAGAATGGATGCTTATTTTTTATGAACTATTTTGTCCCATTCTTCCTGAGTAAAAGTTGATCCCTTCGTTATGTTTTTATTTCTTTCTTCAATTTCATCCAAATACTCCTGATATTCTGGGGTGAATTTTATCGGCGCGTTTTTACCTTTTTCTATTTGGTCTAGGTATGCAGCAAGCTTTCCGTATACGTTGCCCGAAATTATAACATACGAGGGCATTGTATATTGGTTACCCAGAGCATTGGTAAACAAAAGCGTAGATTCACCCACGGGAACACCAATTACCGTAGCATCAGCTCCTTTGTTCATTCCGGTAGTTCCTATATGAAATATTTGAAAGTAGGTTGCATCACGCCAGATATTGGTGATTGCATCAATTCGACCTCCGGTATGTCCTATCAGGGTGGTAAGGGTATTTCCATCAGGTAAAGAGGTTTCTTTGTTTTGATCAATAGTTAGGGATTCTAATTGGATAATTGTGGCGTTATATTTCGATACATTTTTATCAATATCACCCCCCGATACCCATAATGCTTTGTCTAGGAGAGAGAATCTGGATCTATTTTTACTGAAAAACAAATCCTCATTTGCTACCAGAAGATCGTAAGAAGCAGTCGGAACCTGAACAAGGCCACCCGTAACCTGGGGGATTAGAGATTTGAAATAGGAGGCATAGGAAGTGCCAATGTTAGTGGAGTCAGGTTTCGCAGATAAATCTCCGGAAGAAGTTGATATTATATTTTCCATTTCTCTCTCACTTTGGCCTTTTGTAAAAATATAAACGGTGTTACTTGTGTTGTCCCATTTAGATACTGCCCCCATATATTCGCTTATAAATCGTATGGGAACCATGGTTCTGCCCCCTAGGATAGCTGGGGTGGTATCCATTACTTGACTCGTACCGTTTACGAATATTTCTTTTTGACCAACGGTTAACACGATTTCAGAGTCAGGCAAGAAAGAATGGTTTCTATTGATTATCTTTACTTGATTAGTGGCGTTCACCCACTCGACTGACGCATTCATGTTCTCGGCTGGAAACCTTACAGGAACAAGCGTGCGACCATTCTGATCAATAATTGGTTTCTGATCTGAAAAACTGACTAAATTACCGTCAACTATGACATTGATATCTGCCGCACTAGCGGGGCCAATCTTTGCAAAGCTGAGTAAAACGAAACACAACAGGGTAATAAGTAAACGGACATGGCTATGCTTTTTCAAAAAGATCCCTCCTAAATTTATAATCTTGAAACATAGATGACTTGCCTAATGATTTGCATACTTGTTATGCACTACTATTTCTAGTTGTTAACACCTCCTTATAAAAATCTCATTCTAGTATGGCAGCATGGCATGGACATAAAATGTCCATTTAGGAAACATTTTTTATCGGCTCAAACCTATGGACTAATTTGGAACATGGACGATTTATGTCCTTGTGCATGTGTTAGTCTGGGAAAAAGAAAAGGTTTTGCTAAAACAATGCTTTTGGAATAAATGAAAATCCATTGCTGTACAGGAAGGAAAAAACAATAATGGCTGCGAATTCAGAAAATATCGGTTTATGGTATAGAGAGATGGAGGAAGCAAAGAGGTCTAGGCCGATAGATATGCGGAAGGAGTACTGTCAAGGAATGGATGAATCAAAAGCTGAGCGGATCTTAGTAATATACAGAATGCTATTAAATGGGATTGTTGTAAAAAGGACTGCATTAGCCCAAAAATTCAGCGTTTCGGAGAAAACAATTCAAAGAGACATTGAACAATTGAGAATAATTATAGAAAAAGAGCCGGGTGGGGGATTGGTTTTTGACCGCAAGTTAATGGGTTATGTTCTCCGACATGACGAACAAAAAGTATGGTTAACAAATGCAGAAATTCTAGCCTTGATAAAGGTACTATTGGAATCAAGAGCTTTTCCAAAAGCAGAAATGAATGTTTTGGTAGATAAACTAATTTTATTAGGATCTCAAGACCAGCACGAGTATATTAAGAAGGTTGTAGAAAACGAAAAAAATCTTTATCTGCCGCTAAAACATAATAAGGAGTTATTCCAAATCATTTGGGAGTTATCGGATGCCATTAGAAGAAATTCTCAGGTTGATATTGAATATGAGCGAGTATCTGATGGGAAAGTCAAAAAATCAACCATTATGCCAGTAGGGCTTATTTTTTCGGAGTTCTACTTTTATATGGTGGCGTATATAAAAGGCAGCAAACATGAATATCCAGCCATTTATCGTTTAGACAGAGTTATAAATTATAAGCTAAAAAAGGATCATTTTGTTGATCCAGGCAGCGTTAAATTTAAGGAGGGGGAGTTGCGAAAGCGTATTCAATTTATGCAAGCAGGCGAATTCATGACCATACGGTTCCGTTTTTGGGGCGAGTCTCTTGAAGCTGTGCTAGACCGCCTTCCTACTGCCGAAGTAATTGAAAAGGATGAAAAGGGGGTAGTTGTAAAAGCTGAAGTATTTGGCCGGGGCATAAAGATGTGGCTACTTAGCCAGGCGCAGAACATTGAAGTCTTATACCCTATGGATCTCAGGGAGGAAATGGCAAAAACAATTAAAGAAATGAATCGAATGTACATAAGTAAAAAGAGTTTGGAGTAGGCTGAATTTCTAATTGATCTGACCTTTGTTATGTTGGCTTGCTCTGAAACGATAAAAACAATTATTGGATTGGAGGAAGAAAAATGGGAAAGGTTTTGAAAGCACTGGGAGGAGCAGCTTTGGGGGTAGTAACTGTAGCATGTCTGCCAATAGCGGGGCCAGTAGGTGCCATTTCTCTTGCTGGCGCGGCAATAGCAGGTACTGTCGGGGGGACCGCAGGAGTTATCGCTGATTCGCTGGAGAAAGACAAAAAATTGCAGGCGTATAATCAAGGTAAAGAATGTGGTAAGGAAGAAGCATATTGGGAAATTGAAGAGCAAAAAATCAAGCTAAAAAGAGCTGCTGAACGATTTATCGAACATAAGGAATTGGAAGACCTTTTGTATGCCATATTTGCAGTTGGTATTTCCGTATCTGCATGTGATGGGGAAATATCTCCGCCGGAAAGACAGGAACTTAGAGAGTTTATATTTGG
>JAQUXM010000028.1:17635-27044 GCA_028692415.1 Syntrophomonadaceae bacterium | reverse complement strand
AGGTATCTCCGTCGCTGATGATATCGGCGGCGGTGCATACATTGGGAACTACATTACGCAGATAGAAACGGGCTGTTTCCACTTTGCCGGTATAGAACTTGTAATCAAAATGTTCCGCTCCCACTTCCCGAGCTTTCCTGTCAGCCAGGAGGGCCTGATCAAGAAGCAGACTGCCGCTGTAAAGCTGAGAAAGGGCGGTTAGGATGCGGCGGGAGTATAGCGGAATCATACTGAAGGCTTTATTTCCGGTAAATTCCGTCATGGCTTTTTGAATCTTGCCAAAAGCGGTCAGGGCTTTCCCCAGGCTGGTAAATTCCTTGCCAAACCCCTCAGCATCCTTGTTGCTTTCATAAAATTCTTGGATGTCTTTCATAAACTGGGCAAATACCGCACCCTTCTTCATGGTCATTTTGCGGCCGACCAGATCCATGGATTGAATGAAATTGGTTCCTTCCCAGATCGAATAAATTTTAACATCCCGGGCGATTTGGGCTACCGGATACTCTTCACAATAACCGTAGCCGCCATAGGTTTGAATTGCCTCGCCGATCAGCCACCAGGCTTCATCGGTAGGATAAGCCTTGCATAAGGGTGTGGTGACTTCGATCAGCGCGTTGGCTTGGGCCACCTTTTCCGGGTCTTTATCATGATGACGAACATCAAAGGCAAAGTAGGTCTTGTACAGCATGGCCCGTATGGCTTCCACGTGGGATTTCCCCAGCAAAAGAGCCCTTCGGATGTCTTCATGGTTAATAATGCTGGTGCGGCCGGCCTTGGGATTGGTCATAAGCCGTCCCTGAATCCTTTCCTTGCAATAATCACGGGCGTTATAATAAGCGTTGGCCAGGCAGGAAAGGGCCATATGACCGGTTTCCATCCGCGCCATGTTCATCATCTGGAACATCTGGGCCATGCCTTCGCCAATACCCTCATTTTCCAGCGGGTTTTTCCCCAAGAGCCAGCCGCGGCAATTATTTTCTTCCCCCATGGCCAGGGCGGCAGTGCAGGAGCCGTGCTGCCCCAGCTTGTGTTCTACGGCCGTGGTAATAACATCATTGTCTTCCAGGCTGCCGTCTTCATTAACCCAGTACTTGGGTACGACAAAGAGAGAAATGCCTCCGGTGCCCGTCCGGGCTCCCTCCACCCGGGCCAGGTAGAGGTGGATGATATTGTCGGTAAAGTCGTTGTCTCCGCCGGTAATAAATATTTTGCTGCCTTTTATCTTAAAAATACCGGGTTCTTCAGTAGGATATGCTTTGGAAAGGATGTCGCCCACATCCGACCCGGCGGTAGCCTCCGTCAGGCACATGCTGCCCGCCCAGGTTCCGTCCATCATCTTGGGCAGGAACAGGGCTTTGACTTCTTCCGAGCCAAAGCTTTGAATAAGCCCGGCAGCACCGCTGGTCAAAACGATATAGGGAGCAAAGGTAGGGTTGGCAGCCTGCAGCATTTCCCAGACCATGGAGTGTAGAATATGGGGCAGAACCATGGCGTCTTCCGATTCGTCGATATTGCTGGTTCCCCACCCTTCGGACTGTAATTGCTTAAAAAGTGGTCCCACACTGGGCGGCAAGGTCACCTTTCCATTTTCCATTTTGACCGGGTGACTGTCGCAATCTTCATTGGTTGCCTCTACAACCTCTTTGCACATTTTCAGAATGGGAGTAAGAACTGATTTAATATCTTCTTTGGAATAATAATCGGCAAACTTGGGATAGTTGAATATTTCATCGGTAGGCAACCATTCCTGGAGGATAAACTCAAAATCTCGGGTATTCTGATAGGCAAAATTGGCTGACATATTGTATCTCCTTTCACACGAAAGCTCCCTTTTCCATAGTTCATCAACAAAGGGATTTCGATAACAATGACAAAAAGGGTGCCTCTTGAGAGATGAATGGCCCATCTCTCAAGCTGCATAAATATAGTTAGAAATAATATAAGGGGGTCCTTTCAAATCTTAACGGTTAAATCTCTCTGCTCCAAAGAGAAGCCATGGCGGGTCCGCCGCCCACGCACAGGGAGGCGCCGCCGACAACGGCTCCGATTCTTTCCATTTCATAATAAAGGCTGACAATGATACGCAGTCCCGTACATCCTACCGGGTGACCCAGGGCAATCCCTGATCCGTTGTTATTGATGTTGCCGTCCTTTTCCACGGTGCCCATGTCCATGTCAATCCCCTGTTCCTCTTTCAACAACTGCTTCACACCTAAGACCTGCGCGGCGAAGGCTTCATTGATCTCCCAGTAATCAACATCTTCATATTTCATTCCCGCTTGTTGCAGGCACTTGGGAATGGCCACTGCCGGGCCTAAACCCATGTAATAGGGATCTACACCCGCCGTGCATATATTTATCAGCTTCATTATCGGCTTAATTCCCAGTTCGTCTGCTTTCTTTCTGGTCATAAAAACAGCGGCCGCCGAGGCGTCATTGAGGCCCGAGGCATTGGCGGCGGTGGTGACGCCATCCTTGCCAAAGGCGGGGGACAGCTTGCCCATGGCTTCCATGCTGGCTCCGCGAATGGGATGTTCGTCGGTATCGAAAATGGTGACTTTCCCTTTTTTGCCGGGGATTTCTACCGGAATAATCTCGCGTTTGAAGCGGCCTTCATCAGTAGCCCTGGTTGCCCGGGTATGGCTGATTAAAGCCACTGTGTCAGCCTCCTCTCGGCTGATGTTATACTTTCTGGCGATATTATCAGCGGTTCCACCCATGTGACTACCGGCCAGTGAGCAAACCAGACCATCGGAAAGCATGGCATCCTGGATTTTGCCATCACCCATGCGATAGCCCCAGCGGGCGTTCTGCACCAGATAAGGAACATTGCTCATACTTTCGGTTCCCACTACCAGAGCGATCTCAGTCCGGCCCAGCATCAGATTGGCGGTAGCGATATCGGTAGCCCGCATAGCGGAGGCACAGTTCTGCTGCACCGTACAGGCGCCCGAGCTATGTTCCATGCCGATTCCCATGGCCACGATGCGGGAGGGCAGCGAGCCGTTGCCCTGCATCAGGCCCATGCCCATTACCAGTTCGTCTATCTGGGAGGGCTGAATCCCCGCCCGCTTGACAGCTTCAGCAGCGGCTATTTTGGAGAGGTCATTAGCCCGCATGGATTTCAGTGATCCACCATAATCACCAATGGGGGTTCTGCAGGCGGAGACCATTACCACCTCGTTAAAGTTGTTTGTCATTATACGTAGTCCTCCTTTTTTGCGTAATGGCTTTAGCCAAGTTATATAATCAAACGTTTTTTGCTTGCCGTTTAAATGGCATATTATTTCATATGGTTTTGGCGTGATGGGGTCTGTTTTTTAGACATAACTGCCTATTGACCCTTAAATTGCGGCCTTCTCTTTTCCGCAAAAGCCTGGGTGCCCTCTTTCATATCTTCCGTACTCATACAAAGTCCGAAAAATTCTGATTCAATCTTTAGGCCACTGTCGATGCCCCCCTGCAGTCCCTGTCCGATGGCGGTTTTTGAAAATCCCACGGCCAGGGGGGCGTTTTTCATTATCTTTTTAGCAAGTTTACGGGCTTGGTCCATCAATTCCGCCGCCGGGTAGACATGGTTAACCAGTCCAATCCGGTAAGCTTCGGCTGCATCGATGTTGGCACCGGTAAAAGTAAGTTCCTTGGCCCGGCCTTCTCCTATTAAACGAGGAAGTCTTTGGGTGCCGCCATAACCGGGAATTACCCCCAAGATCACCTCCGGCTGGCCGAAAACCGCATCTTCGGATGCCAGACGGATATCGCAGGCCATGGCCAACTCGCAGCCGCCCCCCAGAGCAAAACCCTTGACCGCTGCAATGACCGGTTTTTCCAGGAAATCGATTTTGCGAAAGGTTAGTTCTCCCTCTTCACTGGCCTGGCGTGCTTTGGCGGCTGAAAATCCCATAAAACCGATGATGTCTGCGCCGGCTACAAAAGCTTTATCTCCCGCTCCGGTAATGATCAAGGCTTTTATGGCGTCATCCACTTTGACTTCGTCAATTGCCCTGCCGATTTCGCGTATGGTCTCTACATTCAGGGCATTCAGTGCCTTGGGCCGATTGATATACAGAATGGCCAGATTATCCTCTTTTTCCAAAATAACGTTTTTATATTCCATATTTAATCCCTCTTCTTTTCGGCGAATTCCCGCACTGAAAGTCCGGTGCAAACCAAGTTATTTGCTGTAGTCAAAAAACCCCTTTTTACTCTTCATGCCCAACCAGCCGGCCCGAACCAACTGTCTGAGGGGCGGGGCGGGGCGATACTTGGGATCCCCGGTTTCGCTGAAGAGAGTGTTGCAAACGGCGAGAGCAATATCCACGCCCACCAGGTCGGCCAAAGCCAACGGCCCCATAGGCCAGCCGGCTCCCAGTTTCATGGCAGTGTCGATATCGGCTGCCGATGCCAGTCCTTCGTAAAGGATATAAGCGGCTTCATTTATACCCGGAATAAGAATACGGTTTACTACGAAGCCGGGACCTTCTTTGACCTGAACCGGTTTTTTGCCGATCCCCTTGGTCAATTCGGTAACTATGTCGATAGTCTCCTGTGATGTCTGAATGGCGGGAATGATCTCAACCAGTTTCATAACATTGGCCGGGTTGAAGAAATGCATGCCGATGACCTTGTCAGACCTTTTGGTAATAGCGGCAATTTCAGTTAAGGAAAGGGATGAGGTGTTGGTGGCAATAATAACTTCCGGTTTTAGCAACTTATCCAGCTTGGTGTAGACTTCCTTTTTTACATCCATATTTTCAAAAACGCACTCTACGATAAAGTCAACATCAGCCAGTTCGTCGAAGTTCCCGGTGGGTTTGATTTTGCTTACTACTGCCTCCTTGGTCCCGGCGGCAACCGATCCTTTTTCCTCAGCTCTGGTGAGACTTTTTTCTATTTGAGCCACAGCTTTGGCGCAGAATTCCTCTTTAATGTCGTACAGAACTACTTCTTTTCCTGCAACCGCCAAGGCCCAAGCAATGCCCTGACCCATGGTCCCGGCACCCAATAAACCAATTTTATTGATATTCATCAATTACAACCCTCCTAAGGTTAATTTTTCGCCATGCTTCTTTCATGTTTAGTAACTCCCTTACTTACACCTCCTGTTTATAGCTTTTTAAATGACTTCTGCTTTTCTATAATTGCAAAACATATGCCAGGGAATCATGATGGATGAAAAAAGGAGTGAAAATTGTCTGTCTATTAGAATACCAGTTGATAATTCCACGCCGGTAAGCATAGCGAAAGCGAAGGGCTAGATCTTAATATAGAAAAACAGAAGGAGTAAAAAGGCGGTACAAGCCTTTATAAATTACGTTTTCGCCATAGCGGAGGGTGGATTAATGAGATTCTTTCAAATTCGAAGGGTTATGGCGGGTTAAATAGTTGTATTTCTAGTTTAATAATAAATATGGAGCAGGTCACGGCAAGGATCTGCTCCATATGATATTAACCGGGAGCAAAGTTTATTGCATTTTGCCCAAAATTAATGCCAAAAAGGGAGGCCGGAAAGACGCTTCCCCAAAATTTGCATTCCCGATAAGGAATGCGGTGCTAAAAACCATTGCAGAACCGATGGGTGCAACCGGGATCAAAGGCGGGAACCCGAACTAATTGGGCACGACAAAGTCCATTGGTAGTGGCTTTTGCAAAAGCGGAGGGTAAATATAACTATATTGTCGAAAACGGAACGGTATTTTAATCAATTTCATATTTGCTAAGTTTCCGGTATAAGGCGGAAACATGAATACCCAATATTTTGGCGGCCTGCATTTTATTCCCCCCGGTTTTGGACAGAGCCTGAACGATCAACTCCTTCTCCAGGTTTTGCAAGGTTTCGGGAAGACCTTTGGGTTTATTTTGCGCCTGGGCTATTTCTATTAAGGAAGTTTCGAGCAGCGAGGGAAAATGAACCATGCTCAAGCAGCGTTCTTGATTCATAAAGGCCAGATTGATGGCTCTTTCCAGTAAATTTTCCAATTCCCTTACATTACCCGGCCAGTTATGATTCTGGAGCAATTCCTGGGCCTGGGGGGAGATACGAAAGACATCGGTCCCTAATTTATGGTTAATTCGTTCCATCAAGTTTTCCACTAATAATGGCAAATCCTCCATCCGCTTGCGCAGGGGAGGAATATCCAGCCTGACTACGTTGAGCCGGTAGTAAAGGTCTTCCCGAAACTGATTTTCAGCAACCATTTTTTCGAGATCCCGGTTGGTGGCGGCGACTACTCTTACATCAACGGGAATAGGCTTGGTACCTCCTACCCGTTCGGTGACCTTTTCCTGTAAAACATTCAAAAGTTTAATTTGCATGGAAAGGGGCATATCTCCGATTTCATCCAAAAAAATGGTGCCCCCGCTGGCCAGCTCGAATTTCCCCGGTTTGCCCCCTTTTTTAGCCCCGGTGAAGGCTCCTTCTTCGTATCCAAATAATTCCGATTCCAGAAGGTTCTCGGGGAAGCCCACACAATTAATACGGATAAATGGACCGTATCTGCGGTAGCTGGAATTATGGATGGCCTGGGCCACTAGTTCTTTGCCGGTACCGCTCTCGCCGGTGATAAGGACCGTTGAAGTGGTAAAAGAAAGGCGTTCGATCACGGTTCTGACCCACGCAAAAGATGGACTGGCCCCGATTAAATCGCTTATATCCCATTTGGCGCTATAGATTTCCCTGATTTCTTCTTTATACTGCTTCAATTGCTTTTCCATTTCCTGAAGTTTTTTGGAAAGCAGCTTGGCTCCCGACATATCAAGAAAAAGACTATAGCCGATGGCTCCGATAATTTCTCCATCTTTGGTTATGGGAGTCCGGTTGACGATGGTGTCATGGCCGTTAATGGGAAAAAACTCGGCCCGGTCCGTTCGGCCTGTCTTCAGTATCTGGGGCAGTTCAGAATTGGGCAGGACTTCCAAAACATATTTACCCATGGCATCCTTTTTTTCAATGTCCAGTATTTCCAGACAGGCTTGGTTGATGGCAGTTATGTAGCCTTCCTGATCAACAATGGCATAGGCCAGGTAAGGATTTTCCAGCAGCCCCTGCAGGAAGTCATTGAATTCTTTTTCCCTTTCTTGCATTTTTTTGATAAAAATCTTGGCTCCCGATATATCCAAAAACAAACTGTAACCAGTGGCACCGATGGCTTCCCCATCCTTCATTATGGGCACCCGGTTAACAATGGTATCATGACCATTGATGGGGAAAAATTCCGCCCAATCCGTTCGCCCCGTTTTAATTATTTGCGGCAGCTGGGAATTGGGAACCACATCCAGTATATGTTTTCCCAGTGCGTCTTGTATTTCTATCTCCATAATATCCAGGTAGGTCTGGTTAATGGCGCGGATATACCCTTCCTTGTTGACAATAATATACGCCAGGTGGGGATTTTGCACCAATCCTTGATCGATTATCCCGGTTTCTTTTTCCTCGTCTAATAAATTGGCGTAATCCATATAACCGAGCATATTTTGGTAGCCACTGTTCTGGGCGGCGCCAATAATCTTGGCAATACTGTCCGGCGGTATATCCCCTTTGCCTACCAGAAGACTGATCATACTTCGTCTGATGTCTTCAATGAGAGGAGATGAGGTTCTTACCTCAATCTCCTCCTTGACCGTATAAGTGCAGGATTCCACCAAGCGTGTGCCGGATGTGGTTTTAACTTCCACTATACAGAGGCGGCACCGGCCGTTGGCGTTGCAGGCATCCTGTTGATGGCAAAGGTTGGGAATAAGAATACCGGCGTTTTTCGCGGTCTGCAAAATAGTATCACCCGGATTGGCTGACACCTGTTGCTTATCGATGGTGATGATCATGGTTCCACTTCCTTATATTTTAAGTAATTTGTTTTTGAGTATCGGAAGAAACTGTGGAGCAGTTTCAACACAATTTTAATCATTCCCAAAGGGAATCAATATAAGTGTCCCCGTAGGGGGCAACACACCGCTGCAACGAGGTGGGAGATTAGCA
This sequence comes from Syntrophomonadaceae bacterium, assembly GCA_028692415.1. Lineage (GTDB taxonomy): Bacteria > Bacillota > Syntrophomonadia > Syntrophomonadales > Syntrophomonadaceae > JAQUBU01. Next base: position 19,069 of record JAQUXM010000028.1, on the reverse strand, counting down.
TCCGCTGCCTGGTTTGTTAACAGGAGTCCGGTCGCTTAAGGAAACGGGAGACATTTTTTCGCCTCGTTATTTAATACATTAATATTTACAACCTTATTAGATTCTAAGTTTCATTTTACTTTTTATCAAGTGTACCTATTCCCATGTGCTTAAGAAAATTGCCGATCGGCAGTTTTTGTCAAACCCAAATTGGCATGCTTATTGCATTTTAACAAAGCACAAACGTTTTTTGGCTTGTCATTTTTAACGATGGGAAAGGAGGTGGCGTACTACTTTTTAAGCATCGAAAGAAACTGCGGAGCAGTTTCAACACAATTTTAATCATTCCCAAAGGGAATCAATATAAGTGGTCGCCGTAGGGGGCAACACACCGCTGCAACGAGGCGGGGCGATTAGAACCCGGTGTCTGGTTTGTTATTAGGAACCTGGCCGCTTAAAGGAGATCTTTTTGCCCCGTCATAAAAACTGATTTCAACAAGGTAACTATTAAGTGAAATCGTTTGATATCAAGAAAAATTAGAGTTTATTAAGGGAGGTTATAATGAATGACTTATAAATCGGGTACTTTTATGCAAGAATACAATAGAAAATTGATTTCTCCCGAGCAAGCGGCCAAGCTGGTCAAATCGGGCGATTGGATTCAGTTCGGCGAGTTTGTATGCCAGCCCAAAGCGTGCGACGCTGCCCTGGCCAAACGCAAGGATGAACTGGAAGACGTTAAAATCCGTCTGGTTACCATGACCTGGCTGCCCGAAGTCTGCAAGGCGGACCCCGAAAGAAAAACCTTTACCATGAATGACTGGCACTTTTCCGGAGTTTCCCGCAAGCTTCAGGAAGCGGATTTATGCAATTATATTCCGGTAACCTATCACGAAGGCCCCACTATTTATGACCGGGGATATATACCGCTGGATATATCGTTTCAACCGGTGACTCCCATGGACAAGAACGGATTTTTCAACATCAGTACCTCCAACTCGCTGAGTGGCTGTGTCAACCGGAATGCCAGGATCAAAGTAGTCGAAGTTAACAGTTCACTTCCGGTTTGTCTGGGTGGTTACGGGGAATCCATTCATATTTCGAATGTTGACTATATTGTGGAAAGCCCGGATAATCCTCCTCTGGTTAACCTACCGAAAATTGCCCCCACCGCGGTTGATAAACAGATTGCGGGCCTGATCCTGGAAGATATGAAAGATGGCGATTGCATTCAGTTGGGAATCGGGGGTATGCCCAATGTGGTCGGAGCCTTGATTGCCGAATCCGATCTTAAAGATCTGGGCGTGCACACCGAGATGCTGGTTGACTCTTTTGTGGACATGTACGAAGCCGGCAAGTTGAGCGGCAAACATAAAAACATCGACCCCGGCAAGATGGTTTATACCTTTGCCATGGGCACCAAAAAGCTCTATGATTTCCTGGACCACAACCCGG
>JAQUXM010000028.1:12192-17535 GCA_028692415.1 Syntrophomonadaceae bacterium | reverse complement strand
TCTTTTGTGGACATGTACGAAGCCGGCAAGTTGAGCGGCAAACATAAAAACATCGACCCCGGCAAGATGGTTTATACCTTTGCCATGGGCACCAAAAAGCTCTATGATTTCCTGGACCACAACCCGGCTTGTGCTATTTACCCGGTAGACTATACCAATGATCCATATCTCATTGCCCGGATCGACAATATGGTTTGCATCAATAATGCTATCGAGGTTGACCTTTTCGGGCAGGTGGCTTCGGAAGCCTCGGTAGGCCGAAACATCTCCGGAACCGGCGGGCAACTGGATTTTATCCTGGGCTCTTTTGATTCCAGGGGTGGACGGGGTTATGTGGCGCTTGCCTCTACCTTGACCAAAAAAGACGGTTCCCTGGAATCCCGGATCGTGCCGGGACTGCTGCCGGGGACAATTGTTACGGTCCCCCGTTCCATCGCTTTCACGATTATAACCGAATACGGCAAATTCAATTTGAAGGGCAAATCAACCTGGGAACGTGCCGAAGGTCTCATCAATCTGGCCCATCCGAATTTCCGGGATGAGCTGATCAAAGAGGCCGGCAAATTTAAAATATGGAGAAACAGTAACAAGATTTCGTAGTAGTTAGCCTAAAAGAGCCCTTTTCAGGGCTCTTTTGGTTAACGGCTGGTCTGGCCTGGTAGCCAGTGAAAGTCCGATCAGCAAACCTTGCAAGTTGGGAAAATATCCTGGCAAGACCAATTAGTTCTCCATGAAAAACTAATAAAGAGTCAGCTTGTCAAAACATACCCCGGACAAATCCGTTACGCTAAAAACGCTGTTATCCAAGATGCTGCCTTTAAAACGGGGCTTATCCTCATTAGGCCAGGATTTCTACATACCCTTCCGTTCCGTTTACCCGGATTCGCTGCCCGTCTTTGATCAGTTTGGTGGCATCATCAACCCCCACCACAGCGGGAAGACCGTATTCTCTGGCAATGACAGACCCGTGCGTCATCATCCCGCCCACTTCCGTCACCAGGCCTTTGACGGATACAAAGAGCGGTGTCCAGCCAGGGTCGGTAAATTTGGTGACCAGTATATCACCCTCCTCTATATTGGCGTCCTCCAGTTTTAAAATGACCCGTGCCCGGCCCTCTATAACGCCGGTTGAAACAGGTACACCCGCTAATGCATCTTCAGGAATGCTGCCGGTATCGTATTCGCCCATTATGCTCTCGCCCTCGGACGTCATCAGGCGCGGCGGCGTCAGCTTCTCATAAAACTCGTATTCCGCCTTTCGCCGGGTTATAATGACGTAATCCAAGCGCTTGGTTTTAACCGTTTCCCGAAGTTCCTCAAAGGTCAGGTAATAGATGTCTTCCTTGTCCCGGATGACTCCCTTTTGCATGAGCTTTTCACCCTCTTTAAGCAATACCTGCTTATAAATATAGAAACGCTGGATATTCATGTATTTGGGATATTCCCGGTAGCCGATCAGATTGCGCACAATACTGATCATCTTCCTGGTCTTTTTGGCCTTTCTCTTGCCGCCCGGCAACTGCTCCAGGCGGCTTAAGAGATCCTTTTCCTTTTCCTTCGCTTCCTTAAGTCCCTGCTCAAATTTAATCCGGTGGGCGCCCGGCTCAAAATTCCTGATGTTGCCAAGGATCATGGGAGTCAACGCGGTCGGCTGTTCGCTCCAGCGGGGCCTGGTGATATCGATTTCAGCGGAACAGCGCATGCCGTATTTTTCGAGGTACGCCTGAATGGCCTGGCTGCCCGCTTTGCCGCCTTCCAAGCCTGCCAGGTCCTCAAAAAAGGTCTCATCACTGGCATTATAAAAATATTCAATTACTGCCGGATAACTCCGGACAGCATCGGCTACATCCAAAAGCTCAAGCCCCATTTCAGATGTAATGTTGTTCTCTACCGACTGAGAGAGTACATCGACTGCACCTTTTTCACCCAGCCATTTCTCCATGTTTTTATTGATCCACTTTACTGCCAGCATCCCGACCATCCATACTGCTACGGCTTTAGGCTCAGTCATGATTTCCATTGCTTGCTTATGGTCCTGTAAGATAAAATCAAATAGTTCATCTCCAGATACATTGGCGGTCCTTTGCGGCAGATCCCCGATAAACTCCTCGTTGCGGGAAATGATATTTGTGATAAGGCTGGAGTCGTTTTTGCGGTAGATTTTTAGGATCTGAATGGGAAGTGCCCGGGAAAGTCCCTGTCCCCCCATGCGGAGTTCTCCTTTACCCCGTGGCAAAGTCTTTAGAAATTGCTTTCGCTTAAATAAACTTAGCATGGCGTTTTTTATCAAAGGGTCGAATTGGCCGAATATTTTCAATGCCATTTTTCTTCCTATCGGCGAGGCAAGATCATAAGTATAATCAATAAATAACCTTCCGCCGGCTTGGCGTAGTTTAGGTTTACCGATTAAAAGCTGGCAGAAGGACATTCCCAATGGTTTGATGGGCTCGGTCATCATCTCGATATGGCCGAAGGATACATATACCCGGTTTTTCCCATCGTTTACCTCCGGTACAGGGTATAAGGTGGTGATGGGGCGGCTCTGAACGATATTAAATTCACCTTCATAAAGACACCATTCGATGTCCTGGGGTGAGCCAAAGCAGGATTCGATCCTTCTGCCCAGATCCTCAAGCTGTAAAATCTGCTCGTCGGTCAGGGTTTGCTTATTCTGCAGCTGGGGCTCGATCTCCCGCTGCTGGGTGCCTCCTTTTTCCGAAGCATAGATGGCAATCTTTTTGGCGGATATCTTTCTATCGACGATTACGCCCTCCCGTACCTTGTAGATATCAGGATTGACCAGACCGGAGACCAGGGCTTCGCCCAGACCGAAGCCGGCGTCGATGGACAGCACTTTGCGGTTGGATGTGACCGGGTCAGCGGTAAACATAATCCCCGCCGCCTGCGGGAAAACCATCCTCTGTACCACCACTGACAGATAGACCTTGCAATGATCAAACCCGTTTTGCATACGGTAGATTACTGCACGGTCGGTAAACAGCGAAGCCCAGCACCTGCTGATATGCTTGAGAATGGCATCTTTGCCGATGATATTGAGATAGGTATCCTGCTGGCCGGCGAAGGAGGCGGTAGGCAGATCCTCGGCGGTGGCGCTGGAACGCACCGCGTAGGCATTCTTTTCGCCCAGTAAGGTGATGTATGAGATAATTTGCTCTTCGATTTCTTTAGGGATAGCGGTCTCTTCAATGACGCTGCGGATCTTGGCGCTGAGCCGGCTGATCTGTTCCAGTTCGCCCGGTCGAAGAAGAGACAACTGATCAAGAAGTTGATTAAGTTCTTGATTATCCTCCGTTATTCTTTTGTAGGCTTCAGTGGTAACACAAAAGCCCTCGGGTACATTAATCCCCTCTATCCTGGACAACTCCCCCAGGTTGGCGCCCTTGCCGCCGGCTATGGCAAGTCTTGTATTATCTATCTCCTCAAAACCAAGCACATATGAACTCATATTAAAAGCTCCTTAAACATCATGTTCCTGCCATGAATCAACATGTTCAATTAATCCGGATGGACGGCAATACCTTGTTTGATTATTTGAACCGCACCCTCCACATTCTTTAAATACCGGGTTTCGTCAAACCCGCTGTACAAATATTCATTAAAAATGAAGATGTGAATCATTTTTATGACCACTTCGGAATCGGTTTCCGGCTTGATAAGGCCGCGCTGTTTATCCCGCTCGATCATTTGGATGTGCTTTCCGGCTGATGCCTTTAGGAGCTTCAACATAAATTCGCTGTTATCAATCACCGTCAATGCGCCTATCTTGGCATACTCCGGTTTTATTCTGCCTACTTTAAGGGTATCTTTGGCCCTTTGTACAGTGGTTTCCAAAAAGCTGGAATCGGGGTTAAAGGGTTCAATAATTTCATGTATATCCCTTGACATTTCTTCCATCATGTAAAGGTAGACATCTTCTTTGTCGGTAAAATATTGATAAAAACTGCCCTTGGGTATACCTGCGTTCTTGACGATCTGGTTTATGGATGCGTCGCTGAAACGACGGGTGGAAAACTCCTTTACGGCCGCATCAAATATTCGCTTCTTTTTATCTTCGCTCAAATTATTAAACGTATCTTTGGGCATAATTTTTCCTCCTATGTTATTCCACCACCGCACAGGCAAAATGGGCATGTTCCTGGGCATGGTAGTTGCTCGGGTGTCCCCGGAAGTAGAGCTTTTCAATGTCTGCAGGGCTTATATTCTCCTTAAGACGCAGTCCTATGGCGGCAAGGTCGCGAGACAACATCGAAGGGTCAAATGCGCATTTTCCTTTTGCACCTACCAGAGAAAACAATAACCACTGTCCCCGCGGAGCTACTTTGGCAGGGTCATAAACATCGGTATCGAGGTAATCAAAAATAACCGTACTGCCTTTGGGTGCGATGCCTGCAACTGTGCGCAGGGTATCCAATACGGTTTCACGGGGCAGGTAGTAGGTGACCCCCAGCCAGTTAAAAAAGCTCAAGGCTTTCGGGTCATACGATGAATCTTTAAGCTCCTTATCAATGTTCTGGCGCGTGAAATCTGCCGGAACAAAATATAAATGTTGGGGAATTTCCCAGCCCAGTTCAGTTAGGCGTTGACGCTTAAAATCCTGAGTAGCCGGTTGGTCCACCTCGAATACCCGGAGCGTCTCCATCAGTTCTGGGTGCCGGAAGACAAAGGTGTCCAGCCCCGCTCCCAATATCACATACTGCTTTACTCCTTCACCAACCGCCTTTACCAGGCTGTCTTCGGTATACCGGCTCCTGCTGACTGTTAATGCAGGTCCTCCGGTAGCGTGCATATAGCAATCCACACCCGACTTTAAGTCCGAGACTTTGTTCAATTCTTCAGGTGCAATAGCCTTAAAAGATTGTTTAGCACGCCGGGGAAGGAATAATTTTAGAATTGAAGGAACAACCTTTCCGGAGCTCAGATATTTGAGTACCTTTACAGATCTATAAAGCGTTCCGTCAAAGTATGCACGTTCCTCTTCGGTAAGCAAACGACCGGCCAGGAAATCATCAAATATCTTTTGGTCATCATGCACCGCATGATAGGCTCGGCAGTGAGCTATTATCAATGCGGAAAAACTCGCTTTATTCATTTTCATTTATATACCTCCCAATTAAAATTATTCGACTAACGCAAATTTGTATTTTGACAGTATGACCAGGTAGTCATATAATTTAAGAACATTATATGACTACCTGGTCACATTGTCAACAAAATTAAACCGGCTAAAGACAAAATACCTCCTCTTGGTGATGACAGCTTGTATTAATGGATTTTACCCAATGTTTATGCTACATTTGTACCTATCAGACTTAGCGGGCATCC
>JAQUXM010000028.1:9840-12092 GCA_028692415.1 Syntrophomonadaceae bacterium | reverse complement strand
CAATCGTTTATCTTTTGAAAAAAGCCGCGCATGGCGCGGCTAACTTGTCAATAAAGGTTGCTAACCTATGTACTTGATTCCCTTAAAGCGAACTGTTCTTCAATCGCATATGGGTGTTGTCGATGTCGACTACGATTACCTCCCGGCCGATTTTCTTGATGGCCTCCCAGGGGATGACCATTTTTTGCCGGTCCGCCCAAAAGGTCAGGGCATTGGAGCGGTTGGGCAGTATCATGGATACTATCTGCCCGGTTTCCTCATCTACCAGCATATCAGACTCGCCGACCGTCCCCATTCGCATACCATCGTAGATATTGACAATTTCCTTGCCTACCAGTTCATTTATGCGCACCATTTAAGCCTCCTCTCAGGCTCCAGTGTGCCCAAATCCCCCAGCCCCGCGCAATGTTTCATCCAGTTCGTCTATTTCCAGCAGTTCAGCTTTTTCCACCCGGGCAAAAATCATCTGGGCAATCCTTTCGCCTTTTTTCAAAATATACTCTTTGTCCCCCAGATTTATAACAATAACCTTGATTTCACCCCGGTAATCCGCATCAATGGTACCCGGCGTGTTCAAGAGAGTAAGCCCGTGTTTTAAGGCCAGCCCGCTGCGCGGCCGCACCTGTGCTTCAAAACCCTCCGGCATGGCTATGGCAATCCCGGTAGGGACCAGGACGCTCCGGCCGGCGGGAATGCGCATATCCTCCTCCAGCGCGGCATATAGATCAACCCCGGATGAGCCCGGAGTCATATAATGAGGCAAAGGCAAGTCCAGAGAATGCAGCCTTTTAACCAGTACCTTCATTTGTTTCAACCCTTTCTCCCAACTAATATTAAATATTAACCCCACCACTTGCGGTATTCTTTTTCCACCTCCGTCAAAACTGCGGCTGGACCAATGGCTGCCAGTGAGAAATTAGGCTGGTTGAGTAAATCCCCGGCAAAATCTTTAACCATTTCTGCATTTACCGCCAGTATTTCGGCAATTACATCATCCACCGATCTTAACTCGCCATACATCAACAAAGACTTGCCCAGTCTGCTCATCCGATTCATTACGCTTTCCAGACCCAAATACATACTGGATTTTATTAATTGCTGGGTGCGGGCAACTTCTTCATCACTGACTCCCTGCTTAATAAATTTTTCCAATTCTGTGTACATAGCTTCAAAAAAAGTGTTAACCTTGGCTGGACCGGTACCTATACAAACCGCATAAGCACCGGTATCCGAGTAATTGGAGGGAAAAGAATAAACGGAATAGGCTAATCCCCGTTCTTCACGGATGCTTTGAAAAAGCCGCGAACTCATGCCGCCGCCCAAAATACTGTTCATTACGTTTTGGGCATAGCGCTGCGGGCTGAAATATGATATTCCCGGTACACCCAGACATAGCTGCACCTGTTCGGTGTCTTTTTCCACCATACTTACGAAAGGTTCGAGGCCGGATGGTTCAACTCGGGGCAGCTTGACTTCCCCCTGATGCTCACCTTCCAAATGATTTTCTATGCTGTCCTTAATCTTATCTCTATCAATATTTCCAGCGACCGATATTACCATGTTGGACGGCACATAGCAGGCTTTATAAAAATCCCAGATCTCCTGACGGTTAAAGCTGCTGACCGAATCCAAAGTACCCAGGATGGGAGATCCCATAGCATGTCCTTTCCAGAGACTGCGTGAAAAAACGTCATGGATAAGATCATCGGGGGTGTCTTCATAAATATTTATTTCCTCAACAATAACTTCCTTTTCCGTATTGAAGTCTTTGTCTGCAAAACTGGAATTGAAAAGCATATCGAAAATAATATCCATGGCCAAATATACATCTTCATCCAGGGTCCGGGCATACAGGCAGGTGTACTCCTTGGAGGTAAAAGCATTAAGCTGGCCGCCAATTTTTTCAAAGCCTTCGGCGATTTGCCGGGCTGTTCGCCCGGGGGTGCCTTTAAAAAGCATGTGTTCAATAAAATGGCTGGCTCCCCCAATATCAGCCTTTTCATGCCTTGAGCCGACTTTAATATATACACCTATCGCTACTGATTTTATATAAGGGATTTCCTCTACTACCAGTGTTGCACCATTACTCAAGTTCCAGGAACTTATCAAATTCATACCTCCAAATAACATAATCTATACTATTATTCTGCTTAATCACCAGGAATCCTTTTCTCGCCTCTACCTCTTTCATCTTATGAATGACATTCCCTGCAATGGGGACATTCCTCCCAAAGGAGGTGTGTCCCCTTACC
>JAQUXM010000028.1:0-9740 GCA_028692415.1 Syntrophomonadaceae bacterium | reverse complement strand
GGTGTGTCCCCTTACCTAATATTTAATACGAAAATAGCCAGCATAGAAACACAAAGCATATCATATTTACTCTAGCAAAGGCGGCTATGCTATAGCCCTGTCATTGCGAGGAGCGCAGCGACGCGGCAATCTTTCCCCATTTTCATCGGTGGTTGTGGCCTCGGGTCATGGGGGGTTAGTATGTCTTTCGCAATGTTTATCCTGCTTATCAGCTGCTAAAATCTTTAAGCAATCTAAACCATACATTGGCCTTTTTATCTATGTTCTGACCGCATACCAGATCAATGCTTTGCGCCGGTTTTCCTTCGCAATATACGGCCATGGTCCCTACTTTTTGTCCCTTGCGAACCGGTGCCTCCAGTTCATAATCCATTTGCACCTTTTTCTCTATATTGAGACTTTTATCTCCTATCCATAAACTCAAATCTTCAGCCGGGTAAATATCCACCCTGTCCGGTTCACCATTTAGCAAATTAACCTGCTTAAAAACCAGACTTTTATCAATCACCTTGGTTAAAGTACTCTGCTTAAATCCATAATCCAGCAAGCGTACACAATCACCGATACGGTCTGCTGATTTTAGAGCTACCGCAATCAGTTGACGGCCCTGGCGCTGGGCCGAGGCCACCAGACATTTGCCTGATGCATCAGCAGTGCCGGTTTTTATGCCATTTGCTCCCGGATAGCTGCCCAGCAGACCGTTGGTAGTGGTTATCGTCAGGGGCTGGCTATAACCTGGATGCTTAAATTTGCTTTGGCGGGTACCTACCAGCTCTTTAACAGTTGGATCAGCGAGAACATAACGACCGATTTGTGCCAGATCATAGGCGGTACTGTAATGCTCGTTATCGGGAAGACCGGAAGCATTTTTGAAGTGAGTGTACATAGCTCCAGAGCCGAAGGCTTTTTTTGACATTAAATGGGCAAACAGCTCTTCATCCCCCGCCACATGCTCTGCTAAAACAACCGCTGCATCATTGGAGGAACGGATTAAAGCAACTTTAAGCAGTTCGCCAACTGACACTTGCTGCCCGGCTCTTAATCCAATGGTATACTCGGGAGTCTTATCCGCATGCTGGCTAACCTCTGCTATCTCAGCCAGATCAGCATACTCATTAGTTAGTATTGCGGTCAGCATTTTGGTAGTGCTGGCCACCGGGCGAGTTTTATCCATATTCTTCGCCAGGATAACCTGCCCAGTCTCTGCATCCATCAAGCAGTAATAATTGGAGGAAACATAGGGGTGGGCAGCAACCGGGGTAACCATGATAAATATTACCATTAAGGCCAGAAGTGGTACTCCCGAGCATTTAATTAGCTTTAACATTATTTAACGATTTACCGTCCTTATCACATATTATCTTGTCTATGGTCAGCATTTTGTATCCCTGCTCCTCGATTTTATCAAGCATATCCGGCAGAGCTTTTACTGTAGGTTCAGTCGGGTGCATGAGAATTATGGCGTCATTATGCAGTTTGTTTACTACCCGGTTTACAATGGTCTGGGGTCCGGGGCGCTGCCAGTCAATAGTATCAATACTCCACATTATATACTGGTAATTCATAGCTGCCACCGAATTAACCAGGGCCTGGTTTTTTTCACCGTAGGGAGGCGCAAAAAACCTGCTTTTTTCACCGGTAATTTTTTCAATCACCGCTTCGGCTTGCTTAATCTGTGTCTGAGCCTGTTCAGCTGCCAGGCTGTTAAAATGCAGATGCTTGAAACCATGATTTTGAATACTATGTCCTTCCTTTTTCATTTGCTTGAGCAGTTCAGGGTTCTTTTCGGCCCACTGGCCGGTAACAAAAAATGTTGCTTGTGCTTTATGCTCCTTAAATTCTTTTAACATGGCGGGAATGAATTCTTCTCCCCAGTCAACATTCACCGTCATGGCTACTGCTTTTTGCCCGCTGTTGCCCTGATAAATGGCTTCACCCAACGAGGCAACACTGTCTTCATGCCAGAATACTAATGAATATACTGATAATCCTGTCATCAGCAATAAAGCTATCCCAGCCCAGCATAGATTTTGCTTGGTAAAAAAATAAATCTTCAAATTAGTTTCCCCTCTCCTTTTATTTCTACCCAAATTCGCCCCTGGCTAATACCTGATTTGATTATTAAGGGGACCCGGTAATTATTGCTAAACCTCAAATCAAGATCGTCATAACTGACAGCTGCGTCCTTACCTTGAGGAACATAGCCTACCGCTTTAGTATGCTGATGACGTTCGCTAACTTTTAATCCTGCGGCCAGGGCCGCATTATAGATCGTACTGGCTACCTGGCACACTCCCCCTCCATAATCCAGATCAGTCGTACCCATCAGAATAATCGGGGCTGGCTGATAACCCCTTTCCGGGGTCCGTGGTCCCACAATTTCGTTAAAAGAAAATATCTGCCCCGGCCAGACTAAAATATTATTTATACTGGTGGCTGCCAGGCCAATGTTACTGTAACGCTGATATGTACCACTCAGCCAGGTTTGGTAATAAGCCAGCGTTTTATTAGCCTTTTGTATTTGATCGCTTCTATGTCTCGCATGAACCGCATACTTATCAAGCTCCAGGCATTGATTCTCGCGGGCTGCCATTACTTTTTTCACGCTGCTCTCTACATTTACTGAAACTCCATCCTGGTCATCAATGATTTCTCCAGTTTCCTTATCTAAAGTTGCTTCCAGCGGCATTCTTTGATACTGTAAAGCCATTTCCTGAACCGTTAAAGTCACCTCACCGGGGAGCAACCCCGATAGATCTTGGCCTTCCATGCTTACACCTGGTTTCACCCCGTAGAAATGCCTTTCCAGGTGGTCAAGCCAGACGGAAAATAAAGAAGCGCTAATAAAAAAGCTGAGGAGAAGAAAGATGCGATTATTTAATTTGAAACATCTAAACCCCCACAAAAAATAATGCTCACCCCTTATCTTGAACTTTTTAAATAATATTCCCGGGTGAGCATTAGTATTCAGTTTTATTAGTTATGAACGTTTATGCCAGCTTCTGTACCCTGTTCCCTGAACCGCTATTCCATTTCCATGGTGACCTTGCAGCCGTTGATAATTACCTCCTTGGAGTATCTATAGTTCCGATTTGAATTTGACAAGCTAGCCGCCAGTGTTTCGGTACACAAACTCTCGGCAAATTCAGATATGACGGTCTGCATAAAGCTGTCTTCGCTCGAGAGAGCAAGCTTGATAGTTTGTTCAATACGAAAATCCGATTCTTTTCTAAAAGTTTGACACATCCGCAAAAGCTCACGATAAGCACCTTCGCGAATCAGTTCCGGGGTTAATAAGGTGTCTATGGCGATGACTATTTGACCATCAACGGTGATGGCAAGATTTTCCTTGGCAGTTGCGTCTACCGTAAAAAGAGATGCATTTAAACAATGCGCATAACCTGGCAGTATCAATTGTCCATCGCTTTGATAGCTCATTACCAGGGCTTGCATTTCATCATCCGTTATCCGCTCAAGGAGGTTTTTCACAAACGGCAAATCGCCTTTTAGTACTGCTCCGGCGGTTTGAAAATTAAGCCGCAAATGTTTGCTTTCAAGCTCAGCGCGATCATCAAGATAGATTATACGTTTAATATTCAACTCGTCCAAGACAATGTTTTTCATACCGCAGAGGGCTGACTTAAGCTTATGATCGGCAACGACATAGAGAGCAGATAACGGCTGCCTGACCTTTAACTGCTTCTCATTACGCAGTTTCAAGGCCATGGCGACGACTTTGCGTATTAGGCTGGTATCCTGCAATATGCTGACATCGACATCTTCCACTGGGGGAAAGTCACTTAAATGAACCGATATATGCGTACCCGGTTCATATTTGCGAATCATGTTCTGCCAGATATGCTCCGTCATGAATGGAATAATCGGTGCCATCACTTGCAGGATGGTTTTGAATGCTCGATACAAGCAATTATAGGCAATTTGTTCACCGTTCCAGAAGCGACGTCGGTTTACCCTTATATACCAGTTGGATACATCATCAGCACATGTTTCAAATGCTTTAATAATCGCGACTGTATCGTAATTGTTATAACTGCGGGCAGCTGTATTAACAAACAATTTAATCCTGCTGTCCAGCCACCGATCCACTATATTGGAACTCTCAAGCGGTAATTCTGTATAAATCGCCGGTTTTTCAATCTCTGCATAGGTCATGAAAAAGGTATATATATTCCAAAGTGATAGCAGTCTGCGCCGGGCTTCATCACCAAGCTTATAACCAAAACGTACATCATTGGATGGGTTGGCAGCAGCAAAGAGATAGCGAATGGTATCTGCACCCAAATTTTGAGCTGCATCATCGAATTTAATCATGTATCCGGTTTTGGAAAACCTGGTGCCATCCTCAGCAACCACGCTGTTGTAGGCCAGCACTCGCTCATAAGGTGCTTTTCCGGTTAAGGTTACACTCATAAACAATAACGAATAAAACCATAATCGAACTTGTTCACGCATTTCCGTAACCCACTCCGCCGGGAAGTTTTTCACCCATTGATTACGATCTGTAAAATAACCCAGGGTGGAAAAAGGAGTAATACCGGCATCCAGCCAAACATCCCCCACTTCGGCGACTCTTGCCGCTTTATTGCCGCATTGCGGACAATTAATTTTTATCTCGTCAATCCAGGGGCGATGGAGTTCAGGAAGTTTATCTACTTCTTCACCTCCCAGCAGACGAAGTTCATCTTTGGAGCCTACTACCGTAACTTCACCACAGCTTGCGCAGGGATAAAAAGGCAAAGGCAAACCATAAAACCGTTTACGGGAAATATTCCAATCCCCCATATTATTAAGCCAATCAGTCATTTGCTTGCCAACATATTCGGGCTCCCACTGAACCTGATTGACAGCTTCAATGAGCTTTGGTTTTATCGCATCGGTTTTGATATACCACTCAGGAACCAGCCGGAACAGCACCTCTGTTTTACAGCGCCAACAAACCGGATAGCTATGGGTATAGGAATGGGTTTTATAGAGCTTGCCCTGTTTGTCAAGCTGGTCAAAAACTGCTGGTGCGGCTTCACCAGCGGTTTTTCCACTTAAGAAGTCATATCCATCCAAGAAGATACCGTTCTCATCAATTGGACATATTTTTGACAAGCCCAGTTCTCTGCCCAAGTCATAATCCTCAGCACCACAGCCCGGGGCGATATGAACGACTCCGCTGCCTTCGTCGGCCGAAACTTCCTCCCAGCCCACGATTCCATGCCGCAAATTTTGCTGGACAGGCAGAAATGGGAAGAAGGTATCATAGTGAAGTCCAAGCAACTCGCTTCCTTTAAGGACGCGAATGATTTGCTTTTTCCCATCTATATGCTTTAAGGCCGTTTTGGCTAGAAGAAGAGGTTTTTCATCACCCTCATGGTTGATGATTACATAATCAAGTTCAGGATTCACTGCCAGGGCTACATTAGCCGCAAGGGTCCAGGGGGTCGTGGTCCAGACCAATATTTCAAATCCCTGATCTATAACCGGAAGCTTCGCAAATACTGAGGTATGGGTTATTTCTTCATGCGAACCAGACATTTCATGCTGGGATAAAGAAGTTCCGCAGCGCGGGCACCAGGGCATAGGACGATTTGATCTTACGATCCAGCCGTTATCGTCGCAGGTTTTCAAAAAATGCCAAATGCCTGTTATGTTTTCATCTGTGTGCGTGAAATAGGAATGATCCCAGTCCATCCATTGGCCAAGCCTTTTAGATTGCTCTGTAATTGTATTCGAAAAATGAGTTATTCTCTCCACGCATTGCTTTGTAAACTCGGCCATGCCATAGTTTTCAATATCCTTTTTACTTTTAAACCCCAGTTCCTTTTCCACTTCCACTTCTACCCACAAGCCCTGGGTATCGAAGCCGTTGCGATAGTGGCAGGAATAACCATTCATTGCCTTATAACGTAAAAAGATATCCTTGATACTTCGGCCCCAGGCATGATGAACACCCATTGGATTATTAGCGGTAATTGGACCATCCAGAAATCGGAATGGAGGCTGGTTACTATTCTTTTCAACTAGCCTGGCAAAGCAGTTTTGCTCCTGCCAGAATGCCAGTATGTTGTGCTCCATTTCTATGAAGTCCGGCTTCTCGGCAGTTGTTACAGGTTTTTTCTCGTTTGACATATTCAACATTTCCTTTCATTAAATTATTTTTATTAATGTCGGAAATATCTTCAATTGCATTGGCTATGACCATAGCCCGACCACCTCCCTGTCTTTATTGTCTGTTGGAAGGTGTAAACGATAAAAAAGCTTTCGTCCCGCAAAAGGGACGAAAGCTTGCAACCTTCATCATACCACCTGTTTACGACATACCAACATATGCGTTCCCTTTAACGGGGGAAAGCCGTCATAACCTACTAGCAACGTACCTGTACAGTACTTAAACTTTCGGCATGCAACTCAGGAGTGATTTTCAGCAGTTTTCTAATACTTATTAGGCTCACACCATCCCTAACTCGCTGTAAGGTTCGAAAAGACTTACTCTCTCCCTCATCGTCTTAATATTTGACTTTAAATTATAGTATATGTAACCAAATTGGTCAAGATTCATAGCCCAACCCTTACCCCGCCAATTCCTGGCATCGTTTAACTCCCCAGGTCATGAGGAAATAGTACAAGAGCGATGCTGCGAGTCCAAACCCGAGCAACATGAAAAGTGCCGCCGAAACCGGGGTGTGGATGAAACGGATCACTATATAGATAATAGCCCCGCCCAGAAGGATCGCCAACAACATGGAAAAAACCACATTGAAATTCTGTTTGAAGGCCTGTTGTTCATTCTCCCAATTAAGCTTGGGATTGTATAAATCTATTATCAAGCCGGCTTCAATAACCGGTGTGATTGCCACCATGCTTACACCCAGCAACATGGCGATTAGACTATTATCCAATGGCATTAAAACCCTCACTGCAATGACCAATAGAACGGCTCCGCTCACTCCTAACAAATAAGCAGACAGCAGCTTGGCCAGAATCTGCTTCCGGTAGGAAAGCGGAATATATTTGGATATGAAGAATTCCCTGCCCTCCCGGGATATCGATGTTGCCGTAATGGCGTTTGAACCGGTCATAAATACAATAATGCCAATAATTGCAGCCATCAAAATAGTCTGACCCGAGGCTGCGCTCAGTAGTTTTTCCCAGGGCATGGCAGTTGTTTGATTACGGCCTTGAATAAAAAATGGAATGGTCAGCAATATGGGGACCAGGAGATTGGTCATGACACTGTTGATAAAATAGGTTGGCGTTCTAAACAGCAGGCGCATCTCCTTCGCCCAGTAAGAGAGTACGGGGGGCAATCCTTTGCCCAGGCGGCGGTAATCCGCTTCACTCAGCATCTTCCTTTTGGCCGTGGTTTCACTGGAGCCCACCAGACCTTTAAAGTACAATTTTTCACCGGTCAGCCAGGCCAAGGCCACCGCCAGCAAAGAAAGCCCGGCAAACTGCAGCAGATTCACCAACCCGCCTAATTGATCGGCATTAATTAAGGCCAGACCCAAATACCGGGTGGAGGGAAAAACCCGGCTCATCAAGTTCATCAGACCACTCCGGTCAGTGAGCAAGTCCTGTAAAAATGCAGGGTCCATGGCATTGGGACCTGATTTTTGAAAAAGCAACTGGTAGCCCACAGCCAGGGCAATAACCAGCAATCCTCCCAGGATTTTCAGGAGGTCTTTGCGGCGGCTCAGGTTGGCAAATCGCATAATAA
This sequence comes from Syntrophomonadaceae bacterium, assembly GCA_028692415.1. Taxonomy (GTDB): domain Bacteria; phylum Bacillota; class Syntrophomonadia; order Syntrophomonadales; family Syntrophomonadaceae; genus JAQUBU01. Next base: position 2,014 of record JAQUXM010000028.1, on the reverse strand, counting down.
GCACCGTAGGAATAGTGGCCAGACTTAACGGCAGCAAGGGAACCAGCAAAAAACCAACCGCAGCATATAACCAGTATAGTGCGGAGGCACCGCTCTTAATACCGTAAATCAACAGTGGTGGCAGCAAAAAAGGCAAGGCACTCAAATATTCATTAATTAAAACCACCGAAAACCGGGCTCCCAATACCTGATAGCCGCTCAAGGGCAAAGCCAGAAGGCTTTGGGCATCAGCAGCGAAATAAAAGAAATTGATTACATAGAAAATGCCAAATACAAAGACGATAGAGCTTACCAGAACAATGCCCAGGGTTAGTATGGCACCCTCCTGTCCCAGCGGAGCCAGCAGGTCAAATCCCTGAATCAGCAGTTTGGCATATAAGGCAATGGTTGGAGCAATGGCGGCAATAATAATCAGAAATAGCCCAAGTTTTTTGAGGTATGGTCTGCGATTCTTTTGATTTTTGATTTGAAATAAAGAAATACCAAAGTAATTGATTATCAATATTTTGAGCAAGGCCCAGTAACTATTCATTTTCAGTCAACTCCAAGAAAAGATTCTCCAGTGATTGGTTCGCTTGGGCATGGGCTCGGATTTCCTGCAAACTGCCACAGAAAATAACCCGGCCTTTATTGATGATAGCCAGGCGGTCACACAGTTTTTCGGCCACTTCCAGTACGTGGGTGGAAAAGAAAACCGTTTTCCCGGCATCGGCATGTTCACGCATCATCTCTTTTAAATCAAAGGATGAGCGCGGATCAAGACCAGTCATAGGTTCATCCAGAATCCAAACCGGGGGATTATGCAGCAGGGCCCCGATTACTATTATTTTTTGTTTCATGCCATGAGAATAACTCTGGATTAGATCGGCGGCGGCCAATGACATCTCAAAGCGTTCAAGCAGTTCTTTTATCCGCTGCACACGGGTTATCGAAGAGACCCGGTAGATGTCCGCCATGAAGTTCAGGTACTCGATGCCGGTTAGCCGTGAGAAAATATTGGGGTCGTCGGGGACAAAGCCAAACTGCATTTTAGCTTCCAGCGGATTACCCCTTATATCCCGGCCATTAATCTTGATACTGCCTTGATCGGCATTGAGGATTCCGGTAATCATTTTGATCAAGGTTGTCTTCCCTGCCCCATTGGGACCCAAAAAACCAAATATTTCACCATCATGTACGGTCAGACTAACCTCGTCCACCGCCTTGACCTTTCCCTTGTTATAGCTCTTGGATACCTTGCAGATTTCTATCATTTATTCTCTCCTAACATCGGCTTTGCTGACGGAAGCTGCCAATAAACTGCGCTCACCTCGTTTATTGACACATATTAACATATTAAAATCATAGCATGGCAATGGAGGGAATACAAATTCCCACGCAAGTGCTATAAGCTATTTTAAGCTTCGGAAGAAACGAAGCCCCCATGATTTATTTACCATCAAGCTTGACTGTGTAATAATTAGGTAATCAGAAATTGAGATTTAAATTATATGGAAATAATCTTTATTCTGGGTAGTCAACCATTTTAATCGACAAAGGATGTAACGATGAATATAATTGAATGCTTTCTAAGTCTTTCCCGCAGTCTGGATTTCACCCATTCGGGTCTTATGAATCATCACCATCGGACCGCACTGATTGCGCTTAACATAGGAAAAGCTGCCGGACTTGCGGACCACGAATTACTGGAGCTTTTTCAAGCTTCCATAATTCACGATATCGGAATAATAAACTGGAAAGAGAAAGCTGACCTCGCCAATTTTGATATCGATTCACCCCGGGGGCACTGCCTCAGGGGAAGTGAAATGGTGCAGCAGCATTCATCGCTGCAGCATTTGGGCCGGATTATTCTCAGCCATCATGATCAGTGGGCCGGAAATAACCTTTCCGGATTGAATAAAGACCGTATTCCCCTGGCCAGCCGGGTGATTCACCTGGCCGACCGGGCAGGTATTCTGATCAAAGCAAATCAAAATATCCTCGATCAGAGCAAGATAGTTCTCGATAAACTGCG
>JAQUXM010000147.1 GCA_028692415.1 Syntrophomonadaceae bacterium | reverse complement strand
TGGTTCCAGTGCATCATAAGCATACGGTAAATCCGGCAGAATATGAGCCATTTAAAAACACCCCTTTTCCCTTAATTTTCAAATTATGTTGCTATTATAACAAGTGTAGCTCATTTTCCGTTTTCCCGCCAAGACTTTATCAAGAACCTTTAATCATAATTAATTATCATTAAAGGTTTATTGAATATGATGAAACGAAAAGCTGTCCCCCGCTTCTTTATGCGTCGGGTTCCTATTAAGCAAATCGGCCGCAGGTTCCAATCCCCCGCCTCGTTGCAGCGGTGCGAAGAAACTGCTCCGCAGTATCTTCCGTTGCTTAAAACGACTTAACCCCTATTTAATAAAATCGATCATCTGAAAGATACCGGGTTTATGCTGGTAATTGCTCTCAACTGCCATGTACTCTGCTTTTCTAGCCTTCTGCAAATTAGCTATATCTACTGTACCAATAAATATCCCTTCTGTCCCCAGTCCTGCACTTAACAGTGTTTGCCTGAGACCCGGAGTTTTTACCGGGCCGTATATACCGCTGCCACCAAATTGAGCCACATTGCACATAATTATATACTGGTAGTAACGATGACTATCAGCTATACAGCAGCGTTCATAAAGTTGGCTATCCGGATTGCTGGCCACGATAAAAAGCATATCAAGCGGCATCTTATTCGTCTGGGGCCGGTTTATCTTGTGTATAATATCGAAATGACTGTAGTCATAGCAAATCAATACTCCAAAAGCCCAATGCTTGCCATATGAGAAGCGAAGCAACTGACTGCCCTTATCCATTGTAAAATTTCCCGGCTCCCCATCTGCTGTAGCTGGAATACGGGCATCATATTGGGAGCGAGTCATTTTATTATACTGAAATCGCTTCACTTCGCCGTTTCTGGTTGGAGTATAGATAAAACAGCGATTTGAACCATGTGCCATCTGCGGATCATCAAGAGTTTCGGGCTGCGCGTCGTACTCAACCCCGCTAAGAATAATAGTATTGAATTTTCTGGCAAATTCCTTTAAATCAGAATCCATCTCGAGAGGCAGGAAAACCTCCGGAAACAACAGAAAATCAAGCTTCTGACCGGTTAATTCCAGATTACTGGCCAAAAACTCAAGTTGCTTTTGAACCCCTTTGATAAAGCGGGGAGCATTGGGAGAACATGAGACGCAATAGTAATTATTAAGATAATCCTCTTCATCCATGCATTTTAACTGGGCTATTCCTATATTGAATTTGCCTTGATTATCGTTGGGCAAATACATTAATTCTTCCAGGTCAATGTTATGCAGGTAATCAGACGCATCCAGCTTCTGTTTATAATCGGGCTGGCCAGCACTCAGAAACTCTTCACTGGGTTGAATGGGGGTCCATGGACAACGTTTATCAAGCTGGGTATTCCCATCCTTATGGCGAAGATTCCTGAGTTCCGCAATAGGCAGGTCCACCTCCAGAAAAGCACTGGTTTCCCCCTGGGTATAGGCAACTGCTCCACCCAGGCTGATAGCGGCCCGCTTCGGCCCATTGTAGCGAAATGGGGCAAAAACCCCGCTGCCTCCATAGTTGGCAATATTGGAAATGATTACGAAACAGGAAAAGCGATGAATATCGGCCAAGGCATACTGAATGAACAAGCGGGTAGCCGGATTAAAGGCGGATACTATCAGGATTTCGATGTCATTCTCAACAATCTTTTTTAAGATATCGGCATTGGTATAGTCGTGACAGCTAATTATCCCCATGTTGCCCAGTGGGGTCGAAAATATATGCACCTCCTGACCGCGCTGGAGCTTGCCTTGGGCATGGTATTTAAGATCTTCCTCGGAGAATGTAATCTGCTTAACCATCACCGGATCATGACCTGGGGCGAACACTGCCACGGTGTTGCTGGTCTTATCGCCTGGTTTATGCCTGTAGTGTCCAAGCCGGGCAATGATAATCTGCTGCCGCCCATCCGCCTGCTCCTGGTATAGGTCTATGGATAGCTGGTTTCCGGGATGTTCAGACAGTACCCCGATATCTGCAGTCTCAGGGATGCGGGCAAGCAAACCCCGAACCTGCTCTCTTAGTTCCTCCCGGTCCTGGCTGGCGTTATTTCTGCCCACATAAATACCCTGTCCGACCCGGCGGCCAATGACCCGTTCAGGATATGCTTCCTGAATTATGGTCACCTTAATATTCCCGTCCCGGCTTCCCTCCCTGCGGGTAAAATTAAGCTGGTGCTTTTTTAGCTCAAACATATTTACGCTCCTCTTTATTTCCCTTATCCCCAGCTTCATCTTTATCCGCCGGTTGAAAGTTGAATCAAACGCTTATCCATTTCCTGTTCCAGTTGTATTTTAATATCCGGGGTTTTTGACACTACCCGTTCAAACTGCCTTCTTTTCAGTGATAACAACAGGCAGGGGGTACGGGCACGAACGGTTGCCGTCCTCAAAACTTCCTTCAGCAGTGAGATTTCCCCGAAATAATCACCATCCTCCAAAACATTCACTATTTTTTCGCTGCCGTCTTCCATATTTATTACTATTTCCACCTTGCCGCGTGCGATAACATAGAACCTATCGCCCTGTTCCCCCTTAGTAATGATCGTTTTCCCCTGTGCATAATACTCGGAAATGAAAAGCTCGGTTAATTCTTCAAGCATTTCATTTTCCAGCTGCTTGAACAGATTAATCCGGGAAAGTCTATTAGCCTCTATTTCCGCATAATTCAAGTCATCACCAACCCGAAATCCAGTCTGCTTGTTACATAGATCTGCATACAGGCCTTGCTTTGCCATAAGCTCCTGATGGGTTCCGGATTCTGCTACATGACCTCTTTCCATGACATAAATCAGGTCATAGTCTTTGATATTGTCCAGGCGGTGGGTTATATTTATAAGCGTAACCTTTTTGGTTATTCGTTTAAGGGTTTCATTGATGGCTCGTTCGGTCTTGGGGTCAAGAGCTGATGTTGCTTCATCCAATATTAATATTGACGGTTTGCACACCAAAGCTCGCGCCAGAGCAATTCTTTGCCTCTGCCCTCCGGATAGCTGACCTCCCCGTTCACCAACCATGGTGTCATAAGCATTGGGAAGCTCCATAATATGTTTATGAATTTCCGCTGCTTCGGCAGCATAGACAATATCTTCATCTCTGGCCCCGGGTTCTGCTATTTTTAGGTTTTCTTTAATTGTGTCATTAAATAGGAAGTTTTCCTGCAGTACAATTCCAATCAGGCGATGCAGCGATTCCATCGTAACGCGGCGCAAATCATGACCATCGATTTCCACGCTGCCTGCTTTAGGGTCATAGAATCGCATGATCAGATTGATTATCGAGCTTTTTCCGGAGCCGCTGGGTCCAACTATGGCTACCGCTGCCCCTTTAGGAATTTGAAGGCTGACTTTGTTTAAGCATATATTATCATCCGTATATCCGAAACTCACCTCAAGCAGTTCAATTCTGTTAGCAAATCCTTGAATCTCGGTGGCATCGGGTGAATTTTTGACCTCAGCTTCTTCATTTTGAAAACCTTGAATTCTCTTCATGGAAGAGGAAGATCCCATTAAAACCGGGAGAATCCGGGTAAAACTGCCCACTGCTGTACTGAGTCCAACAAAAAGACTATTAAATGCAACCAGTGTCCCTGGAGTAATCCAATCATTGAACGCAAAAAAAGCCCCCATACAAATAATGATTACGTTAAAAAGCTCTATTATTCCGAGGGGTGTTATTTCCATGATATCATTTAGAAAGAAGGCTTTTTGAGTCAGTTGAGCAAGCTGTGCGCTTTCCCTTTGAAAAGAAGCCTTCACTGTGTTTTGAAGGCTGAAGGATTTTACCACCTGTTGAGCATTAAGGTTCTCTTCAACTGAAGACAAAAGCTCGGCCTGAGTATTTTTCATAAGATCATTGGCTGCAGAAGTCCTGCTGTTTAAAAAATACGGCCCTAAAGCACAGAGTAGCAATCCGAGCAATGAAATCGAGGCCATTTTCCAATCCAAGTTAAAAATTATTACGGTATTAACCACGATACTTAGAAAGGCCTTGACTCCGGCAGGAACTGCCATATTCACCATATACTCTATGCTGGAAAGATCATTGGAGAAGTAAGACAGCGTGTCTCCGGGTCTGGAACTGGCATAGTATTTTAGAGAAAGCCGCTGCATCTTATCAAAAAGCTGGTTTCTAATCTTGCACATAATCCCGGCCATCATTTTGGCATACAAATAGCAGCGAAAGGCATAGCCGACTTTTGATAGAACCACCCCCGACAGCAGCAGGGCCAGTACCAAAACCATTACCTTCTGATCCTTGGGGATAATAGCGTTGTCAAGTAAAAACTTAAAGCTTAACGCAATAAAACTCTGAACGGCCAGGTCAAGAAGCACACCAAGATAGTATATGGTGCAATACAATTTATACTGTCGATAATAGCCCCAAACGTTCTTAGGCATTAATATCAAATAATTCACCTGCACTTAGAGAATTATGTTAAATCATCTTTTGATTTTATCACATCGTTATCTCTGCAAGTTGGGACCACCAGGGTTAAATATAATCAGTAACAGTTCCTTTTCCGTCAAAATATATCAGGTCGCCATCATCATAATTCCAAATCGCCTGAAAAACCGTAGGCTTTTTAATACCGTTTATTTCCTTATAGTCACCATAAACAACCGACCATTTTACTTTTTCGCTTTTACCGTCGGTTGAAGTAGCTTCCCGGTCCTCAGTTGAAAAGGACTGCATTTCCCCTTTTTCATTAAACGTAAAGATACCGCAGGCAGAAATACCATAATAACTTATTACTGCTTTAGCATGTAAATCATCGATTGCCTCCCAATCAATGTAATCCTGTAAAGCTGCATTGGGAACTATGAGAATCTCTGACAGGAAAGTAACCAGGCTTGATTTGTCCATAGTCGCGCCGGTCTGATGAAACAAGGGGAAAAGCTTGGCTATGACGCCCTTCATTGAACCGGCTCCATCGATATATGAATCAAACCCTTCAAAAGGAATTCCATACATCGAACTATCGATATAAGCGATTCTGTTTGGCTTATTTACAAAATTGTATTGGGTGTAATTAATTTTGATCATGGGTTTATCCTTGCCAAACCAAAAATCAACATCTTTATAAACCACTTTTGAATAGGACATTTTCGGTGTACCGATATACCCGCAATATCTGAAATACTTCTGAACCGGTATTGGCAAACCGGCAATATCCTTTTCCCTGAATATGCCCTCTTCATGATATGTTTTTGAGGTCAAGATCTTTGCGCACTCATTAAATTCTGTTTTCGTTTTTGAACCGGGCAGTAAGAAAAATACAGCCACAATTAATATTACGGTAAGCAGAATTCCAATTACGCTAAACATTTTTTTCTTACTCCTCAATTTCATATCGATTCTCCTCGTATGCCAGCAGTTACTGCCAATCCAATCCCTGTCCGTGCTTAGAAAACTCGTGCAGCCCCCTAATTGAATAAATTCCAATAATCAACGAGCCACATCAATCCCAGAACTGCCAGGGTAAATATACTATAATGCGCCCGGGCAATCCGCCCCCCAAATCCCTTCCACCAAGCAATCACCGCCAAAGGCACCAGTAAAC
>JAQUXM010000027.1:15372-27543 GCA_028692415.1 Syntrophomonadaceae bacterium | reverse complement strand
GGGTCATATAGATATACCTCCTGCTTCTGCTTTTTGATATTACGCAAATGCATTAAAACTTCGTTATCTATACAACGTGCAGCGTAGGTAGCCAGTCTAACGCCCCTTTCGCTGTTGTAGGTTTTGATTGCTTTAACCAATCCAATGGTACCAATGGAGATCAAGTCTTCCATATCTTCACTGCTGTTCTCATATTTTTTCACCACATGAGCTACCAATCTTAGATTATGTTCGATAAGAATATTTCTGGCATCTTCGCTTCCCTCTTTCATTTTATCCAGGTATATCTTCTCATTGGCTTCATTCAACGGTTGCGGAAAGACCTGATTATTAAGGTAGGCAAAAAGAAATAGAGTTCCCTTGATTACTGCCGTAACTGCGAATACCCATGCCAGAAAACTCAAGTTACCACCTCCATAAATTTTGAGCGCTTTATACTATATGAAGGTGGCCGGCTAAATGTGACCTTATTCGATATGTAATATATGGTAGAATCAAGGGTGCCTGATTAGCAGGCTTGGGGTTTCTTTGTACAAAGTTGCAGCTTGTTAATAAAGTCAGTAGTTTTGCAGACCGGGCAAACTTTGTAAAGTTCTTACCAGGTTCTTTTTATAAGTCCGAAAAAGATAAGCTTCTTTATGTCTTCCATTAAATTTGGTGACTCGCTGCTTTCAGGATCTGCTTCCATCTGTAGCTTGGATATACGAATAAGCCCTATAATGATTGTCAGTAAATTATCCAAATCAAACCAGGGCTCAATCTCGCCTTTACTCAAGCCTTCTTCTAGCAACAAGCCTATTTGTTCCTTTTGAAATGCCAGGAATTCGTTAATTTCCTTTTCTTCCTCAGGAAAGTACATCCGTATCTCATCCCATAAATCATTGCTTATCTGGTTCTGAGCAGCGAAAGACAGCGTTGCACTTAATTGGTCAAACCAGTTTCCTTCGTTCGCAATGGCTTCCAGCAGCATCTCTTTGTCTTTTTGCAGGTCATCGCTTAATACTGCATGGATTAGCTCGCCCTTGGAAAGAAAAAACTTGTAAAGCGTTTTCTTGCTGATGCCAAGCTGGGCAGCTACGTCATCCATGGTAAACCGGCGTAAGCCAAAGCGCTTTATCTCTCTCCGGGCTATTTGTTTTATTCGCGCTTGCATTGTTCAGCCTCCGATACTATTGGAGTTTCATAAGTTTCCTTGCTGTTAAAATATCCCCTTTGCTATTAAATGTCAAGCTTTTTCTTTAACATATTACAAAATTCGTCTTCAAACGGCTTTGATCATTTTTGTGAATATAGCGTTAGCCGGCAGAAAATACCTTTTAACAGAAAAAATGAAGGGGATCTGCCTTTGCTCGGGCAGATCCCCTGTCAATAATGCTTGCTTAATGCCTATATATTTATGCTATTTCAAGCATAAGCTGAGCGTTCTTAATAGTAATTTTAACTATACTGCCAGTCTGAATCTCCCCGCCGATTAATTTGCGCGACAGGGCAGTTTCAACTTCCTGTTGAATAAGCCTTTTTAACGGACGAGCGCCATAGGCCGGATCATAGCCTTTTTGCGCCAAATAGGCCAGAGCTTGCTGATCCCATTCCAATTTCGCCCGATTATTCTGGTTTAAGCGCAGCTGTAAACGCTTCAAGAGCATTTCACTAATGGTTTCGATCTGATCCTGTTCCAGGGCATGAAATACGATAACCTCATCCACACGGTTGAGGAACTCAGGCCGAAAGCTTAGACGCAAAAGGTTCAGCACTCGATGTTTCATTTCCTCATATTCGCCCCCGCTGTGCTGGAAGCCAAGTATTTCCTGGCTGCCGATATTGGAAGTCATAATGATTATGGTATTGCGAAAATCAACCACCCGGCCTTTGCCATCGGTCAGACGTCCATCATCCAGGATTTGCAGCAGAATGTTGAATACATCATTATGGGCCTTCTCGATTTCATCAAATAGCAGTACTGAGTAAGGTTTTCTCCTTACTGCTTCACTTAACTGACCGCCTTCCTCATAACCTACATAACCGGGGGGTGCGCCAATCAAACGGGCTACACTGTGTTTTTCCATGTATTCTGACATATCCAGCCGGATCATGCTCTTCTCATCATCGAAAAGCGCTTCCGCCAGAGCCTTGCTCAGTTCCGTCTTGCCCACCCCGGTCGGCCCCAGGAAGATGAAGCTGCCCACCGGACGGTTGGGGTCCTTTAAACCGCTGCGCGACCTTAAAACCGCATCGGAAACAGCATCGACCGCTTCCCCCTGGCCTACCACCCGCTGATGCAGGATCTCGCCCAGATGCATAAGCTTTTCCTTTTCACCTTCCAGGAGGCGGCTGACTTGAATCCCGGTCCAGCGACTAACTACCTTGGCAATATCCTCCTCGTCAACCTCTTCCTTTAACAGCATATGGTGCTTTTGTTTCTCTGCCAGCAGTTCTTCCTCAGCTTTAAGCTTTCTTTCCAGCTCGTTCAGGCGTCCATATTTCAGCTCGGCAATGCGGTTCAAATCGTAGCTGCGCTCTGCTTTTTCCATCTCACTGCGCACTTCTTCGATTTCTCTCTTAATCGAGCGCACCCTGGAAATCGCTTGTTTTTCAGATTGCCATTGGGTTTGCATGGCATCGGCTTCCCCCTGCAAGTCCTGTAACTCCTTTAAGATGCTGTTCAGGCGCTCACGCGAGGCATTATCCTTTTCTTTCTCCAGGGCTGCGGCTTCGATTTCGAGCTGCATCTTGCGCCGGGTTATCTCATCCAGCTCAGTAGGCATGCTATCGATCTCAGTCCGCAGGCGGGCCGCCGCTTCGTCCATCAGATCGATGGCTTTATCCGGCAGGAAACGATCCGAGATATAGCGCTCGGAAAGCACTGCAGCTGCGACCAGGGCCGAATCCTGAATTCGAACCCCGTGATGCACTTCATAACGCTCCTTTAAGCCGCGCAATATGGAAACACTGTCCTCAACCGATGGAGGGTTGACCATTACCGGTTGAAAACGACGCTCCAAAGCAGCATCCTTTTCAATATGTTTGCGATACTCGCTGATGGTGGTGGCACCAATGGCGCGCAGTTCGCCGCGGGCCAGCATCGGTTTTAATAGATTGCTGGCATCCATGGCCCCTTCGGCAGCTCCGGCCCCTACCACCGTATGCAGTTCATCGATAAATACGATTACCCGCCCGTTGGATTGTTCCACTTCTTTTAAAACTGCCTTAAGTCTTTCTTCAAACTCACCCCGGTATTTGGCCCCGGCTACCAGAGATCCCATATCCAAAGCAATCAGCTGTTTATCTTTTAATCCTTCCGGGACATCCCGCGCCACAATCCGCCGGGCCAGCCCTTCAACAATAGCAGTTTTGCCCACTCCAGGCTCGCCGATCAGCACCGGATTGTTCTTGGTGCGCCGGGATAATATTTCCATGGTACGGCGTATTTCCTCGTCACGGCCAATTACCGGGTCAAGCTTGCCTTCCCCCGCCAGACGAGTCAAATCGCGCCCGTAACGTTCAAGGGCTTCATAACTATCTTCCGGATTATCACTTTGCACCCGTTGCGAGCCCCGAACGCTTTTCAGGGAATTGAACAACTGATCGCGACCCAACCCGGACCTGCTCAGCAATTCCCGCAAATCATTTTCCGCTTCAGCCAGCAAGGCCAAAAGCAAGTGCTCTACACTGACATAGTCATCTCTGAGTTCCTTGGCTTCCTTCTCCGCCCGGTTTAAAACCCGGGCCAGATTTCCGCTCATATATACTGAACCTTCATAACCATAAACGGCCGGTACTTTTTCCAGCAGCTGCCGGAGCTGCGCTTCAAAATTGGAGAGATCGACCCCCGCCTGCTGCAGCAAACGCGGTGCCAGGCCTCCTTCCTGCTCGATAAGCGCTAACAGCAGATGCTTGTTGCCAATCTCCTGGTGATGTTTTTCAATCGCCAGGTTTTGGGCATCAGATAGAGCCTGCCTTGATTTCTGGGTCAAACGCTCAAGATTCATCCTATCACCTCATTCCCTTAATATCTTCAATTTCTTGTTCCAGTTCTTTGATTCTATCCAACAATTCCACGATTATGGCGGCACCATTCAGATTAACCCCCAAAAAATTCTTCAGGCGTATCATTTTATTAACGCGTTGCACATAGCTCGTATCAATGCTATTTTCCCTTATTTCCAGGATGCCCATTTCTTCGAGGAGCTGCAGCAACTCAGGGTGGAAATCAAGCTGGGAGATGGGTAGTTTTTCATCCTGCTGGTGATAGAAAACCTTAATCAATTTCATTTTTCTACCTCCCCGCTGGCCTTGCGCTGTTTGTAAATATCCATCAAACGCTGATATAACTCCCGCTCCTCGGCATTCAGCTCGCGCGGGGTATCAATCCTGATCCTTACCAAATGATCCCCTCGCCCTCCATCCTTTTGCGCCAACCCTTTGCCCTTCAGGCGCATCTTTTGACCGCTGTGGCTGCCGGCGGGAATGCTCATGCTTACTATATTATCCAGCGTCGCAACCTTTACCCGGTCTCCCAACACCGCCTGCTCCGGGCGGATATTAAGCTCGCTCTCTATATCCCGCCCCTTAACTGTGAAGACCGGATGCAAAAGCAGGTGAACCTTTAAATACAAATCACCCTTCTCGCCGCCGTTGATGCCAGCACCGCCCTGCCCTTTGAGGCGAATGCTGCTGCCTTCATGGACCCCAGCGGGTATCTGGACCGTCAGGTTATGGGGTTCACTGATACTGCCGGTGCCTCCACAGCGCCGGCAAAAACTCTGGCCTGATAAGCCGCTGCCCCGGCATTCAGAACAAACCTGACTCACCGAAAGCTGCAGGGATTTGCTGCTGCCATGAAACGCTTCCTCCAGGCTCAGATCAATAGTGCTTTCAATATCCTGCCCCCGCATTGGCCCCTCGTAAAATTCGCTCCGGCGGTGTCTTGCACCGGAAGGACTGCCAGTCTGGGAACCGAACAGCACTGAGAAAAAGTCGCTGAATCCCTGCAGATCTTCGGGCTCCAAATTGCTTTTGGTATAATAACTGCCTTCTCCGAATGGGGAGCCGTCAAACTGCTCCCCATTTCGCCAGTTGCTGCCCAGCCGGTCGTATTTTCCCCGTTTCTCCGGGTCGCTTAAGACCTCGTAAGCCTCATTGATCTGCTTGAACTTTTCATCGGCTTCTTCTTTCTTTTTACCGGTGTGCAAATCCGGATGCCACTTGCGTGCCAGTTTGCGATAAGCAGACTTGATGGCCTTCTGATCGGCATCCCGCTTTACCCCCAGAATCTCATAATAATCCTGAAAAGATACCGCCATCTTCATATCCTCCGTTAAACCCTTCTATTCTTCATCAAACTCCACATCAACCACATGCTCTTTGCTCCCTTGGGCGGTTTCGCCACCAGTCTGCCCGGCAGCTGGCTTTATGTTGTCCAGGGCATAAGCAGCCTGTTCGAGTTCTCCATAAAGTATCTTTATTCTATCGGCCGGAGCATTCTCGGCCAAGGCTTTTTTCAATTCAGCCAGAAGTTCTTCCAGCCGCGCCTTCTCATGCAGCGGCAGTTGTTCAGCACTGGCTGCCAGCTTGCGCTCAATAGTATAGCTGAGACTGTCCGCCTGATTGCGCATCTCCACTTCTTCGCGTCTTTTCTTATCCTCGCGCTGGTAAGCTTCCGCATCTTTAAGCATACGCTCAACCTCGCCCTTATCCAGATTTGACGATCCACTGATGGTTACACTCTGCTCTTTGCCGCTGCCCTTGTCTTTGGCACCAACCTTGAGAATGCCATTGGCATCAATATCAAATGTCACTTCGATCTGCGGGGTACCCCGTGGTGCCAGCGGTATGCCTTCCAGTTTGAACTGCCCCAGCGACCGGTTATCGCGAGCCAGATCCCTTTCACCTTGCAGCACATGAATGTCAACCGCCGGCTGCCGGTCTTCCGCTGTACTGAATATTTCACTGCGGCGTGCCGGGATGGTGGTATTACGTTCAATTATTTTGGTCATCAATCCGCCCATGGTCTCCACTCCTAGTGACAGCGGGGTAACATCCAGCAGCACCACATCTTTTACCTCCCCGGCCAGCACTCCGGCCTGGATGGCTGCTCCAACTGCCACCACCTCATCAGGGTTTACACTCATATTGGGCTCTTTACCGGTCAATTCCCGAACCAGTTTTTGCACCGCCGGAACCCGGGTGGAACCACCCACCAGGATAACCTCTTCAATATCCCGGGCGGTCATTTTGGCATCAGCCAGCGCAGCCTGCACCGGCCCCCGCAAGCGCTCCACCAATTCATGGGTCAGATCTTCAAACTTGGCCCGGCTCAGTTTTATGTCCAGATGCTTCGGCCCGGATTCATCGGCGGTGATAAAAGGCAAACTGACCGTGGTCTCAATAATACTTGAAAGCTCCACCTTGGCCTTTTCCGCCGCTTCGGTCAGCCGCTGCAAAGCATGCTTATCCTTAAGCAGGTCGATACCGTAATCCTTTTTGAATTCTCCCGCCAAGTAATCCACAACCGCCTTGTCAAAATTATCGCCGCCCAGGTGGGTGTCGCCATTGGTGGACTTTACTTCAAATACCCCGTCCCCCACCTCCAGGATGGAAACATCGAAAGTTCCTCCGCCCAGGTCAAACACCAGGATGGTCTCATTGGCCTTTTTATCCAGCCCATAAGCCAGGGCAGCAGCTGTTGGTTCATTGATTATACGCAGAACATTCAGCCCGGCGATTCGTCCCGCATCTTTGGTCGCCTGACGCTGCGCATCATTAAAATAAGCTGGCACGGTAATCACAGCCTCGTTTACCTTTTCCCCAAGATACTTGGCCGCATCATCAACCAGTTTTTTCAATACCATAGCCGAGATCTCTTCGGGAGCCATTAGTTTATCTTTAAGCTTAAATCGCACCGAATCACCCGGTCCGGCCGCTACATTATAGGGCACCAGCTTGCGTTCGCTCTCAACCTCCGAAAAACGGCGGCCCATGAACCTCTTTACTGAATAAAAAGTATTTTCCGGATTCAGCGCACCCTGACGTTTGGCAATCTGCCCGACCAGTCTTTCGTTGTTTTCCTTGAAAGCCACCACGGAAGGTGTGGTACGATTTCCCTCCGCATTAACGATAACCGCAGGATCTCCTGCTTCTATAACAGCAACTACTGAATTAGTTGTTCCAAGGTCAATCCCCACTACTTTAGCCATATTTTCTACCTCCTTCTAAATATGCCTCAATCTTTCCAAAGCATTAACTCTCTAAATGTTTTGGCCCCAACAAGAATATACAAAGATATTATGGTTATTTTTGTATACTACTATAAGTTCATTATAGTCACGGATTTTTTATTAGTCAATAATAGTCAAAGAATAATTCTTCAAAAAAATCCGGGACCAAGCCCGGAAATTTTGATAGCAATAATTTTTTCTTGATTTGACTCGCTGGCTGCTCAGCTTTGGTTTAACAACAACCGCAGCCCCATCCAGTGCTTTCCACTCTTCGACCAATTAATATGATCGCTACATCCATCTTTATTCCCCCTCGTAAAATAAGTTTTGCAAACAGATTTAAATGCGTTTGTGAGCATTATTAAGTGTTAATAAGGGTTTGGTTGTGGGAATCCCTGATAGCTACAATATTCTCATTGGAATATCAGCTAAGGTAACGTTTTGCCCCCATGCCCCACATCCCCAACAGCCAATACTAGGTCCAGTGCAAGCTTTTCATAATATTCACTCCTCACCCCTAACGCCTTACTCCTCACGCCCATTATCCGCTTACTGAAAAATATTTCAGCATCTCCTGGGCAATATCCTTGAATACCGGCGCTGCATCCTGGGCTCCCGACTGCCCTTCTTCAACCATTATAACGATCGCCCAGCGCGGACGATCGGCGGGAAAATAACCACCGAACCAGGTATCCAGGATTTCCTGGCCATCCTCCTTGAGGTTCCCGGTTTGACTGGTGGCAGTTTTACCGGCTACCTTTACTTCTTTTAGGGCAGCGGTTTTACCGGTTCCTTCGCTTACCACCAGTTCCATCAGCTGCTGCACAGTCCGGGCATTTTCCTGGCTAATTACCTGTTCTTTGCTTATCTCTGCAGGTTTTTGCTTCAGACCCCGGTCATCAATGGTATAACGTAATAGAGATGGTGGTGCATATTTCCCATCATCAGCTATAGTGGCAATCAGCGAAGTCATTTGCAGAGGAGAAAGCATAACTCCTTCCTGACCCAAGCAAGCATTTCCCAATGCCGGTTCTCCGGGGTTAATGCGTACATAACTTCCTGAACACTTGCTGTATCCCAAGAGCCGCTCATCCGTAAGATGCACTTTTTCCACATATTTAAGCAGATTCTGTCTCCCCAGTTTTAAGCCGGTCTCAATAAAAACAGGGTTGCACGATTGAGCAAAGCCATGTGCAAAGTCAAGTTTCCCATGTCCTTCTTCCTTCCAACAGGATGTGGAAACCTCATCGTTAAATATAAATTTACCGGTGCAGTTGAATGCATCGTCCCAACGGACGGTCTTTTCCTCCAAAGCAGCGGCCGCCACCAGGATTTTAAACAACGAACCGGGGTGATAGCTGCTTAAGGCTCTATTGCTAAGGGTGCTCTGTTTATCATTATTTATAAGGTAGGCCAAATCACTATAAGGGTTAAACGTGGGGCGGCTGGCTATAGCCAAAACCTCTTTGCTCTGCACATCCATAAGCACAATTGCACCTTTTTTAATACCTCTTGATTTGCTTTCTACAATCTCCTGCAGTCTTTTGTCGATAGTCAGAACGATCGCATTTCGTTTATCATCATCTTCTTGCCTTACTTTAAACATTAGACCCTGAATCGCTACTCCCCTTGCATCAATAACCGAATTTAAGGTTTGGGAACCTGGGTCTTCCTTAAGGATATGTTCATATAGCTTTTCTACTCCGGCTTTCCCTTCAATATGTGCTCCCTGACTGACATAACCCAATATATGACTGCAAAAACCGTCCTGCCTGTACCGCTTGCTCATAGGTGCTATAACTATTCCGGAAAGCTGCATAGCGTTTATTATTTTTACCTGCTCACTGCTTAAATCTTCAGCTATGCGAACAATGGCTGCCCCGTTTTGTCCAGCGTCATTTAAACGTTTGCTCATTTCATGGTGGTCTTGCCCCAGCGCGCGTGAGAGTTTAAGTGCTAGATCTTCCATGACCGCAGCGTCTGATTCTGCTTCATTAACATCACTGCCGGTTGCCTTTGGTTTCGCGTTGCCTATTTCTCCGGGCAGACAATAAAGAGCATTGGAACTTTCAGTACTGGTTAAGGGCAGGAGGTTTCGGTCTAATATCTCACCCCGGGGGTATTCCCGTAATTCAATTTGTTTACTGCGCATGGCAACCGCCTCACTGGCAATATCGTGGCCTTTTATCAGCTGAAAATAGCCAATTCTAGCCATAAGCCCGATCATAATCAGCAGAAAGGACAGCATCAGAATTAACAGACGATTAATGCGCAAAAAAATCCCCCTTGTCAACCATTCTAAATATATAATTGTCTTTTGCTGAGATTCATATACTATTCATGGGGGAGTATTTGCACAGGGAAAGGCAGGTTTAAAAGTATGCCAACGATATCCTCGCTGGTATCCGGGGTTGTCCTTATCACCAGCATCCCGGCCAGCGGATCCAAGGTCGATACGATGCCCAGGTGTTCGTAGGCTTCAATTATCTTGCTGAGCAAGTCGATTTTTTCAGGAGCAACATTAACATATATATCCGCTTTAATTGCATTTTTCCACCCTTCGTAATATGGTGTAATCCGGCAGCGGGTGCGCAAACGAAAAATAGACTTTTTGCCAGGGATGACGGGCCCGGTCCAGGGGATTTAATTCTTCATCAAACAAGGCATCCAATTGCAGGGCTATAATTCCTCCATCCGGCAGCATAAATTCAAGCTGGTCACCAGGTCCAAAATTAGACCTTTGTTGGACACAGATCATTCTTAAATCTTCATGATAAGCAACTGCCATACCGCAAAACTCAGCGCGGGGTTCCTGGTCCTGGCTTTTGTCAATATCCTGCAGGATAGGGGAGTCCCCCATCATAAAACCATTGGTAAAAGGCCGCGCAGCAGTCTTTTGAAGTTCAGCCATCCAGTGCTGCAATTGCTCTGATTCGTAGGGATTTGGCCCTTTATTATACATATCGATAGCCTGCCGGTAAACACTGGCTACGCTGCCCACATAAAGTGGACTTTTCATCCTGCCTTCCACTTTAAAGGCATCAATTCCAACCGACATTAGTTCAGGAATATATTCCAGCAGACAAAGGTCTCGGGAGTTCAGAATATAACTTCCCCGGTCATCCTCCTCAATCGGAAAATACTGACCCGGTCTTTTCTCTTCCAACAGCGCATAGCTATAACGACAGGGATGAGCACATGCACCCCGGTTAGCACTGCGCCCGGTCATATAATGAGAAAGCAGGCATCTCCCTGAATACGCTACACACATGGCCCCGTGAACAAATACTTCTACTTCAATGTCTACTTTATCCTTAACTTCCGCTATCTCCTCCAGGGTTAGTTCTCTGGCTAAAACCACTCGTCTGGCACCCAGGTCACGGCAAAAGGCCGCAGCTTCGTAATTACTTATATTGGCCTGGGTGCTTATCGTAACCGCTAGCTTGGGAGCATATTTCTTAACGATTCTCAGCACTCCCAGATCGGAGATTATCAGACCATCACCCTTTAGTTCCTCTATTTTCTCCAAATAGGCCGGCAGCTTTTTCATGTCTTCGTTATGAGCCAGGATGTTGATGGTTATATAGGCCTTCTTGTTATGCTGATGAGCAAATTCTATTCCCGCCGCCATGTCATTCTCGTCAAAATTACCGGCATAGGCCCGCAAGCTGAATTCCTTGCCCCCCAGGTATACCGCATCAGCTCCAAAAAGCAGAGCGGTTTTTAGTTTTTCCAAACTGCCTGCCGGCAATACCAGTTCAGGATACTTCATTACTTATCCCCCATTTAATATCTCCCCATTATTGGCTATATTTTCTTTGGGCCTGAAGATGTTCGGCAAAAGTCCTCGAGAAGTAGTGGCTTCCATCGCCTTTGTAAACATAATAATAATAGTTATGCTGGCTGGGCTTAAGCGCTGCGGCGATGGCTGCTTGCCCCGGGCAGGCGATGGGACCGGGAGGCAGGCCGGCATATTTATAAGTATTATATGGAGATGCCACTTCCAAGTCGCGGTAGTTGATACTCGTTTTGTGCTCCTGTAAGGCATACAGGATAGTAGCATCTATCTGCAAGCGCATGCCATCCTCCAGGCGGTTTTTAATTACCCCCGATATAATGGGACGTTCACTGGCAACTCGTGCTTCTTTTTCGATTAAGGAAGCTAGAATTACCGCATCATACACGCTGCGCTTTTGGGCTTTGGCTTCCAAGGCAAACTGTTGCATCCAAACTTGTTCGAAATTGCTCAGCATCATTTCAATAACCTGCTCTGTACTGCAATCTTCAGAGATAGAGTAGGTATCTGGAAAAAGGAATCCTTCCAGGGGATTCTTATTGGCGGCAGGAACCTCCTTCAGAAATGAATAATTATAGTTCTTTTTTACGGCCAATTCCCAAGCTTCCGCGGAACAAACTTTCTCGCGCACCAGCAGTTCTTTAATCTGAGCTACAGTATAACCCTCGGGTATGGTAAAAGAAATATTTACCACCCTGCCCATCGCTATGTGGCTGGCAATGACTGCCAGGGAATGGCTGCGGCTCAAGCGGTAGTGCCCGGCCTTTAACCTGTTGTCATAATCCTCCTTTTTGCAATAGCTTAAGAAGGCGGCCTCACTATGTATAAGATCATTTTTTTTAAGCAGTCCTGCAATCTGACTGGCCGTGCTTTGCGAAGGAATAATTATGTCAACATAACTGTGGTCGTCTGGATCTACCGGAGCATATTGAGCTTTAATAAAATTCCAGGTAAATAGTCCCATAGCAAGCAAAAAAACTAAGGCAAGCGCAATTATAAGCATTTTTGGTTTCTTTAATCTTAAACTGATTTCACTCATCTCACTTCACCTGATTTCCATACAGTTTCTTCACACCGTTGCATCGAGGCGGGCCATACAGAACCCGCCGCCTGTTTTGTTAACAGGAACTCGACCACTTAAAGAAGCGGGGACATCTT
>JAQUXM010000027.1:0-15272 GCA_028692415.1 Syntrophomonadaceae bacterium | reverse complement strand
TCACTCATCTCACTTCACCTGATTTCCATACAGTTTCTTCACACCGTTGCATCGAGGCGGGCCATACAGAACCCGCCGCCTGTTTTGTTAACAGGAACTCGACCACTTAAAGAAGCGGGGACATCTTCCCTCCTCGTTATATTCCTACTTCAGGAGGAGACTGATCTAATGGTACCGTTTCCTGAGGCAGTGGTTCATTATTCGATGTGGGCTCCGCAGGTTTCTCTCCAGGCACTTCAGCTGCAGGCTCCCCCGCAGGCTCAATTGCGGGGTTTTCCGAAGCCGCTTCCGAGCCAGTTAGAATAAGCTTATCCAGGGGCTTGTAATAATCAGTAGAAAGCTTTTCCTTTTCTATAACTTTGCCCTCTTGATCAAGATAACTCCGAAAAGTCCGAGATACATAACCAGGAAAACCAACATGATCAACTTTTTCCTGGCCTGGCGGCAGACTGGCATCGACTTGCCTGCTTTCTTTAAAAGCAATCGTCTGGTCTATAACCGTAGTTAATTCAACCCGCTTCTTGGCAGCGATATTTCCATACACATTAATCTGCAGCCGGCCTCCCCGGGCTAAGGCGCGAATATATAGGGGGTGGCCCGTAGTGTTCTTGAACTTGAAATCCTGCAGGCCATAAACCACCGTAGCATCTCTCCCCACCGGTACATAGGCTACGGTTAATGCATGATTATGCCGTTCAATTATTGGTAACCCGGCTAACAGAATTGCGTTATAGAGAGTTGACGATACCTGACAAACGCCTCCGCCCAGACCGGGCTCAAATTTATTGCCTACGATAACCAGGGCATCACGGTACCCTGCTTCCACAACCCGCTCTCCCACTCTATGATTAAATGAAAAAACCTCCCCCGGATCAAGCATAGAGCCATTAATACTCGATGTAGCCAGGTAAAGATTGTTGGATCTATTAATATCACCGGCATTAAACCAGGTAGAAAAGGCTGCGATTTCACCCATGTTTTGCAAAGCGTCTTCTTCGACTTCAGGATGAACTACCGCCATAGTTATTGGTATTTTAAGCGACTCGAAACCTTTCAACTCCTGGGGCAACCCGCTAAAGGTTGCAGCTTCGTTAACCTTGCTTCCCAATTTGGATGGCAAAACCACCAACCCCTTCTCCAGATCCATATCCAAACGAGCGTTTACTGCTTCGACGCCAAGTTCTTTATTCCACACCTCGCAGAGCTTGGTTCGAGCGTTTTGATCATAAGAAACCTTTACCGGATAGTTTATGACTTTCAAGCCATCCATATTAGATATTTTGGATAATAAGCTTCGTTTTCTCTCCTTCTCCTCAACCTCTGCCAGCAAGCGTTTAATATCAATCTCACCACATAAATCCGCCAGCTTGGTATTATATATATAATTATCTCTATAGAAAATAATCGGCGCATTATAAAGCTGTTCAATATGTTTTCGGATGATGGCGGCAGCTTCGCCCTTACTGTAGCCTGCAAGCGATACCGCCCCAATCCTGACCCCGGGTAAAAAGCAATCTGCTTTATAAAAGATTTGATAAAAATACAGAAAAGAAGCAAGCCCTATGCCAAGCAGCAATACCAATACAAATATTAATGATGACTTCAACCTCTCACTAACCAACACCCTACCCCCAAATTTGTTCTGTCTCTGACTCTTTCACTTCTTTAAACTGTTGGATGTTACCAACTATTATATAATACAATATCTCCCTCTAAAAAAACTAAAAATAAAAATGAAGCCTTACGGCTTCATTTTTTATGTCCCGTCTATACATCTTCATTGTCAACCAGTTCTTGCCAGGCATCTGCCACCATTTCCCATTCCTGATCATCTTCGATGTCACTAAGGAATTCATTACCTTCTTCATCTAAAACAACTTTAAGGATAACTACTTCAACATCGAAATCTTCCGTATCCTCATTCAATTCCACATCCATGGGCACCAATACCCGGTACTTTTCGTCTTCAATTTCCAACTCGGCCAGTAGTTCAAATTGATGTTCAGTTCCTTCTTCATCTACTAAAACTAATACCGGAAACTCTTCATCAAAAATTTCTTCTTCAGTCATAAATCCACCTCTTTCTCCAAGCTACAGCTATTCTATTATTTCCCACCTGGCTTGTCAAATATGTCAATCCGGTTAGAACGATGACCCTTTGGAAACGCTGTCCAGGTAAGCTTGCAGAATGTGTGCAGCAGCCAGCTTGTCAATAATCTGCTTGCGCTTGCGCCGCGATATATCAGCTTCCAGCAATACTCTTTCTGCGCTCCGAGTGCTGAGTCTTTCATCCCAGAATTCAATGGCAACTGTTGTATATTGGCCCAATTCTCTGGCAAAATCCTGTATCTCCAGGGCTTTGGGACCAATGGTTCCGTTCATATTACGGGGGAACCCAATGATTATCTTTTCCACTTCAAGTTCCTGCACCAGTTTTCCCAGGTATTTGTAATCCTCAATCCTTTGCTTGCGATGTAAAACCGAATGGCTTTGCGCTGTCCACCCCATGGGATCGCTCACCGCAATACCTATTCTTTTCTCCCCCACATCAAGACCCAATATCCTCATATAGCTTTTTATGGCCTACTTTCTTGGCATAAACCCATGCAATACTCTATTTCTGCAGATAGCTTTTAAGTAAAACCTCCATTATTTCGTCCCGGTCTACCTTGCAGATAACCTGCCGTGCCTCATTATGGCTGGTTATGTAAGCCGGTTCACCTGATATCATAAAACCGACCAGTTGATTGATGGGATTGTAGCCTTTTTCCTCCAGAGCTTGGTAAACTGTTTTGAGAATAGCGCGAATTTTGTCTTCATTATCTTTTGCAATCTTAAAACTTACGGTTCCGCCTGGCACTTGAGGCATAGCTAACACCTCCTCTCTACCAGGATTTCTACACCGGACTCATAAAATCCTGCGTTTAAGAAAAGGTTTTTTCCACCATATTTCTGGCTTCATTAAGTGCATCATCCAACTTCGACGCATCCCTGGCTCCTGCCTGTGCCATATCGGGTCTTCCCCCACCGCCGCCACCGGCTATCTGAGCCGCCGCATTTACCAATTTTCCGGCGTGTAAACCCTTGGCCACCAGGTCTTTGCTGATAAAGCAAGCCAGTGAAACCTTGTTTTCTCCAGTAATGGCACCCAGCAAAACTACTCCGCTGCCCAGCTTGTCCCGGAGCATTTCGGCGTTTTGCCGTAAAACATTGGGGTCCGCAATATCAACGGAGGTAATTAATATCTGCGCATCTTTATATTGATAAGCCTGGCTTAGCAGATCTTCACTGGAAACCTTTGAAACCTTGGCTTTTAGTGCATCTACTTCCTTTTCCTTTTCCTTGAGCTGGCGACCCAGCATATCAATTTTCTTGTTAATCTCCCATGGTGTAGTTTTTAGTGCCGCAGCAGCTTGTTTCAGCTCACTCTCCAGCTGATAAAAGTATTCCAGGGCCGACCTTCCGGTGACCGCTTCTATTCTTCGCAAACCAGAACCTACACTGCCTTCACTAAGTATCTTGAACAACCCGATCTGCCCGGTATTTTTCACATGGGTTCCGCCGCATAGTTCCATGCTAAAATCTTCAACCTTGACAATTCTGACTTCCTCGCCATATTTTTCACCAAACAGGGCGGTGGCTCCCATCTTCCGGGCTTCTTCCAGGCCGGTAACGACCGTGCTGACCTGATACATCTTCCAGATTGCCTGGTTGACTAGCTGCTCTATTTGGGAAAGCTCTTCATCACTCACACCTGATAGATGTGAAAAGTCAAAGCGCAAACGCTTAGGCCCCACCAGTGACCCTTTCTGCTGGGCGTGTTCACCCAGCACCTGACGTAAAGCTCTATGCAACAGGTGGGTTGCGGTATGGTTTCGAGCGGTATCCATCCGTGTATTGCTTGCAACCTCCAGCACCGCTTCATCTCCAACCCTTATAAGCCCTTTAACCAATCCTTTATGTAACACCCAGCCAGCCAGTTTCCTTACCTCTTGAACCTCCATAACTCCTTGATTTCCCTTGATTACCCCGGCATCAGCCAGCTGCCCTCCACTCTCGGCATAAAACGGGGTAGCGGCTGTAAGCATCACTACATCTTCCGCATCCATTACCTCATCAAGCAGGGCCTCGTCTTTGACTATAGCCAGGATCGGTGAATTATCCACCGTCTTTTCGTATCCGGTAAAAACCGTGTTTGCGAAACCTGAAAGCAGTTCCGAAAGCAGCCGGTCCAGCGCGAAAACATCTTCGCCCTTGTTAGCCTGGCGCGCCCGTTGCCGCTGTTCTTCCATGCAGCGATTGAAAGCCTCCTTGTCCACGGAAAAACGGTTTTCTTCAGCCATGTCTTCAGTCAGATCCAGGGGAAATCCATAGGTATCATATAACATAAAGGCTGCTTCACCGGGAATTATATCCTTCCCTTGAGCTTTTGCCTCTTTCAGTATCTCCTCCACTTTCTTGATGCCTTCATTAAGCGTCAATAAGAAACGTTCTTCCTCCAGTTTAATGACCTCTTTAATAAATTCGCGTTTTTCTTCCAATTGGGGATAGGCTTCTTTCATTAGATTGCTTACCACATCAACACTTTTATATAGGAAGGCCTCCTGTATGCCCAATAAACGTCCAAATCTTAAAGCCCGGCGTAAAATCCGGCGCAGCACATAACCCCGCCCGTCATTGCTGGGCAGCACCCCGTCCGCAATTAGAAAGGTGCAGGCCCGGCTGTGGTCAGCAATCACCCGGAAGGGAAACCCGGCTTCTCCCTTGTCATATCGGATTCCGGTCAATTCTTCAATCTGCTTGACTACCGGTATAAATAAATCCGTATCAAAGTTGCTTGCAACCCCCTGCAGTATCGAGGTCAATCTTTCCAAGCCCATGCCGGTATCAATGCTGGGCCGGGGTAAAGGGGTCATTTGCCCCCCTTCGTCGCGGTTATACTGCATGAAAACCAGGTTCCATATCTCCAGCCAGCGGTCGCAATCACAAACCCCTATGCCGCATTCCGGATGCTTACAGGCATATTGTGATCCCCGGTCATAGAGAATCTCGCTGCAGGGTCCGCAAGGACCGGTATCACCCATACTCCAAAAATTATCTTTTTCCCCGAGCCGAACAATACGCCCGGCCTCAATACCGGTAATCTCCCGCCACAGCCCGGCCGCCTCATCATCATCCTGGAAAACCGTAACCCAGAGGTTTTCCTTGGGCAGTTGCACGACTTCGGTTAAAAATTCCCAGGCATATTTGATGGCATCGGTTTTAAAATAATCGCCAAAAGAGAAATTACCCAACATTTCAAAAAAGGTATGATGTCTTGGGGTCCTGCCCACTGTATCCAAATCATTGTGCTTGCCGCCAGCGCGTACACATTTTTGGGAAGTAGTAGCCCGTTGATAATTACGCCGGTCTATTCCCAGGAATACATCTTTAAACTGGTTCATTCCCGCATTGGTAAACAACAGGGTAGGATCATTCACCGGTACCAGTGAAGAACTTTCAACAATGGCATGTCCTTTATCCTTAAAGAAATTAAGAAAAGTTTTACGAATCTCACTACTGGTCCACACAGCCTTGCCTCCTCTTTCCCGATAAGTTCATTAATCTATTTTCATTTAGAATCAGGGCTTTGTCAACTTATTGCTTCACACTCACCAGCTTGAGATAAGCCCATCTAACAATCACTTTAAGGGTGGCAAGTATGGGAACTGCAAACAGCATTCCCCATATTCCCAGGAGCTTTCCCCCGGACAGTAATGCAAAAACCAATAAAAGCGGGTGAATTCCCAGTTTACTGCTCATAATCCTTGGTGTGATTATATTGCTCTCCACTTGCTGAATAAGCAATACTGCAACTGCCATATACATGGCCAACTGCAAAGAGGAGCCAAGTGCTACCAGAATGGCGGGAACAGCCCCCAAAAAAGCCCCAAAATACGGTATCAAATCAGCAATTCCCGCAACCAGGCCAAGTAACAGGGGAAATCTTACTCCCAGCAAAACGGCCGCAATTCCAACCATCGAGCCAACAAAACCGGCTACCATTAGATGTCCTTTTAGAAATTCGATTAATACACTATCGATCTGCTCAGCGAGGGTGCTGCATTGCCGGCGAGCCCGGGGTGATAGGAGGTTAAGAAAGCTTTCTTTTATTTTTTCCCAATCATTCATTATATAAAAGGCCAGGATAGGCGAGAAAATCAGGGCCATGAGTTTACCTAGAAAATTATAAAAACCACCGATGAAATTATTAAGGGTGTTGTATATACTGGTTCTTCCCTGATTGATACTATCGTTCAACCCGGTTTTTAACTCTGCGGGCATTTGCATATGATCAAGCCTGCTGGCAAGTTGCTCAAATTTCTGGACATAATCAGGCAGGAGACGTGCCAGTTCGCTCAATTCCTTAATCATACCAGGCAAAAGCAGCAATAATAAAAGAGCTATAGCCACCAAAACCAAAAGGTATAGAATTAATATCGCCCATACCCGTTTTATGCCTTTTTGGGCAATATAAGAAACCGGGCGAAAAAGCAGATAGGCAAGCAGGGCGCCCAAGCCAAAAACCAGCAAGACTTCTCGAAGCAGATATAAAAAGTATATAATACCAGCCAACAGTGCCAGAAACAACAAGTAACGCGTTGCCCTGCCAGTATCAAATTGCATGTGATTTGCACCTATCTTCCTGCTCTAGTCGGAGTGGGTATGGAGTACCAAGCCTCGCATTCAACTATTTCAAGCTTTATCCCAAAATCCTAACCTTACGGCTCACGTCCTATAGCATCTGCGCCGGCTTTTCCATCGCTAACAGAGTCCCATCTTCGGCTACCTCAAAAAGATTAACCCCGCCTTTATTAAAATTGAACTCCAGGAAACAGTTCCAGCAATAATACTGTTCACTGCCTACCTTACCGATCTGTAGTCCTCCGCATACCGGACATCTTATGCTCATTTCATATCGTTCCTTTCCAGATTGGCGATGCTGCTTCCAGGGCTTTTCCAGGCTACCTCTTCAAGAGGAAGTTCTAATCTTCCTTCCAAAAGGTCCAAAATCGCTCCCGAGGAAACTTCCAGACCCCATACCTGCATGTTGTAAGGAGATAGTATAAAGTCGCTTACTACTCCCAGTTCTTTGCCCTGGTAATCAAAAACGCTGTCTCCAATTTTCTTCTCATATATAGATGATTCTTCCCCATGCGCATAGGATTTAATACCTTCCCAGCCTTCAATAACAACTGACTCCTCTTCTATCTGCAGGTCATCCTTGAGGATCATGCACGCACCACGCTCAGGAACATCAACAACCAGGTAAGCTAATTGGCAGTCATCCCCTATTACGGCTCTATCCACCCGGGCGACAACCTCAGCCCGCTGGCGATCAAAAACCGGCATATCTTTCATGTTGCGTATTTTCATGCTGCCCTCTCCTTATCGTGCGTTGGAGTTATTTTCTCCTGAAAAATATAAAAAATGCGCCTTAATAAAAGGCGCATAATGGGCGTAAGGAGTGAGGCGTGAGGGGTTATTAAACCGCAAAATTCCAAAGTTGCGTTTTTGATTGTTGGGCTGGGTATAAATATGCAGGCGATTTTAGCAATGTTAAAATTGTATCCGCATCCTCATGTACAAACAAACGTTTAAGCACATTTATTACTAATCGAGGTAGATAGACACACACTAATACTTCAACTACTACTTTCTTGTTTTGCTACCCCCTGCAGGTCAGGAAGTACTACCCCTTACCCCTTACCCCTCACTCCTTACCAATTAAGCAATTACTCCTCCTCCCAGGACATCATCGTCCAGATAAAAGACTACCGATTGTCCGGGAGTTATAGCCCGCTGGGGTTGTTCAAACTCTACCCTGATGCTGCAAATATCAGGATAAATGGTGGCTGGAGCTTCCGTAGCCCGGTATCTGATTTTAGCGTTCACCCGTAACGGACCATCCAGTTTGTCAGTTAAAATAAAGTTGCTGTTTACCGCTCTGAGCTCAGAGCGGTATAGATATTGTTCAGCATCGAGGACCAGCCGGTTGTTTTTCAGGTCTTTGCCCACCACATAAACCGGGTACCCGGTACTGATTCCCAAGCCTTTGCGTTGGCCGTTGGTATAGAAGGCCAATCCTTTATGGTGTCCCAGCAGTTTCCCCTGGCTATTTACTACCTCACCCGCATCACAAATGATCCGGTTCTGAAGAAATTGCCGGTAATCATCTGCAATAAAACATATCTCCTGGCTCTCAGGATTCCCGGCAGCTTCCAGACCTCGCTGCCTACCGAATTCCTTTACCTCATTTTTCGTCATATCACCCAGCGGGAAGATAACACGCTCCAGCTGTTGCTGCTTGAGCGCATATAAAAAGTAGCTCTGGTCTTTGCTGCGGTCCAATCCCTTTTTCAACAAGTATCTGCCCCGGTTCGGATCATAGATGATACGGGCATAGTGGCCAGTGGCTACCATATCAAATCCCAGCTTGCGGGCGGCTTCCAGCAGTACCCCAAACTTAATGGTTTGGTTGCAGACCACACAGGGATTAGGTGTTTCACCTGCTGCATAGGAGCGACAAAAATAGGAAATTACCTGCTCCTCAAACGGACTGCGCAAATCAAGATATTGATGCTCAATACCCATAAAGTCAGCCACCGCCTGCGCCTTCGCTACGATGCTTTCATCCCAGTTAATCATGGTTAAACCGCCAACTTCATGTCCCTGCTCCTTAAGCAACAGTGCTGCCACTGAACTGTCCACTCCACCGCTCATTAATACTGCAACTCTCATTTTGCTGCTCCTTTGACCAAACTCTAATATATGACTGATTTATACGGGTTAAAACGTTGCATCACCGCAATACACCTTTTTAATATATATCATTAACTAAACTGCAATTCAAATTATTAAGCTGTTTGACCGGCAAGAACATGCCTCAGCTGCTCATCCCAACAATGCAGTTCTTAAATCTGATCCAAACTTGATGCAAAAACCATGCGAAAATGCTATTTTGTAATTAGCATTTTAAGTGCTTATACTAAAGGGTGAGGAATCTCGATGGGAGGATATAATGGATCTATTTGATATCGGAAGCGAGCAAAATGCCCTTAAAAATGCACCTCTGGCATACAGAATGCGCCCGCAAAGCCTGGATGAAGTAGTGGGGCAGAAATCAATTGCCCCGGGATCGGTTTTGCGCAAAGCGATTGAAAAGGATCAATTGCACTCTTTTATTCTCTTCGGTCCTCCAGGAACGGGCAAAACCAGTATTGCCCGCATAATCGCCCGGATCAGCAACTCCCATTTCGAATACCTGTCGGCGGTTGCCAGCGGCGTTAGTGATATTAAGAAAACCGCCGCCGATGCGGCTAACCGGAGCAAGTTCTACCAGCTGCGCAGCATCTTGTTTGTGGATGAAATCCATCGTTTTAATAAAGGCCAGCAGGATGTTTTGCTGCCCTTTGTGGAGGACGGAACCTTACTGCTGGTAGGTGCCACTACTGAAAACCCTTTATATGAGTTAAACAGTGCCCTCCTGTCCCGGATGAAAATATATTTTTTGGAAGCCCTCAGCCCGCAGGACATCAGCAAAGTAATTGTCAGTGCCTTGCAAGACAAGGGAAGGGGCCTTGGTGATTATAACATCAGCATCGATGATGAGAGTCTGGCCTGGATGGCTGTTAATTGCAAGGGTGATGCCCGAATGGCCTTAAATATCTTGGAAACCGTAGTAAATTCTTTTTATGAACCAGATTCCCAGTTGCAAATCAATACCGAACTGCTGCAAAAAGTCATGGCCCGGCCTCTGCTGAAATATGACCGGACGGGAGATGTTCATTATGACAGCACTTCCGCCTTTATCAAAAGCATCCGGGGTTCAGATCCTGATGCCGCCCTATTTTGGCTGGCTTACATGCTGGAAGGCGGGGAAGATCCTAAATTTATTGCCCGGCGTTTAATTGTTCACGCTGCAGAAGATATCGGACTGGCCGACCCCTTTGCCCTGGTGCTGGCTGTAAGTGCAGCTCAATCCGTGGCGTTGGTGGGAATGCCGGAAGCTCGTATCCCTCTGTCCGAAGCCACTATTTACCTGGCTACCGCTCCCAAAAGCAACAGCAGCCTGGCAATTGATGCAGCCATTTCCGCAGTCCGTCAGAGCAAACGTATTAAAGTCCCCGACCATATTGCCGATACCTCTCATTCCCAAGCATCCAGCTTGCTGGGCAAGGGTAAGGGTTATAAATATCCTCATAATTACGGAGGTTATGTTGAACAAAAATACCTGCCGGATAACTTGCTGCAAGAAAGTTTCTATAAGCCGGGAGAAAATGGCAATGAAATTAAAATTAAGAACTTCCTCAAGAATTTACCCCAAAACAAATAAAGGGGAGTGTCATTCCTCAGCTTATCATTAAAGTATGTATTTAGCCGATCGAGTAAAGAAGTAAGCGCTAGGTATTCAAGAAGCCCGTGAATTGAGGCGTACATAACTACCTGAATTGAACGGGCTTCTTCAATAACGCAGCTATTTGCTTTTTTGACGAGGAAAATATCCCCCCTAAAGGCTATAACTCATCAACCAGCTTTTGCAGCTGGGCTTTATTCTGCGCTCCCACAATCCGCTTTACCTCTGCCCCGTTTTTAAAAAAGGTAAGGGTAGGAATACCTCTGATGCCAAACTGGGCAGCCAGACTTTGATTTTCATCAACATTCACTTTGCCAACCTTAATCTTACCTGCGTTTTCCGCAGCCAGGCTTTCTACAACCGGTCCCACCATCTTACAGGGTCCGCACCAGGGAGCCCAAAAGTCTACCAGCACCGGCAGGTCAGACTGCAGAACCTCTTGCTGCCAATTATCGTTGTTCAGCACTTTAATATTATCAGCCATCATTAATCCCTCCTATATCTTGATTATTTGATTAACCTTCCCATCATTTTTACAATCTCCTGAAAACGCTCATCCTGCTGGTCTTCACTCATCGCTTGCAAAATGCATTCGCGGGCATGATTCTCGAACATCAGGATACCAACCTGATTTACTGCTGATTTAATAGCGGCAATTTGATTCAATATCTGACCGCAATCAGCTTCAGCTTCGATCATCCCCTGTACCCCTCTAACCTGGCCTTCGATCCGCCGCAACCTGACCACTATCTTCTTTTGCAGATCTTTCTTTATTTCGCTCATTCCATTATACCCCCCTCGGGTATGTTATTTTAATTGTAAAACGCTCCGGAAATTTTGTCAAACCTATTATCTATAATATGCAATATTTATCTACTCTAACTAAACTTAATAAAACACCTTCACAACAAAAAGAATAACCCGTTTCAGGTTATTCTTCTATTTCTTCTTAATTATTTTCTTAATCTAAATTACATAGTATAGCCCCATAGCTGCCCCAAAAGAAATCAGCAGCCAAATCAGGGTCCTTAGCATTTCACCCTGAACCTGTTTACTTAATTCTTCCATCTTGATTCCTCCTCTAAACGAAAATACTCTTTTTTAAGCATCGAAAGTAACTGCGGAGCAGTTTAATTCCACACCACTGCAACGAGGTGATGATTAGAACCCGGCGCCTGTTTTGTTAATATGAGCCCGGTCGCTTAAAGAAGCGGGGGAGATCTTTTCGCCTCGTTACTCTGTTTATTATATCATAATATCATAAAAATTCACTTTCTGATGCTTCCAGGACCGACCTCTATAATCGTATCGGTGGGAGGGAAATATTGTTCCGATAAAAGGCCCTTTTCTATTTCCCGTTCCCCGCTTTTTACCACTCTATAGGTTCGCTTAATCCAACCGCTCTTGCCCTCTTGTTTTACCACCCGCTGCTGAGGAGATAGACGATAATTAACCTTAATGATTACTTGGGGCACCAGCTCTTCCTTTTTACTGGTTAATTTAATCTCTTTACCGGGGTCAGTCTTACACCCAATAATTCTCACCAATAAAGTATTGCCTTCCAGGGAAAGTACTAATAAAACCGGGTGTTCAAGATTATTCTCAATCCTATGCGTATCAATATCCAATCCTGCTTGCCGGCAAGCTTTAAATATACTATTCTCAACCTGTTCCTGGATGCCTGCCGTCAATATATTTTCCTTGGCGTCGGCAGTAGGGTTTTCGCCATCCATTGCCCCAAATAACGATATCCTTTCCTCCGGCATCAAAATTATTCCGTTTAGCTTGTCAAGCAAAGCTTTAGCATCATCGGCGGTTACATTGAGTATACTGGCGTTAACTCCCAAAATATCTTTAACGGTTTCGATATCTTCAATTCTAACCCGGGATAATATCTCATTAAGTTCTATTTTTATAGGTCCCAAGGAGCCATTGGCAAGAACTTTATTAGTATTTTCCATACTGGAATTTACATTTATAGCATAGCCGTTTTTATGAGCGATATATTCCAAATATTCGTTGTGGTATAGAATTCGGGCATTGATCGCTGCCCGGTCATTCTCATTTTTTAGTTCCAGTAGCTTATTATAAAGCTTTTCTTTATCCCAGGCCAATACCGGAGCTATTTCCTGTTGTTGTCCTCTTAAGAGGCTATGTTGCCAAATAGCGTTTTGATCCTCCGAGTTGTATAACAATTTATCCACTTTTTCCAAAGTAGCGGTTAAATCATAAGTGATTCCTATCTCTTCAAGTGGTACGGAAATACTTTTCCCATTCAAGTCAAGTATCAAATTCTTTCCCCAACTGGAGAGCATATCCTTGTTTAAGAGCTCGCGGGCTTCTTGTCTGCTTAGATTGGCTATGGAAATACCGGCGACGGATACATTGGAAGGATAGCGTTCGGTATCCCTTCCAGCAAGAGCCAAAGACACAATAAGCAGAGTAGTGGTAATTGCCACTACTGCCAAGCTTATGACTTTGAAGCTCATTTTCCCAGCATCAGTCATATATTACTCCCATTCATTACCGGGCGCATTGGGTTAGTTCAACAAATTTATTGTTAGCCTCTGCTAAATCCAGGATGGCTTCAGTAACCAAGGTTCCCTGAGCAATAAGAATATTGCCGGCCGCATCACGGATATCCTGAATAAGTTTTTTACCCATCAAAAACTGGCGTTGTCTTTGCTTAAAGAATGCAGCTCCGTCGGTTGTGGTTGGGGTGGGCGGTGTCACCAGGACAGCTTCGGCAGGTGGCTGAACTGTAACCGGGGCAACGGGTTCTGCCAGAGGGGGTGCTGAAGGTTGAATCTGCTCAACCACTGGAGTTGCTGGAATAACGGCTTCTGTTTGTGCCGGTGGAGCAACAACAGTAAAATCCTCCTGGGAACCCTCGCGTTCTGGAGTAGAAGGCGGGGTAAAACCAGCATGCTCTTTTATTACAACTACATCAACACCATAAGTAATAACCTGTTGAGCCTCAATATTTTCAATTTTGGATTCGTCCAAAGCGCTCCTGTACTCCAAACACGAAATTTTGCCATTTTCTTCATCCACCGCATATTCACTAATTACCCCAATAAGATTGCCTTTGTTAGTTAATACCCGATTTCCCTTCAATTCGATATTTCGCTCCAGAAGGTTATTGGCATTGGCTGTTTCATTAATTGTGGTTAGCAGGTTCTCGCTTTCTGTAGTTACTGCATGCTCGCCAATGCCCATAACAAACTTGTATGCTAATACGCGGGCACCCACATACCAGTTGCGGTTGCTAACCAGAATAAAATCCACCTTCCCTTCTTCGGGATTAATAACTAGATCCTTAACCTGTCCAATCTTTTTTCCATCAAGTATGGAAAAAACAGGCAAGCCAATAATCTCCTGGCTTTTTTTCATTTTTCCTGCTCCCTTCATCTAATGTCTGAAATATTTATCCTTGCTACTCACCAAGTCACAAGGTTTAGTTCATTATTAAAAAACAAACATAATAAATGCGTCTTAAAATATATACAGGCATATTTAATCTATTATACCGTATTGCGAGTTTACTAGCATTATAATATAAAACCTGCTTTTCCTTAAACCTATACGGATAATAACTGGAAAATATTAATTATCTCCATATTTAAAAGCTCTTTGAGTTCAGTATCTTCAGTCAAAGCATCCGCATCCATAAAACATTGCCCTGCTTCCTGCCATTTGCCCATCTCTTTCAAGGTAAAGCCCTGCTCAATAAGCTCAAGGAGTTGCTTGGCGGATGATGGCACTTCTTCGGCTTTAAATTGACCTGATTCCGCAGGCTTTTCAGAATCCGCCGCGCTTTCTCGCGGAACCTCAAAAGCCGTAGCTTCCTCAAGCAGCAGGTTTTCCATCGGTGCTTGCAATTCCCCCGCTTTATCTAAATGTTCTATTTCATCTGTTTCCAAACTTGCGCTTGATTCTGGTATTGATTCCGGCAGCAGTTCGGCTTCTGCTCTGCCTGCTTCCAAGTCTTCCCCTGCAGAAGCTTCGTCAGCTTCAGCAATTATTTCTTCTATGGGTTCCGGCCTTTCCTCTTCTGCTGTTATTAGCTCATCCATGGCGGGAATATCATTTGCTTCCGGCAATTCTGATTGTTTCTCCACCAATTGGTCGGAATCTTCCGCAATATTGTCTTCTATGGTATCGTCCTCTTCAGGCTCTGCATTGAGTTCAGCAGTTACTTCCTCCAAAATCACTTCACTATCATTGTTCTCTTTCTTATTATCCATTTCCAGCTCAAATCCATCCCCAGCAACTGCCGCCATATCTTCTTCCAGGGTTGCCAGCGATCTCTCTATCGGTTCAGCTTCTGCTGTATGCTCTGCTTCCCAATCTGCCATTACAGAAGTTTCGTCAGCTTCAGTAATTATTTCTTCTATGGGTTCCGGCCTTTCCTCTTCTGCCGTTATTGGCTCATCCATAGCGGGAATATCATTTGTTTCCGGCAATTCTGATTGTTCTTCAACCAATTGGTCGGAATCTTCCGCAATATTGTCTTCTATGGTAACGTCCTCTTCAGGCTCTGCATTGAGTTCAGCAGTTACTTCCTCCAAAATCACTTCACTATCATCGTTCTCTATCTTATTATCCATTTCCAGCTCAAATCCATCCCCAGCAACTGCCGCCATATCTTCTTCCAGGGTTGCCAGCGATTTCTCTATCGGTTCAGCTTCTGTTCTGCCTGCTTCCCAATCTGCCATTACAGAAGTTTCGTCAGCTTCAGTAATTATTTCTTCTATGGGTTCCGGCCTGTCCTCTTCTGCCGTTATTGACTCATCCATAGCGGGAATATCGTTTGTTTCCGGCAATTCTGATTGTTCTTCAACCAATTGGTCGGAATCTTCCGGAATATTGTCAT
>JAQUXM010000146.1 GCA_028692415.1 Syntrophomonadaceae bacterium | reverse complement strand
TGGCGGGCAGGCAGTGCAGAACTACCGCATCTTTATGCGCCAGGCTTAAAAGCTTTTGGTTAACCTGAAAACGCAGGAATTGCTTTTCTTTTTCTTCCGCCTGATCTTCCTGACCCATACTGGCCCAGACATCGGTGTAAACTACATCCGCACCGGCCACTGCCTCCTCTGGATCTTTGACCACCAATAATTTGGCTCCGGTCTGTTTGGCATCTTCCGCAGCCATCGCCATTATTTTAGCATCCGGTTCAAAACCGGAGGGAGACGCAACAACTACATCCATACCTACTTTGGCTCCGCCGAATAAGAGGCTGTGGGCAACATTGTTGCCGTCACCGACAAAAGCAAGTTTCAAGCCCTTGAAGCCGCCTTTATGTTCCTTTATGGTCATCAAGTCACCGATAACCTGGGTGGGATGCAGCAGGTCGGTTAGGCCATTAATCACTGGTACGGAAGACCATTTGGCTAGTTCAAGCACTTCTTCATGGTCAAAGGTCCGAATCATTATCCCATCCAGCATCCGGGCCAGGACCAAAGCTGTGTCCTTGATGGATTCGCCCCGTCCCAGCTGAATATCGCGTGGACTGAGGAACAGAGCATGACCTCCCAACTGGTACATCCCCACTTCAAAAGCCACCCGAGTGCGGGTGGATGCTTTCTGGAATATCATGCCCAGAGTTTTACCAGCCAGGAAAGCATGGGGAACGCCGCTTTTCTGCATCTTCTTGATTTCCGCTCCTACCTCCAGCAGGTATGCTATTTCCTCAACCGTGAAGTCGTGTATGCTTATAAAATCCCGGCCCCGTAAACTATCGTTAATTTCCAACATCGTCTCCACTCCTATCTTCTTATAAATCGTCAGGGGTTAGGTGTTAGGGGTAAGGGGAATAAATCCAACCCTTGCTTTTTACACCTAAAACCCTATGTTTATGATCTGAAACCATTGGTGCAATTCACATTATATAAGTTACTAAATATCTACAGTATTTCCAAGGCCTCACGCCTTACTCCTCACTCCTCACGCTCTAGGCTTGCCATTCTTTCAAGGCTTCTTTTAGAATGCTCACCGCCTGGTTAACTTCAGCCTGGTTGATGTTCAGGGGTGGTACAAACCGCAGTACCCGCGGTCCTGCTCCCACCAGCAAGAGGCCCTTTTGCATACATAGCTCGACCAGTTCCTTGCTATCAACCGCAAATTCCATTCCCAACATCAAGCCCCGGCCTCTTACGGCCTGGATGCGCGGGTCGCTTACCTGCTGCAGTTTTTCCATGAGGTAATCGCCCATTTGTTTAACATTATCCATGAAATCCTGGTCACACAGCTTTCCCAACACCTTTGTTGCTACGGCTGTCGCTAAAGGATTGCCGCCGAAAGTGGATGCATGATCACCGGGCGCAAAGCCGCTGGCGGCTTGGTCCGTAGCCAGCATGGCCCCAATCGGGAAGCCTCCTCCCAGCCCCTTGGCCAGGGTAACAATATCAGGCTTCACGCCGTAATTCTGAAAAGCAAACAGCTTGCCGCTTCTTCCCATTCCACATTGTACTTCATCAAAAATCAGCAGTATTCCTGCTTCATCGCAAATTTTTCTGATGCCCCGCAAGAAGGAGAGTTCCGCTGGTTTGATTCCACCTTCACCCTGGATGGGTTCCACCATTATGGCACAGGTATTTTCATTTACCAGTTCTTTTACTGAATCCAGGTCGTTGAAATCGGCATAAACAAAACCCTGCGGCAGGGGTGCAAAGCCCTCCTGGTATTTGGCCTGCCCGGTAGCGGTCAGGGTTGCCAGGGTCCGCCCGTGAAACGAATCTTTAAATACGATAAACTGGTTCCGCTGCCCTTCCTTCTGGCGATAGAAATACTTGCGCGCCAGTTTTATTGCTGCTTCGTTGGCTTCCGCTCCGCTGTTGCAGAAAAACGCCTTGTCCAGCCCCGACTCCCTGACCAGTTTTTCCGCCAATTCCACCTGTGGTTTTATCCAGTAAAGGTTGGAGACATGCCATAGCGTCTGGGCCTGTTCGGTCAACGCTTTATTTATCTCATCATTGCAATGGCCCAGGATGCAGACCGCAATGCCGCCTACGAAATCAAGGTACTGCTTGCCGCTGGCATCCCACACATACGAACCCTTTCCCTTGACCAACGCTATCGGGAAACGTCCGTAGGTATTCATAACATAATCCTGACCCTTGCTTATTATATCGTTATTAGTCATTTTCCCATCTCCCTCTCGATCGAGATTTCTTTTAATATTCTAATACCTGAATGATTCGGGGTTCAGCCCCAAATGAAAGCTTCTGCTGCCGAAACATTGGTAATAATATTAGAGCGGGTTCTACCCCTTACTCCTTACACTGAACGCCTCACTCATCGACCACCATCGTTCCGATTCCTTCATCGGTGAATATCTCCAATAATATGGAATGGGGCACCCGCCCGTCAATGATATGCGTCCGACCTACACCCCCGGTAACTGCTTCTTCACAGCATTTCACCTTGGGCAGCATCCCCCCGGCTACAATCCCGCGTTCTATATAGTCATCAAGCTCACTGATGCGCAGTATCGAGATCAGGCTTGCACTGTCCTTGGGGTCCATCATTAAACCGGGCACATCGGTCAGCAATACCAGTTTATCGGCTTTCATCGCCACGGCAATAGCGGCTGCTACCAAATCTGCATTGATATTGTAGCTTTCCTGCGCACTGCCCATGCCGATCGGGGCAATGACCGGTATATAACCATTTTCTATTACGGTCTCTATTATCTGCGGATTAATACGCAGAACCTCTCCAACAAAACCCATTGTCCCATCCGCATCAATGGGGCCGGCTTCTATCAAATTACCGTCTTTGCCGGAAATGCCTATCGCCTTGCCACCGCTGGCGTTTATTCCCGCGACTATTTCCTTGTTGACCTTGCCGCCTAAAACCATTTCCACTATCTCCATCGTATCCTGGTCAGTAACCCGGAGCCCGTCGATAAACTGGCTCTTTATGTCCAGCCGGGACAGCATGCGGTTGATCTCCGGCCCGCCGCCATGCACCACAATGGGATGCATGCCCACATATTTCATTAAAACAATATCCTGCATTACCTTTTGCTTCAGCTCGCAGTCGGTCATGGCCGCCCCACCGTATTTAATCACTACCCGCTTGCCATAAAAATCCTTGATATAGGGCAGTGCTTCTACCAGTATTTCAGCCTTTTCCATAGCCGAAATGATCATCTCTCTATTCCCCCTAGAATTATTTTAAAAGCTGTTTTTTAATTCCCTCATCACGCGGGGACACTCTTACCATGGGGACATTCCTGCCATGGGGACATTCCTGCCATGGGGACATTCCCCGAAAGGGGTGTGTCCCCTTTCCTTAGATGGGGTGTGTCCCCTTTCCTAATCTTAAGTCCGGTACGCGGCATTAATGCGCACATATTCGTAGGAAAGGTCGCAGCCCCAGGCGGTTGCGCCATGATTGCCCGCCTTAAGATCAACCGTTATCAGTACGGTGTCCTTCTGTAATTCAGCCCGGGCTTTATCCTCATCAAAGCCAAGTCCCATACCGTTTTCAGCCATCTTTTCCGCACCCAGGTAAATATCCACCCGGTTCGGATCAAAATCAGCCCCGGAATAACCCACAGCGGCCAGGATTCTGCCCCAGTTGGCATCCTCGCCGAATACCGCTGCTTTGGTTAAATTGGAAGTGGTTATGGAACGGGCAATCATCTTGGCGGTTTCCAGGTCAGCCGCATTTACCACTTGAACTTCCATCAAACGGGTGGCTCCCTCGCCATCCCGGGCAATCATCTTGGCCAGGCTGGTGTTTACAAAATCTATCGCTTCCTTGAGTATCTGGAAGTCTTCCGCTTCCGCATCCTCGATCAGCGGGTTGCCAGCCATGCCATTGGCCATAATCAGCAACATATCATTGGTTGAGGTATCCCGGTCAACACTGATCATATTAAAAGAAATATCCGCTGAATTCTTTACGATTTTCTGTAAGCATTTGCTGCTAACCGCAGCATCTGTTGTTACAAAAGCCAGCATGGTAGCCATATTGGGATGTATCATCCCCGAGCCCTTGGCTATGGCCCCTATGCGGACGGGAAAGCCCTTAATTTCAATTTCTACCGCTATCTCCTTGTTGACGAGATCGGTGGTCATGATAGCCAGGGAGGCATTATGTCCGCCGCTGACAGACAGTGATACTGCAGCCTCCCGGATCGCCTTATCAATCTTATCCATGGGCATATTGACTCCTATAACTCCCGTGGAAGCGACCAGCACATCATTACTGTTTATGCAGAGCATTTCTGCCGTTAAATCTGCCATCCGCCGGCAATCTGCTATACCCTGTTCACCAGTACAGGCATTGGCATTGCCGCTGTTTACTACTATGGCCTGGGCCAACCCATCTTTCAGTTTGGCTTTACAATGATCTATACATGCTGCTCTTACCTTGTTGGTGGTAAACACCCCTGCAGTATTGCACGTTTTGGCTGAATATATAATGGCTAGCTCTTTTTTGTCTTTCTTTTTAATTTCCGCATCTACACCCTGGGCTTCGAAACCCTGGGGAGCGCAGATCGAACCGTTTATAATCTTCATCCCTATTCCCCCATTATTGCTGTTTCTAAACTAATGATTATTATTGTAAATAATTGCTAGTATTTTACATTTATGGATATATGCCCAGGGCTTTTAAACCCTTGTTCTCTTCTAGCCCCAGCATTAAATTCAGGTTTTGAATAGCCTGCCCGGAGGCACCTTTAACCAGGTTATCCAGGGCTGAAACCAGAATTACCCTGCCGCTTGCTTCATCATAATGTATCCCAATATCCAGAAGATTGCTGCCATAGACCCACTTGGTATAGGGCATTACCCCTTCCGGCAGTACCCTAACAAAGTATTCCTCCCGGTATTTATTCTCCAGAATAGTTCTCACCCGGGCCGGATCCACGCCAGATCGCAAACGAGTATATATGGTAGTCAGTATTCCCCGGTTCATCGGTACCAGGTGCGGGGTAAAAAGCATTTCCACTTTTTGACGGGCAGCCAAGCTCAATTCTTGCGCAATTTCCGGTCCGTGCCGATGGGTTCCCACTCCATAAGCTCTAATACCCTCATTGACTTCGCAAAAATGGCTGCTGGTTTTGGGAGTCTTGCCGGCGCCGGACACTCCGCTCTTCGAGTCCACGATGATTCCCTGGCTCTCCAGCACCCCGGCTTCCAGCAGCGGCACCAGCGGCAGGATGGCCCCGGTCGGATAGCAGCCGGGATTGGCCACCAGCCTGCTCTTGCATATCTTTTCCCTATAAATTTCCGGCAAGCCATATACCGCTTCCTCCAACATCTGCGGAGCAGCGTGAGTTATCTCATAATAACGCTCATAAAGCCCGGCATCCTTGAGCCGGAAATCAGCTCCCAGATCTATGCAACGGACACCGGCTGGCAGCAACTCCATCGCTATTGGTACTGACAAGCCATGCGGGAGGGCCAGGAATACAGCATCACATTCTTTTTTCATTAACTCCCAGTCACTGGCCTGGCACTTAAGATCATAAAACCCGGTCAGGTGAGGATATACTTCATCAATCCGTTTGCCAATATTCTCTGTAGAAAATATCATTACCGGGTCCACTTCATCATGCCCGGCCAGCAATCTTAATAAATCGGCGGCTGTATAACCATCACCGACTATGCCTACCTTAAACACGTTGGGATTCCTCCTTTTAAGGTAAGGGGACACACCCCTCATTACTACCAT
>JAQUXM010000145.1 GCA_028692415.1 Syntrophomonadaceae bacterium | reverse complement strand
ATGAATTTTTCAGTTGATTCATTGTTATATTGGGTAATACCAATACTTATCGTAATGCTAAGATCTGATACTTCAAATTTAGCCTGTTCAATCTGGTCTTTAATCCTGTTTGCAACCATTATTCCATTTTGCAAATCGGTATTAGGTAAAACAGCCAAAAATTCTTCCCCCCCATAACGGCCCAACATATCTATTTGACGTAGATTTGTCTTTATTATATCGGCTACCGCTATTAAAACATGGTCACCTGTTTGATGACCATATTGGTCATTGACGCGTTTAAAATGATCAATATCAAACATCATGATAGTAAGAGGTTGATTAGACCTTTTGCCTCTATTTATTTCAACCTGCAGTGAATCAAAAATATGCTTGTGATTATACAGGCGGGTTAAGCTGTCGGTGTTTGCCTGCATTAGCAATACTTTATTTAGTTCGTTCAATTGTTGATTTTTCATTTCAAGTTCCCGGGCCATTTGTTTTTGTTCGGTGAGATCGAAAAACATGGTTAGAAGGTAAT
This sequence comes from Syntrophomonadaceae bacterium, assembly GCA_028692415.1. Taxonomy (GTDB): domain Bacteria; phylum Bacillota; class Syntrophomonadia; order Syntrophomonadales; family Syntrophomonadaceae; genus JAQUBU01. The sequence goes on along the minus strand of JAQUXM010000145.1, from coordinate 5,253 downwards.
CCTCTGAATCGTAATGAATCATATCGGCGGATAACAATCCATCCATCTCCTTACCGGATTTGGAGCGCAATCGCGTTGCCAGACAGCGTAGTTTGCCTTCTTTATGGATAATTGCTTGCGCAAATTTGCAATTATCAAGGTCTATAAAGATATTTAATTCCATTACCGTATGGCCTACTATTTCATCCTTGGAATACTCCATTTTACTGTAAAATGTTTCGTTAACATCTATAAATTGGCCTTTAAAAGTAGTAATTGCCAATACCGACGAGTTTAAATGAAATGCCTGTGAAAATTTTTTCTCAGATAATTTTAATTGTGAAATGTCTTTACTAACTACATTAAGTACATTCTTTCCGCTCCAACTTCCTTTTGTTATCCTAGTTTCAACCGGAATATCCCACCCCATTTTTGTAGACATAGGAATAGAGCAATGCTTCTTTTTGTTTTCCAGTATAAGGCACATACACTCGCCCGCTTTTTTTTGCACATTGGAATTATACAACATTAATATATGTTGTCCCACAAGTTCATTATGACTGTAACCTAATCTTTCGGTAACCGCTTTGTTTAAGTGCATAATATTGCCATTGTGATCCAATACCAGAAAAAAATCGTCTACATTGTTAAAAAAGGCATGGAAGTTTTCCTCCTGCTCTTTCAATATTAATTCCATCTCTATTCGTTTAGAAATACTTCTTCGCATTTTATTTGTCCTCCAAAGCGCAAAACAAAACCGAATCGATTTTGATTTGTAATAATTATGGAAGTCTCGATACCGAAATGTCATCACTCGGTATTGATAAGAATCTTAAAAGGAGTATTTTCTGGGCTGTAATATTGTCATTTAATAGTATAATGTTCAAGGTATCAGAGTTTCAAGAATTGGAAATGAGAAATATTTTATCACAAATGAGAGGATAAGTGCAATGGATGAAATGGGTATAGCTTGTAAAATAGGCAACAAAAGGCGACTAACTGTAAAGAACCTGATTACGAACATCAAAATACTCCAGAAAATACAAAGTAGACGAATGCTTTTTACTGATGCTGCTAGAAGTTTTTATAACAAGAACAATCGCCATAATGCCAGGCGCGAATACAATGATTTTGTTCAAGGAATTCTTCAGGAAATAGGTATCGAGGGTGAAATCGAGTTTTTATCTGAAGGTTTGGATGGTACGTGCATCCTGAATGATGTAGGACAAGTATTAATGGATCATGCCAGTGATGTTGTTTCGGCTTATGATAGAATGAAAGAAGATTTAAAATTCTATCTGGACAAAGGAGTAGTAAATCTTAGAATCGGATCGATTGAGACTATTGCCAACTCATTATTGCCGAATATTGTTGAGCAATTTAGTAAAATGCATCCTAATACAAAAATAAACATAAAAACCGGTACGAGTTATGAGATTAAACAATGGTTGGATACATATAAAGTTGATGTTGGAGTAGTTACCGAAAGCGATTTGAGTAAATACTACAGCAAGCAATTAGTTGAAGAGTTTCCGGTATATATTTGTTCTGAAGAGAAATATCAGGAATTTGAAAGATCGAAACAAAAGATAGAGGAAATGCCTTTTATATACTTCTGTGAACGTAGTTCATGGCGTAGAAGAATGGATAACTGGATTCGGGAGAGAAAAGAGCCTTTACCTAAAATGCTTTTTGAAATCGATAATATGGAAGTCATTTTGTATCTGGTTAACAGTAATGTGGGTTGGTCGATAGTTCCCAATACGACTGTCAATAAGACAAAATATACCAATATTCGTATATATCAACATATAGAGGAACAATTAAACACATATGTAATTTCAAGAAATAATCCACGCAACTTGGTAAAAGAATTTGTGGAGTATTGCGGGGCCTAGGATGGGGAACAAGAACCGCTTCCTAGGCTAACCAGCCAACAGAAGGACATTGCTTCTATTGGCGAAATTCCTGTTTCGCATTTGGATAACGCTGGATTAACCTTTGCTCGTGTCCATCGCCTATTTGTTATAATGGTAACGTCACTATATTTTTGATTTTGCATTGAAAGGGAGTGATAAAATGCAGGAAGGCAAAAATATTAAAGTTCGGATCGGTTTGCGACGGGAAGAAAGACTTTTCAAAGGGTGTTGAGAACCCAACATATACAACTGGCAGGAATCCGGTTTGGTGGAAGACATAAAAATCAGTTTAAATCTTTTTGTCGCATATGATCTTAATTATAATAAAACCAAAACGACGGATTACACCAATATAAAACCGGACTTGGTCGAGAAAATTGATAGCAGCACATTTATTGCCGGCATCGCTGTCAAAGAAGAAATTGACTATTTAATTCACCTAGTTATATTTCCTGAGGACGGAACAGATTTGCCAAACAAATTCTTTTATTCGGAACAATTCGCTCTCACGACTGACAGCTCTCCAATCCTTACTGTAATCCATAAGCCAGCTTTCCAGCTTACTGGCTATTTCATGGGGAGTATCCAGCGGATGTACATTCTGACCATATTCCCATTGTTTAATGACTAGCGTCAATTCCTGCATTAGTGCCACACCACGAGCAGCCAGATAATACTCCCTCATTTGCTGACGAAGTTCGGTATGGGACGTGCTATCATTCTGTTTAAGACATTTTATGATTTCCGCACATCTAGCAACTGCTACCTTAAGCTGATTTTCTGAAACCTGCATCATCTTATTTTTTGCTTTTTCATGCATAAAGCTTCCATCCTGATTATAGGTCTGATTGAACACCTTATAATCCCTGAAAAATACCACATCGTTAAAAGTGATTATATCTTGATGAGAAAGTTCCCGCAAAAGCCCCACCAGATTTTTACTCTGATCACCATATTCAACCAGAGAAATAACCTGATCTATGTTGGTAAAATCCCTATTATCCTCCACGTTCCAGCCTTGGGCTGCACCGTAAATCATGCAGGGAATATTAAGCGCAGGCATATTTACACTACCGCAATCCCCCCAATCCGTATTCAAAAATCCTTCGGCATGATATTTATTGCCTAACTCCGCCATCTCCCTAATATTGGTATAACTCATGTCATAGGCATTCACCAGGCGGCTGTAGCCAGATACGCTGGGACAGGCATACTGTTTTAAGCCATGGTCTGCGAAAATTTCAAAAATCTCTTCTTGGGCTCCACAATCATAGAACCAGTTTAGGCAGGTAACCTCAGCATTCAATTCACAGATCATCTCGCGATTATTCTGTAAAACATCTCCCCAAATCATCACTTCTTTTCCCATGATTTGAAGATATTCAACTAACTTATTGACATAAGAAAGATACAGTTCCCCATAAGCCAATTTTTCAGCCAGGCCAGCACTTTTCCCCTTGCCCAAATCAAATGTTTCATCGCAGCAAATGTTTATTTTATTGCTGTGGAACAAGGAAATGTATTGGTCAAGAATACCCGTAATAAGAGTAAAGCTTTCAGGATCGGCAACATTGATGGTGTGGTGTCTCATGCGGTTATGCCAGGTAAAGATCCCTGCCTGCTCGTCATCAACCTCTCTGTATTTACCAAAGCTGACTGAACAGAGTAAATCATACAAATGTCCAAATGTAGCAATACAGGGCACCAGTTCAATACCTCTCATATTGCAATAGCGGTCCAAATACAAGATTTCTTCCGGTAAAAAAGGATCTGTTTGTGACCAAATTTCCTCAAAGCCATCTAAGCGCAAACAGTTTTCCATGTACAACTGAAGTTGATTAATTTTATATAATGACAACCTATCCACCAGTGCTTTCAAGCTGTCCATAGTTGGCACTCTTCCCCGGCTGACATCCAGCAAATAGCCTCGGTTGGCATAGGATGGTTCATCGGCTATGTCCACACAGCCAATTTCCCCGCGGGATGTCTTGCATAGTTGAATCAGGGTGGATACGCCATACAGAAAACCACGGTGGCAATCAGCGGAAATGGTAATTTTACTTGGTGTTACCATAAGGCTATAGGATTCACTGCGTCTACCCTTTTGTTCATATTCAAAGCGAATGCAATTTTGGTCAAAATTGCTTTCACTTCGCAGCCCTTTTTTAATGGGTAGCTTAATGGCTATAGCCTTTTCAATTTCCTGCTGCAGAAGCTTGGCGGTTTCGAAGTCAATCCCATCCTGTGCCGCGTCTAACACAATGGCAGTATTATGGACTATGGAAAACGCTCCCTCCCGGGCTGTAATCTGCTGTGGTAATGGTATCAGATACATATTTTATCCTCTTTTTCAATATTTTCCCTGCTCTATAATTCTGCTATGTAAATAGCAGGCTCCTTTGGTTGCGGAAATATCGTCTGCTATTATGTGGACTGATTCTAAATCTCTTTCCAAACAGCTTTTGAATTCTTCCCTTACTATATCAACTTTACTGAGGATGCTCCCACTAACTCCTATGTTAATGGATTCATTAATCCCAAGTTTTTTATAAAGTCTTTCTGTCATCATAGCCAGCTCTTTTCCTGCCTGTTTAAGTATGTTAAGTGAATTTATCTCCGCACTCTTGGCAAGTTCGGCCACTATAGGTGCGAATGCGGCAATTTCTCCCTTACTGGCTGAATAAATAAATCCTCTTATATCACTTACCTGGTCTGAATTAAGCTTACCCATAATCGTCTGAGTAAGTTCACTCCTAACCCATCCTGAATCTTCCTCCAGCGTCATCCTTTTAAAAGCTGCTAAGGCTATCGCATAGCCGCTTCCCTCATCACCCAAAATATGACCCCAGCCACCAGTTCTGGCCTTCTTCCCTTTATATAAACCATAACTTACCGAACCCGTTCCAGATATGGTAATAATCCCGTCTTCACCTTTTAATATGGCCTCATAAGCAAGCTCAGTATCGTGAAAGCCCTGTACTTTACAAGCAAACTTCTCTTTAAGGAAAGTCTCAACTTTCTCTAGATTGTCACCAACTTCAATTCCCGCTATGCCTAAGTATATACACAAACAATCCCCTTGTCCTTCTTGTTCCTCGAGACTATTTATGCATTGCTGGATGGCATTTATTATGTTTTTTACTGCCTGATCAAAATCCAAGCTGAGATTTCCAAAACCCGCATAACCCACAGCCAGCTCTTGGTCTGCCAAACTATAGGCAACCGCCTCAGTTTTGGTTGCGCCGCCATCCACACCAATTATATATCTCAAATCTAAATCCTTTCTATGTATTGCAATAACTGCATACAATATATCATTTAATTAACACAGGTACTTAATTACAATTACTGGCAA
>JAQUXM010000026.1 GCA_028692415.1 Syntrophomonadaceae bacterium | reverse complement strand
GTTATAGTCAGATCACATGGGGTGTCACCACTTGTTTTGAACCAGGCCGTCCACCAGGGACTGAAGATAAAGGATGCCACTTGTCCTCTGGTTAAAGAGGTTCAAGAGATTGTCGCCCGCTTACGAGGTGAAGAATATGACATTGTGATTTTCGGTGATATTAACCATCCCGAAGTACAGGGGATAATGGGATGGTGCGATGATAAAGCAGCAGTTGTAAACAGCATTGATGATCTGAAAGATCTGCAACTCGGCCCAAAGGTGGGAATGGTATCTCAGACCACCAGGGACCAGAAAGACTATCAGGCTATATTTGCAGCCTTATCGGCAAAATATCCGGAAGCCCGGCTTTTTAACACGATTTGCCCGGCAACGAAAAAACGCCAGGAGGCCGCTCGTCTATTATGCCAGGACGTTGATTTGATGTTGGTCATAGGCGATAAAAAAAGTTCAAATACTCGCACTCTGGGGAAAGAGTGTATTAGTACCGGAGTAAGAACCTTTCAAATTCAAAATGTATTAGAAATTGACCCGGAATGGCTGAAAGGAGTATCCCGCCTAGGTATTACAGCGGGAGCGTCTACCCCGGACTGGATTATTAAGGAGGTATTGGATAGGATGACGGCGTATGATGAAAACAACAGCCTGGTCGAGAACCAGGAACAGGTGGAACAGGTAGAACAGGTGGAACAGGAAATAAACTCTGCAGAAGCTTCGGCTAATGATGAGTCCTTTGCCAAGTTGGAAGCAGAAATGGCTGACATTGCTTCTCCCAATAAAGGAGATGTAATAAAAGGAATAGTTATTCAGGTATTGGATGATGAAGTAATGGTTGATGTAGGGGGTAAATCAGAAGGAATTGTTCCCCTGCGTGAAATGTCCATTAAAGATGTAGCATCAGCCAAAGAACTGGTAGCAGTGGGTGATGAGATTGAGGTAATGGTTCTCAAATGGGATGATGATGGCACCATTCTGCTTTCCAAGAAAAAAGTTGAGAGCAAAAAGGTTCTTGATGAATTGGAAAAGAGTTATCAGGAGGGTGAAGTTATACAAGGTACGGTAACCGGCAGCGTAAAGGGCGGTTTGCTGGTAGATGCCGGGGTGGTGGCCTTCCTGCCTGCTTCTCATGTGGATGATGGTTATGTAAAAAACCTGGACGATTATGTAAATCAGGTGCTCAGCTTTAAAATAATTGAATTCAACCGCAACAAGCGCCGGGGTTCACAAATTGTGCTTTCACGCAAGGAACTGGTGGCTGAAGAAAAAGCCAAACTGAAAAAAATATTCTGGGAAGAGATTGAAGAAGGGCAAACCCGTAAAGGCAAGATTAAAAGACTGGTTGATTATGGAGCATTCATTGACCTGGGCGGATATGAAGGTCTCTTGCATGTTTCCGAAATTGCCCATAACCGGATTGCTCATCCCTCTGACGTTTTAACTGAGGGCGATGAGATAGATATTTTTATTTTAGGCGTTGACCGGGAAAAGGAAAGAGTCTCCCTGAGCCGCAAGAAACTACTTAAAAGTCCTTGGGAAATCGTTCTGGACAAATATAAAGAGGGCGATATAATCGATGGTACGGTGGTAAGAATTGCTCCCTTTGGTGCCTTTGTTGAGATTGAACCGGGAGTCGATGGACTGGTACACATATCCCAACTGGCCAACCGCCGGGTTGAAAAACCGGATGATGTAGTAAAAGCCCAAGAAAAAGTCAAGGTTAAGATTTTAAGTATCGATTCCGAAGAGAAGAGAATCGGTCTTTCCATCAAAGAAGCTCAGAATGATATGGAGGACAGTGAGGTTCAGGAATACCTGGAAAGTCAAGATGAGGAATAATCTTTTTGCGAGGTAGATTCAGTATGCCCAGATTTGATTTCAGCTGTCAGGAATGCGGCAAGCAGTTCGATATCATTATATCCAATGCCGACAAACACAAAATTTTGTGTCCTGAATGTGGCACTAGTAACATAAAACAAATGTTATCTTTGTTCAATACCACAAAAAGCAGTGGGAAAAGTGATCGAGAATCATGCCACTGTTGTTCCAACAATAGCTGTGCAATGAGACATTAGGCTGCCAGGGGCAGTCTCGGACCGTCAATAAAGGCGAATCACTGTGTCATTACTCAAAAACCGCTCAATCAACGTACTCTCTATATGGGGACGCGACTTTGCTGCGAAGCAGAAGGTCCGTCACCACACCTTAATCGCGGCTTTTGATAATGCCTTGACCTTCACCTTTATTGCTCGCTCGGTCAGTAACAGCTTACTTGATAACCTGAGGCTGCCGGAGGCAGCCTTTTTCTTTAAACTGGAAGCGTTAAGCGAGGTGTGAGTATGAAGGCCAGTGGAATAATCCTGGCCGGTGGAAAAAGTTCGCGAATGCATTTTAATAAAGCCTTTGCCAGGCTAACCACCGAAACCGTAATTGAGATATTAGTAAAGAAATTTAAGGTTCATTTTGATGAAACTATAATAATCAGCAATGACCCGGAGTTGTACTCTGAACTGGGAGTAAAGGTATACACCGATATCTATGCCCGTTTAGGTCCGGTAGCAGGCATCCACTCGGCCCTTTCCCATGCCAATAACGATGCGGTTTTTCTCCTGGGCTGTGATATGCCATTTGTCAACTTTGAAACCATTGATTATATGCTGGGCAAGCTTAACGGGTATGACAGCGTGGTCCCAGAGATTAAAGGGCGTATTCAGCCCACCGCGGCCATATATCATCGTAAATCTTTACCTATATTCGCCCGCCACCTTGAGGAGAATAAACTAAAGTTGACCTTGATATTTAATGAAATGGATGCCCTGATACTGGAGGAAAATGATTTGCAGCGATTTGGCAAAACGGAGGAGAGTTTTTTTAATATAAATGATCAGGAAGCTTTGGAAAAGGCCATAGTTATGGCAAGGAGGTTGTTATAATCAGAAAACAACGCAAACAAGATCATATAGATATAGCCATAAACACAAACGATGGGCCATCTGCCAATGGTTTTGCCTGTATTCATTTAATTCATAATTCGCTCCCGGAATTAGACATGGATGATATTGATCTGAGTTGTAGTTTCCTGGGTAAAAAACTGAAATATCCCTTTGTCATAAATGCCATGACCGGGGGAATTGCAGAGGCGCTGGTGATCAATCGCGAGCTGGCTTCATTGGCAGCCAAATTGGGAATGGCCATGGCGGTAGGTTCCCAGACAATAGCAGTGAACGAGCCTAATTTAAGGGACAGCTTTAGAGTAGTCCGGGAAGAAAACCCCGACGGAGTAATTATTGCCAATGTTGGGGCGGGAAGTGATTTGACTACTGCTATTCAGGCTGTAGAGATGATAAATGCCGATGCGCTGCACCTCCACTTTAATGTACCGCAGGAACTGGCTATGCCTGAAGGCGATAGAAGATTTCGGGGAATCATTGACAACGTAATGAAGATTACCGAAAAATGCCCGGTGCCGGTAGTTGCCAAAGAGACTGGTTTTGGCTTGTCACGGGAAAGCGTGGCCAGGCTTTTCGAGGCCGGGGTGAGATTTTTCGACTGCGGGGGTCAGGGAGGAAGCAACTTTATAGCTATTGAAAGCCAGCGGGGCGGAATTTTTGATGATGAGCTTGATGATTGGGGGATACCTACTGCGGTAAGTCTGGCAGAAATGGTATACCTGCAATTGCCAATTAACATTATCGCTTCGGGAGGCATAAGAAGTGCTGGAGAGGCTGCTAAAGCACTTGCGATGGGGGCGGATATGATAGCGATGGCCGGGCCGTTGCTGAAAATCTTAGTCCAGCAAGGGGTTGACGAACTGGAGCAATATTTGCACTATTTTTTATACAGATTGCAAGCCGTCCTGCTGATGACCGGTTCGCAAAATGTAAATGAGCTTCGTCAGAAGCCTGTTTTAATCCTTGGCGATACTGCTGAAAGGTTGCGGGCACGCAATATTGATCCAATAAAATGGGCAAATTGAACCATTCCATAGTTCCCCATTACATCCTTCATATGCCATACTCAATATGGTTTTAATTCCAAAAATTGTTTTGTAATAACCTGCAAGTGTTATGTAAAGACTATCAGAATAATAGCAGATACATGACATTTACGCCTATGGTAACAACTTTGTACACCAATTGGTCGAGATCTTAAGACTATCAAGGCGAGATGACAAGGAGGAGGAATTTTTGGAATTAACCCTCAGACAGCTGGAGATATTTAAGGCCATTAGCGGAGGAGAGCCTACTTCCCGGTGGTACGATTGGAAATGGCATATGCGCAACTCAATCAAGGATCTTGATACCTTTGAGAAGTTATTTGCCAGACGGTTCAGCGATGAAAAACGTAAAGCCTTTCAAAAGACCATCGACAAGTTTCCTATCGCCATTACGCCTTACTATTTATCCCTGATAAACACGGAAAACATGGAGAACGATCCGGTATTCGTGCAGGCGTTTCCATCGCCGCTGGAATTGGATGTGATGGATTGGGATATGTCCGATCCACTTCACGAGGATAGAGACAGTCCGGTAGCAGGGGTTACGCACCGTTATCCGGACCGGGTACTGTTGCTGGTCAGCAACATATGTGGAATGTATTGCCGGCATTGTACACGCAAACGCCGGGTTGGCGATGTCGACTCAATACCCGGTCGTTCGGAAATCCGGGCGGGAATCGAGTATATCAGAAATACGCCTAAAATCAGAGATGTCTTGCTATCCGGGGGAGATCCATTCCTGCTGTCAGATGATTACCTGGATTGGATACTTACCGAACTACGGGCCATTGATCATGTGGAAGTGATCCGCATTGGAACCCGCACCCCAGTTGTATTACCTTATAGAATCACCGATGAACTGGCCAACATGCTTAAAAAACATCATCCGCTCTGGATTAACACTCAATTCAACCACCCTCGTGAAATTACCCGGTCTTCTCGTAAAGCGTTGGGCAGCTTAGCTGATGCTGGCATTCCTCTGGGAAACCAAACGGTTTTGCTGGCCGGTGTCAATGACTGTCCCCGGATTATGCGCTCTCTGGTTCATAAATTGGTAAAGAACCGCGTTCGGCCTTATTATCTTTATCAGTGTGACCTTTCCGAAGGGCTCTCTCATTTTCGTACTCCGGTGGGTAAGGGCATTGAGATTATGGAAAGTCTGATTGGACATACCAGTGGTTTTTGCGTCCCTACCTATGTGATCGATGCTCCCGGTGGCGGCGGAAAGATACCAGTAATGCCGAATTACCTGATTTCCTGGTCTACCAATAAGGTCGTATTGAGAAACTACGAAGGGGTCATCACCACTTACCAGGAACCGCATTCCTACAACTCACAGTTCTGTGACCGGAAATGTGATACCTGTGACCTGCAATTGGAGTTAGGGGATGCCGATGATACTAGAGCTGTTGGTATTGAAAGGCTGCTGTCTGATTACGACCAAACCATATCCCTGGTACCTGCGGGAAATGAACGATATGCCCGGCGGGATTAATTGTTGTACATGTTCATTCTTAACCAGCTATGCGGGAAAGGATAAAAAGCTATGGCAAATATGATGATAACCGACCACATTAAAAAATTTGGAGATGCGGTCATTCAACATGGACCCCTCAGCAATCGGATTTACCTTATGCATCTGGGAGAAGCGAACCCCGAGGAAATCATTGTTTTTCTTAACAAAATGGCTTCCCAGCAGGGGTACACCAAAATTATTGCCAAGATTCGCAAAAAGCATTCTGCTGCTTTTATTCGTCAGGGCTATCGTATCGAGGCTGCTATACCCTTGTTTTATCAATTACATGATGAAGCGGTTTTCCTGGGGAAGTATCTATCCCCGGAAAGATCCAAATTGCAACAATCTGCACAGATTGTTGCAATTCTGCAATTAGCTCATTCCTATGCGTCACAGCAAGCTGCGCTGCTTTCCCTTCCAGAAGGAGCGCATATTCGTGAATGTGTACCCGGAGATGTTGAGGAAATGAGTGCGCTTTACCGGTCGGTTTTTACAACCTACCCCTTTCCTATTCATGATTCGGACTATATTGGAGAAACCATGCGAATTAATACCCGATATTTTGGCGTTGAACTGTCAGGCAGGCTGATTGCCATTGCTTCTGCAGAAATGAGTCCAGCATACCAAAATGTCGAGATGACTGATTTTGCGACTGATCCTGCCTGGAGGGGGCACCGGCTGGCGTTGTGCCTATTAAAGCAAATGGAGCAAGAGATGATTCTGAGTAATATTCGAACTGCATATACCATTGCACGGGCACTCTCGCCATCGATGAATATTAGTTTTTCCCAAAGGGGTTACCATTATGGTGGCACCCTTCCGAACAATACCAATATTGCCGGGCAGATTGAAAGCATGAATATTTGGTATAAACATCTATTGTAAAAACTATATAATTGCGCTCAAGAAAGCCTGGCTTCGCTCGTTTTGGGGCCGGTCAAAGATATCCTCGGGAGTTCCCACCTCCAGTATCTGTCCATCATCCATGAATATCACACGGTCTGCTACCTCACGGGCAAAGCCCATCTCATGAGTTACTACCACCATTGTCATTCCTTCACGAGCCAGTTCTTTCATAACCAGCAAAACCTCACCTACCAATTCCGGATCCAAGGCCGAAGTAGGCTCATCAAAAAGCATTACCACCGGTTCCATGGCTAGGGCGCGCGCTATAGCCACCCTCTGTTTCTGTCCTCCGGAAAGCATGGCCGGATACACCTTTTCTTTATCCGTCAGACCAACTTTTTCTATATATTTATAGGCAATTTTTTTCGCTTCAAATTTACTAATTTTCCTTACTTGAGTAAGTCCCTCCATAACATTTTCTATAACCGTCTTGTGGGGAAAGAGGTTAAAATGTTGAAAAACCATGCCCACCCGGGCCCGCATCTGATTTATTTCCCGTTCATTTTTTTCGTTAAGTAATTGACCCTCAATATATATCTTGCCCTGGTCGCTGTATTCCAGAAAATTAATACACCTTAGCAAAGTGCTTTTTCCCGAACCACTGGCCCCTATTATTACCACAACTTCTGATTTTTTGACCTGCAGGTCAATTCCCTCCAATACTTGTAAATCACCAAAGGATTTATGCAGATTTTCAATTCTTAGCATAATTTGTTAGTCCACCTCCTTGTCGGTTACTTGCTATCAACGTTTAGCCATGCTTCCAGGCGGTTAACCAGCCAGGTGAAAATACTTGTATAAAATAGATAGAAAATAGCAGCTATGGTCAGCATCTCAAGCATCTTATAATTGGCAGCCGCCAGTCTCTGGGCCTGCAATAACACTTCATTTATAGTAATGGCACTGGCTAGAGATGAGTCCTTGAGAGCAATAATAAACTGGTTGCCCAAAGGCGGAATCGACCGCTTAAATGCCTGGGGCAGGATTATTCGAATCATCGCCCGCGGGTAACTCATCCCCAAGGACCGTGCTGCCTCCATTTGCCCGTGATCAATAGACTGAATGGAACCACGGAATATTTCCGTAATGTATGCTCCGTTATGTAGGCCAAGGGCCAGAAAGGCAGCAGTCATTGAATCCAGACTCAAGGCCTGACGTAAAACATAGAAAAATATAAAAAGCTGCAGGAGTAAAGGAGTCCCCCGGATGACAAAAATATAGATACGGGCAATGGCATTTACCCACCATTTATCGGAAATACGTAAAAAAGCACCGGCTAATCCCAGTAATACGCCAATAGTAATACCCAGAACAGTTATCTGGATAGTCATCCAGGCTGCAGGTAAGAATAAGGGTATATATTTAATAATTACATTGATAAACTCCATTTGTCATACTCCTGCCACGCATATGAAAAAACTATTTAGTACTGATATCTTGTTTGAGCCATTTTTCGCTCAGGGCAGTCAAGGTGCCATCATCATGCATGGCTTGCAGAGCTTCATTTACTGCTTCTCTTAATGTGTCATCTTCCTGGCGAAAAGCTACTGCAATTTCCTCACTTCTTAAAGGTTGGCCCAGTAATTTCACATTGAATTCACCATTATTCATGGCTGTTATTCCTACTACCCGGTCGGTTATTACCGCATCCAGGTTATTGTTTTGCAATTCCATTAATGTCTGGTTATCATCTTTGTACAATTTAACTTCGGCCTTTAGGTTATTCGCATCATTTTCAAAGGTGGTTCCAGTTGCCAACCCTACCTTTTTACCTTCTAATTCTTCTGTACTTTGGTAAGGGCTGTCTTCCCGTACTAATACCTGGGCACCGGAATAGTAGTACGGTATTGAAAAGTCGACTACCTCTTTTCGTTCCTCGGTGATGGCCATACTGCCCAAAATGCCGTCATATACCTCGGATCTGAGACCCTCAACAATTCCACTCCACTCGTTAGGTACTGCTTTAAACTTTACCCCTAGCCTTTTGGCAACCTCGTTGCAGACATCAATATCAAAGCCAACCAGCTTATTATTTTCATTATAATAATTAAAAGGGGGGTAACCACCGCTCATAGAGAAAGTGATTTCCCCCACATTTTTAACACGTTCCAGGGAGTTATCCCCTAGTTCTTCTTGGCCCAGAGAGTTAACCCCTTGTTCTTTCTGACTGCATCCCGAGACTACCAACAAACCTAAAGCTAATACTATTACCAAGGTGATGACCATAAGTATATTTTTTTTCACTCGTTGCTCCCCCTTCCTTGTTTGCACAATAACAATAACATTCCCCTCAAGTAGGTGCTAACAAATAATCTATCTACCTCCTTCCTGCAAGCAGATCGATTCTGTTGACAATTCTGTATTGCTATGACCGGAAAAGGAATACAAAAAGGCCGAGAAGATCGGCCTAATAGAGCATTATTCTTCCCTTTCCACGCCTACGAGGTTAGCTGACGGATTCGGGCCAAAGGTAGCCCTACTCATTTTTGATGAGATTCACCCCAAAAATTGGGTCCCCCGCTCTTATATTAAGATTCGGCGTCAACAGAATAGTGTATTTGATTTTTCTGATATGCTTTTTAAGTATAACATATAGCGTATTGCTTCCCAAAGTTGATATCATGCTATAGTTTGGCAAATATTCAACTCAGGTGTTCTAGGATAAAACCTACTCCCAAAAACTCCCTAAAACATTGTATTACTAATTAATCCTATAGTGTTTCCCAAGAAAGGGATTAATCGGATAGCCTGTTGGCATCCGTTCTTTTCTATCTGACTGGTCCCTGAGTTTTTAATTATGGTTATCCAAGATACCCACTTCTTTAGATGCTCCCCTTTACTATGAACTAATCCCCATAATGCTTAAATAGTTATTTTTGAATAGAGACCTACCGGTTATTGACGTTTTACATAATCCAATGTTAAACGGGAAAAATATAACGAGGCAAAAAGATGTCCTCCGCTTCTTTAGGTGGTCGGGTTCCTGCCAAGCAAACAGGCGGCGGGTTCCAACCCCCCGCCTCGTTGCAGCGGTGTGACAGAAGCTGCTCCGCAGTTTCTTCCGATGCTTAAGACATAATATATTCAGAAAGGATGAAAGAGTATGGCAAATTTTCCGTTTGGCCTGATAGCACTGGTTGTTATATCAATATTGATATACTTCGGAGTGGCCCACCGGGTTTTGGACCGCCTGCGTTTAAGTGACAAAGGGGCCTTGGCTGTTATTGCCTTGATTATCGTAGGCAGTTTTTTTGACATTCCGTTGACCTCACGAATAACCATAAACCTGGGAGGAATTGTGGCGGTTGGTTTGGCGGTATATGTATGGCTGGGAGCCGGTACTGGCACTGAAAAAATAAGATCGCTTATTGCGGCGGCAGTTACAGCGCTGGCGTTATTTCTGGCCGGCAGGTTTTTGGGTGCGGAACCGGAAGAGATATTTATTGATCCCATCTACATTTATCCACTGGTGGCCGGAGTTGTAGGCTATTTGGCCGGAAGATCCCGACGGGGTGCCTTCTTTGCTGCGGTAATAGGAGTTCTGGCTCTGGACATAGGACAATACATTTATCTGATCCGTAGTGGGGTTAGAGGAACAGTTCATGTAGGAGGAGCAGGAGCATTTGATTCCTTGATCCTGGCCGGGGTATTAGCTGTTCTGCTGGCTGAAATCATTGGGGAAACATTGGAACGTATGCAAGGGGGGCCGGAAACTGAGGGCAGACCCGAAGAACTGGTCAGGAATCTTAGAGAACCCGAAGTTGCCCAGAAACCATTGCCGGAGCAAGAGCATAAGATGCCAATCCGGGATGAAGGGAGCGATGAGCATGAATAGGTGGTGGCGTACTGGAATAATACTGGCAATGACACTGCTTCTTACCATGACTGCTTCTTCATTTGCATTAGCAGTTCCGCAAGAAGATCCGTCTGCAAATGCATACTATACGCTACTCGATGAAAACAATAATGTTATACACCAGACCGGTACCAAGGTTTATGTTGGCGATGAGTATATATCGGCTGGCAATTCAAGATATAAAGTAACTGAGATAACTGGAGAAACAGCCCGCTGCATTTATCAGGGTCAGGAAGAGATGCCGGTTCTGCAATATGATCAAAAACAAAGCGCATGGATATTTAATCAAGCTATACCCGCAGCCGCTAGCAAAAAGCCTACCATAGCGGTTTACCACACGCATAGTGATGAGTCCTATGTTCCTTCTGACGGTAAAGAAAGCATAGAAGGCAATGGAGGCATTTACGATGTGGGTGAGGTCATGGTTAAAAAACTGAAAACAATGGGTTTTAACGTTCAGTATAGTGAAAATAATCATAACCCGCATGATGTTAATGCCTACAACCGCTCGCGAAGGACTGCGGCCAGTTTGCTCAAAAAGAGCCAGCCTGATGCCATACTCGATGTGCATAGAGATGCTGTGCCTGCTTCCCAATACCAGGCCCAGGTGAAAGGAACGGATGTCACCAAAATAAAATTGGTGGTGGGCCGCAGCAATCCCAACATGAAGACCAATATGGAATTTGCTAAAAAAATCAAGGCGGTAATGGATAAAAAGGCTCCGGGATTATCCAATGGGATCTATATCGGCAAAGGCGACTATAACCAGGATCTTAGCTCACGGGCGATGCTGATTGAAGTCGGAGCTCATACCAATAAGAAAGAGGATGCCGAAAAAGGAGTCAGCTTATTTGCCGAGACCTTGCCAAGCGTTTTGGGGATATCGCTAAATAATAATACTTCAAGCACCAGTCCTGCGAAAAAACCGCTTAGCACCGGAGACAACCAGGGTGCTGGAAGTACCATATTGATATTGCTGGTGGTTGTTGCAGCCGCTGCTGGCGGTTATTATTTATTAAACAAAGGCACCAACAAATAGATGGAAAAATACCTGATAGCTGTTATTGCAGGTACAGTAAGCGGGTTTGTTGATAGGTGGCTTATGTTGCGGAGTGATTATCGTTACTATCCCACCTATCCCCATGCTTACCTTACTCATCTAGCCTTGGGATTTATTGCCGCTGGCTTGGGAGCTGTCGCAATTCCGGCTCTGGCCAAACCTGACTATGTAGCGGTGACATTTCTGGTTCTGGCAGCCCAGCAGTTTCGAGATATTCGTAACATGGAGCGAGAGACCTTAAGTAATTTGGAAAAGACCAAATTAATCCCCCGGGGAACTGATTATATAGAAGGTATCGCCCGCGTATTTGAAGCGAGAAATTATCTGGTTATATTGACTGCCTTATTAAATAGTGCGGTGGTGTACAGCTTGGGGTGGCAGTATGTTTTTTTATCTGCTCCCCTTTGCTTTCTGCTTTCACTTAGATTGATGGCGGGTTCCCATATAGGAGATATCGCTAAAATTGAAGCCGGCCAACTGCATTTTGATGGTTCCATCCTCAAGGTTAATGATGTAGTAATAAAGAATGTCGGTTTGCCGGCGGAGCGGGAAAAAATTTTGCGGGAAGGTATGGGGGTAATTATTAAACCAATCGATGATAATGCCCGCTTAACTCTGGATGCTCCCGGGCAAAGAATGGCTATCATTCATGATGCAGTTTCTATTTTAGGCAGCAAGGTTGATGTCGGGGAACCGCATTTTGCACCATTAGCCCGAAAACAGATTGATCAAGGCTATTTGGCTTTGTTTATGCTGGCCAATGAACCTGATCTCGAATACCTGATGGAGATAATTAAACGGGTTCCAGTTTTGGAATCAACCCGAGGAACAACCCTCAGTAGTCTGTACGGTCGAAAGGCGGCTGACTAGTGGATGTAGCAATAAAAGAATTTATACTGGCCATGGTTGTCCTCGATGCCGGGAAAGTACAAGGAGGGGGCTGTCCGGTATTTCATGCCGAGAATTCCCAGGAACAGCAAAAAACCAGCCTCTATTTGGCACGTATTCTCGATGGTGTGGTGCATGACCTTGAAAATGGGGTTTTACTCATATGCAGACATTAACTTGCTAAGGAGGCATTACATGAAGATTATTTATCATTGTTTTGGCGGTTCTCACTCATCGGTGCTGGCATCGGCAATACATTTGGGACTAATTGATAAAAGCCGCCTGCCGACTATGGAAGAAATGATGGCCATCCCTTACTATGACAAAACTAGCGATGCTGATTTTGGATCTATAAGATTTATGGGTATCGACGAGTTTAAAAACGAAATATATGTTTTAGGCAAGAAAAGCATGGGCAACCGCTATTCCAATATACTACTGGGGATTGCCGATATTCTGGGAGTCAGTGACAAGTTGATCAGCGTCAACTGTATGAATCAAGTTAACTGGAGTATGAAAATAGGGGGGTTTACATCAAGAAGAATGGGACTTGAATGGCTGGGAAGGCCGGTACTGGGGAGCGGTTCACGTGATGCCTTTTTTAATCTGGTCAATCTGGTGGAGTATACGCGTCTGCAAAGTATGAAAAAAGTGCAGGGGTCATAAATAATGATCATAATATTTTTAGCTACCACGGGAGTTCATCACAGCCTTATTGCAGCCTATATATTTTTGGAAAGATTAAATGAAACGAATTTTAAAATGCTGCCTGATTTCAGTAATATAAAGAAGGATTATAGCGGCTTTCCTATTTTTATCGATAAGGACAGCCAGGATAATCGTATTTATAGTTTGGGTGCGGGTAAAGAAGTCTTAATGACGCAAAAAACCATTGAAGACTTGGTTAATGTAATGGGATTCTCCAGAGACGAACTGGTCGTAAAACCAGTGCGGATAAAGGGAGAACAATTGCTGCGCTTTGCAGAAAAGATACCCGGGATTCTAGGCGGAGAGGCAATTAGCCGGGTTTTGTCCGAATATGTTGTGAAGAAAGAATTCTACCGGATCGTCAAAGAGGTTGAAGATTTTCGTGGCGAATTAAGAAAATTGCATTAAGCTTTTACCCGGACCTCATCATATTTAGATGCAACTTGCGAAGTTCTGGCTTTTAACGGATAATTGAATAAATAATAATTATTGAGGCAGGTAAGATGGTAGCCCGGATAAAAGAGATTTGTGATAATAGTATCGCCGATGAAATGGGTATCGAAGCCGGAGATGTTGTTTTATCAATTGACGGTAATGAAATCAAAGATATTATAGATTATGAATTCTATTCCCAGGATGATTGTATTCAACTCGAGCTCAGGAAAGCAAATAACGAATTATGGTCTTTGGAGATAGAAAAGGATTATGATGAGGATCTGGGTATTATTTTTGAAGACTTGATCTTCGATAAGATGAAGGTCTGTAAGAACCGTTGTATTTTCTGCTTTGTAGACCAATTGCCTCCCAAAATGAGAAAGACCCTATATGTTAAAGACGACGATTACCGCTATTCTTTCTTGCTGGGCAATTTTATCACCCTGACCAACTTGAACGAAAAAGACTGGCAAAAGATTTTGAATATGAGGTTGAGTCCTTTATATGTTTCTGTCCACTGTATGCAACCCGAACTTCGCGCCGAGATGCTTAACAATCCCAAAGCCTCTAGTATAAAGGAAGATTTGCAACGTTTATATGAGGCCGGGATTGAAGTTCACACCCAGATTGTACTCTGTCCAAATATAAACGATGGCTCCATTTTGCAGGAGAGTATCGAGGAACTGGCTGTGTATTTCCCATCCGTATTGTCGGTGGGGATCGTTCCGGTGGGTTTGACCGGGCATCGTCAAAAGCTAAAGAAACTTAGAGGTTTTACAGCTGAAGAAGCGGCCCGGATAATTGGGTGTGTTGAACAATACCAGCACAGATACCGGCCTTTATTCCAGCGCGGCTTTGTGTATCTGGCTGATGAATTTTATATTCAAGCTGGACTGACAATTCCTGATGCAGAATATTATGATGACTTTTGCCAGATTGAAAATGGGATAGGATTAGCCCGGGTTTTAGAGGATGAGTTTAGCCTTTTGGAAGCATCCTTGCCGAAGCAAATCGTTAAGCGGGAAGTGACGCTGGTAACCGGTGTTTCCGCGGTCCCGGTACTGGAAAGTATGGTAGCCCGACTGAATCAGATTGAAGGGCTTTCGCTTCATATTCTGCCGGTGCAGAATAGCTTTTTTGCTGGGGATGTATCAGTTACCGGGTTGTTAACCGGTCGGGATATTATTGCTGCTCTGGGAAAAGAATTTGAAGAGCGGGTGGTCATAATACCGCAGGTTGTTTTAAAAGAAGGCCAGGAAATATTGCTTGATAATGTAAGTATAGATGAGATAGCGGAAAGCAGCGGAGCAAGGATCATCATGGTAGATGGCAGTGCCTGCTCACTGGTGGAAGCTATATTAAAATGATAGAGAATAAATGGAGGAAGATAGATGGCAAAACCGGTGGTAGCCATAGTCGGCAGGCCCAACGTAGGAAAATCCACCCTTTTCAACCGGCTGGTCGGGGCCCGCAAGGCGATTGTGGAAGATATTCCCGGGGTTACCCGGGACCGCTTGTATGACAGCTCGGATTGGGATGGCAGAGAGTTTATCATTATTGATACCGGGGGAATTCGCTTTGATGAAGGCGATATATTCACCCGCGAAGTAAAAATGCAGGCTGAACTCGCCATTGAAGAAGCAGATGTAATACTATTCGTGGTAGACAGCCGGGAAGGCATCACCGATGAAGACCAACTGGTAGCCAAGCTGCTGCGGAAATCCAAGAAGCCGGTGGTGCTGGCAGCGAATAAAGTGGAGAACTTTGGCAAGCAATTTGAATATTATGAGTTTTACAAGCTGGGGCTGGGTGATCCCATTCCGGTATCGTCTATGCACGGCTTGAATACCAATGAAATTCTGGATGCAGTGGTAGCTCAGTTTCTACCTGGCATGGATACGGAAGAGAATAATGATGCCATTAAACTGGCCATCGTAGGGCGACCTAATGTAGGCAAATCATCGCTGGTAAACTCATTTTTAGGTGAGGTGCGGGTTATCGTAAGTGAAGTGCCAGGCACCACCAGGGATGCGATAGATACCCCTTTTGAATATAATGGTCATAAATACATATTAATCGATACCGCAGGAATCAGAAAAAAATCCCGAATCACCGAGGCTACGGAAAAATACAGTGTTATAAGATCCCTCAAAGCCATTGAACGCTGCGATGTTGCCTTGATAATGCTTGATGCCACTGAAGGTGTAATCGAACAGGATAAGCGTATTGCTGGTTATGTTCATGAGCAAGCCAAGGCCAATATAATTGTAGTTAACAAATGGGATCTAATCGAAAAAGACGGACAGACCATGAAAAAGTTTGATGAAGATATGCGGCGCGAATTGAAGTTTCTGGCTTACTCACCGCTAATGTATATCTCAGCTTTAACCAAGCAAAGGATTTTTAAGACCTTGGAACTGGTTGATTTTGTAGCTGACCAGTATAACCACCGGGTTACCACCTCACAGTTGAACGAAGTAATTAATGAGGCTATGATGCTTAATCCCCTGCCCGGTGGAGGCGGAAAAAAGGTTAAAATCATGTACTCAACCCAGGTTCGGACGGCCCCGCCCACTTTTGTGTTCTTTGCCAATCACCCGGATATGGTCCACTTTTCTTATTTGCGCTATCTTGAAAATGTTTTGCGCAAGAATTTTGGCTTCGAAGGTGCGCCAATCAAGCTTATTCTTAGGGAGAAGAAATCTGAGGACTAACATTTTGCATGGTGGGAGGATTTGTGTTGAAAGAAGCAGCTATCATTGGGTTATGCTATTTGATTGGCTCTATTCCGTTTTCATACCTTATTACCCGTCTGCTTACCAAGCAGGATATTCGAAAAAAAGGCAGCGGCAACGTCGGTGCTACCAATGCCCTCCGGACCTCCGGGGTTAGAGTGGGTATGGTTGCTCTGGCCGGTGACCTTTTAAAGGGAGCCGCCGCCGCCGGTCTGGGTCTTTATTGCGGAGGCGAATTATTAGCTGCATTATGCGCCTTTATCGCAGTTTTTGGTCATTGCTGCCCCGTGTTTCTTGGTTTTCGAGGTGGCAAAGGGGTGGCTACTGCGGCCGGAGCAATTTTGGTTTTGATGCCTGGTGTTTTTTTGATTCTTATGTTGTCGCTGGTAGGGATCGCTTATGTTACGGGCTATGTTTCTCTAGGGTCGGTTACTGCCGCCTGTTTGTTTCCCCTGCTGGTGATAATGTTTGATAAATCATGGACCTATATCATCATGAGTTTCTGTATTGCGGCTTTAGTTATATACCGTCACCGTGCTAATATTAAAAGACTCAAGCAGGGCAGCGAACCCAAAATAAATGATCCGGTTTAGATGTCAAGGGGAGGGTGTCAAGGGGACGGTCCTTTTGTCCCCTTGACACCCTCCCCTTGACACCCTCGAATTAAGCTAAAAGAGGTGTTGCGTGGATATGAAAAAAGTCTGTATTCTGGGTGCAGGCAGTTGGGGAACTGCCCAGGCGCTTCTCTTGAGTAAAAATGTTGCCTCTATTTATATCTGGGGGCGGACTGAGGATAATCCGGAAATTATAGAAAGCATTAGAGAAAACCAGCGCTATCTTCCTGGGGTAAGATTGGCTGATAATATCAAGCTGACCAGTGATCTAAGCGAAGCACTGGAAAACGCCCAATTAATTGTTCTGGCTGTTCCTTCTCAATCACTAAGAGGAGTTTTGCAAATATTGAAATCCTGCCTAAGCCCCAAGAACTGTCTGGTTAATACTGCCAAAGGGCTGGAGATTACTACGGGTATGCGCATGAGTCAAGTAATGGAGGATGTCTTGGGCAGTGGGATCAAGGAAAGATATGCAGTTCTATCCGGCCCCAGTCACGCGGAAGAAGTAGCCCGGCAAATCCCTACGGCAGTTACCGTAGCAGCATATAGGAAGGATACAGCTTTTCTGGTACAGAGCGTCTTTATGACGCCGGCTTTTCGGGTCTATACCAATCCTGATGTGGCTGGTGTGGAGCTGGGAGGGGCGTTAAAGAATATTATTGCCATGGGAACCGGCATTGCGACCGGACTTGGTTATGGAGACAATACGCAGGCAGCCTTGCTTACCCGTGGTTTACACGAAATAATCAGGATGGGGGAGGCTATGGGTGGAGATCCTCGCACTTTTGCCGGTTTAAGCGGTATAGGAGATCTGGTGGTTACATGTGGAAGCAGGCACTCACGTAACCGGCAGGCGGGAATTATGATCGGTCAAGGTTATAGTCTGGAAGAAACCTTGCAAAAGGTGGGTATGGTCGTTGAAGGAGCACATACTGCAAAAGTGGTACACCGCTTGGCGCGACAGTACAAACTGGATATGCCTATATCCAATGCATGCTATAATGTGCTTTATCGCGAAAAACCTCCCCGGGATGAAGTCGATCGCTTAATGAAGCGAAGCAAGAAGCATGAGATAGAAGAAATAGTAAATAAGATTGAGGAATGGTAAAAAGCTCTGGGGGTAGTAGTGCCCGTGGTGCTTTTGTCGTCGCCCTGAAGTGTGATTATTATCACACTTTTTTTCTTTTCTGGTTATATTACCGAATATTGATAAATATATTTATACTGTTATAGCGTAATTATTTACCAGGGTACCATATTCGAAGGGAGGCCGCCTTGTTATTAAGTCTAGATCAAGGGAGGGAAAATGAGAAGTGGAAGGAAATAATATCTTAAAAGATATCGCCGAAAGGACTGGAGGCGATATTTACCTGGGAGTAGTTGGCCCGGTTAGAACAGGCAAATCGACGTTTGTAAAGAGATTCATGGAACTGATGATAATGCCTAATATAAAGGATGTTTACGAACGGGAACGGACCAATGATGAGCTTCCCCAGAGCGGATCCGGAAAAACCATCACAACGACCGAACCCAAGTTTGTACCCAATGAAGCGGTTGAAATAACTACCCAAAACGGGCTCAGCTTAAAAGTTCGTTTGATTGACTGTGTGGGTTATGCTGTTGATGGAGCACTGGGTTACGAAGAGGATGAAGAACCGCGCATGGTAAAAACTCCCTGGTTTGACTATGAGGTACCTTTCGAGGAAGCCGCCGAAATAGGCACCAGGAAAGTAATTGCCGACCACTCCACGATCGGGATTGTTATGACCACGGACGGAAGCATCGGCGATATATCCCGGAGCAGCTATCTGCAAGCCGAAGAACGGGTAGTTAATGAGCTGAAAGAGCTTAATAAACCATTTGTAGTTTTACTCAATTCAACGCATCCCTATGAACGGGATACCCTTAGCCTGGCTGAGGAATTAGGTGAAAAATACGGAGTCAGCATTATTGCGGTTGATGCTGCCAAAATGAACACCGAGCAGGTTTATGGAATTCTAGAGGAAGCGCTCTATGAATTCCCGGTTCAAGAAGTAAACATCAAGCTACCGCGCTGGGTGGATGAACTGGAAGAGGAATTCTGGCTTCGTAAAGATATGGAAGACAGCATCCGCCAGGTACTCAATGGTATACGTAAAGTCAGAGACATTGACAAGGCTATAGAACAACTATCCGATATCGAAAACATAAGCTACGTAAGTCTGGAAGAAATGGATCTGGGAACTGGTACAGCGCGCATTGAAGTAAGTGTGCCGGAGGAATTATTCTACCGTTCGCTAAGTGAGGTTAGTGGTTTTAGTATTGACGGAACGCATGACATCATGCGACTGATGCGCGATCTTAGTGTGGCCAAAAAGGAATTTGACAAGATATCCTCAGCACTGGAAGAAGTTAAGGAATCAGGTTATGGAGTTGTAACACCAAGACTGGAAGAGATGTTCTTGGAAGAACCGGAGTTAATTCGCCAGGGTAGCCGCTTTGGCGTCAAACTAAAGGCCAAGGCACCTTCACTGCATATTATTCAAGCTGATATAACTACCGAAATTACGCCTATTATTGGTACCGAGAAACAATGTGAAGAACTGGTCCGCTATATGCTGGATGAGTTTGAAGAAGATCCTGCCAAAATATGGGAATCCAATATCTTTGGCAAGTCCCTGCACGATCTGGTGCGCGAAGGCATACAGAACAAATTGCACCGGATGCCTGAAAATGCTCAGCACAAACTGCAGGATACCCTGCAGAGAATTGTCAATGAAGGCAGCGGTGGATTGATCTGTATTATAATCTAGCAGAGACATGTTAAGTTTTTAGATCTACGTAAAAACATTAAGAGAGCCGGTTGATTTGACCGGTTCTTTTGCATGAGGAAGTATAAGTAAATTATGTTACCATATGGAATATTAATTTGAAAGGCAAGCAGGATAATAGCTCAGTATGGAGAATTAGTTCTTATCTCTGAAAAAATGTAAATCGGTAGGAGGACTATATTTGCCGCTCAAAGATATATGGATCGATAAGCTTGATGAGATTCAAGGTGATAATGCCAAAAATGAGGCCGTATGGGAGAGCGAGGAGCGTTATCGGCAACTGGTGGAAGTCTCTCCTGATGCGATTGTGGTACATATTCATGGCTCAATTGTATTTATTAATCAAGCAGGGGCTGATTTGATTGGGGTTAAGAATGCTCAAGCAGTAATCGGCAACCCGATTACCGATTTTATTCATACCGACAGTATGCCTGCTTATTATGATCTCTCTAAGAATCTACATAGCACCGGGAACTTTCCTCTTACTGAAATGAAGTTAATAAAACATGATGGTGCCATTGTCTTTACTGAGGTAGTTGGAGCTTCATCAATGTTCCAGGGCAGCCATTCTGTGCAGGTAATTGTAAGGAATATAACTGCGCGCAAGCTAGCCGAGGAGAATCTGCAAAGAAGCCTGGAACAGTTGCAAAATGTGTTAGAAGGGACCGTAAATGCGCTGGCTACAACAACCGAAAAAAAAGATCCATATACCGCCGGTCATCAACGGCGGGTAGCTTCTCTGGCATGTCACATTGCTACCCAAATGGGATTTACCGATGAGCAGGTCAAAATTATCAGAACTGCTTCAATTTTGCACGACATCGGTAAATTACAGATACCTACCGATATTCTTTCCAAACCAGGGCGGCTCAGTGAGATGGAGGCTCTGCTGGTAAAAACTCATTCCCAGGCGGGTTATGAAATAGTTAACTCAATTCCGTTTTCCGGCTCAGTAGCAAGCATTTTATTACAACATCATGAACGACTGGATGGCTCAGGTTATCCTTTAGGGTTAAAAGGTTCTGAAATTCTAATGGAAGCTAGAATATTAGCCGTGGCGGACGTGGTGGAAGCAATGGCTTCACACCGCCCATACCGGCCAGCCTTGGGCATCGATAGGGCACTTGATGAAATCAGGCAAGGTGCCGGAACAATCTATGACAGCAGTGTTGTAGAGACATGTTTAAAAATATTTTCCAATAATGAATTTGAATTCGAATGAGTATTTCCAAACCATTACTTTTGCTTTTATTACAATTTGGAAGGGATGCTTGAATGCTTGGCTTTGAAAATAGTAAGACAAGTTATAATGTAATTCAAGAAGCATTGCAGGACAGTGAAAGAAAATATCGTAATATTCTAGCCTCGATTGAGGATGGATATTATGAAGTTGATTTTGCTGGCAACCTTATGGTTTTCAATGATGCTTTATGCCGGATGCTGGCCCGTGAACCAGAAGAAATGCTGGGTTTGAATTATAAAAAGTTTATGAGTGAGCAAGATGCCAAGCGGATATATGAGGTATTCAACACTATATTCATATCCCGGGAGGCAACGAAAAGCCTTGACTGGCAATTGATCAGGAAAGACGGTTCCGAAATATATGTTGAGACGTCAACATCGGCATTAGTTGGTAAAAATAACGATGTAACCGGTTTCTTTGGTATAATTCGTGATATATCGGAGCGCAAAGAGGCGGCCAGGGCATTGCAGGAATCGGAGCGCCGGCTGGCTGATATAATAAACTTCCTGCCTGATGCTACCTTTGCCATCGATATGGATGGCCGGGTCATTATATGGAACCGGGCTGCTGAGGAAATGACCGGAGTTAGATCTCAAGACATTATAGGTAAAGGTGATTATGAATATGCTATTGCGTTTCATGGTTATCGCCGCCCGATACTTGTGGATTATGTTAACCAGACCGGGCCGGGAGATGATTGCCCATATATATCATTTCGCAAGAAGGGCGGAATAATCGAAGGAGAAACCTTCTGTTCAGCCCCAGGCATTTATGCCTGGGGTACGGCAACTCCGCTTTATGATAGCCATGGTCAGCTAATGGGTGCTATAGAATCGGTCCGGGATATCAATCGCCGCCAACAAATAGAACAGGCTTTACAGGAAAGCCTGGATAAATTGCAGACTACGCTTAAAAGCACGGTTGATGCACTGGCTACTACCTCGGAAAAGCGAGATCCTTATACAGCCGGACACCAGAAAAGGGTAGCCCGCTTGGCTTCGGCAATAGCTGAAGAAATGGGCCTAAACCAACTGAAATGTGAAGAAATATTTATCGCAGCTATCCTTCATGATATAGGAAAGATGCAAATATCTTCAGAGATAATGAGCAAACCGGGTAAATTAAACTATATTGAAAAGCTTTTTATAAACTCCCATCCTCAGGCCAGTTACGAAATAGTAAATACCATACCTTTTTCTCCCCAAATTGCCAAGGCGGTACTCCAGCACCATGAAAGGCTGGATGGTTCAGGATACCCTATGGGAAATACCGGTGAAGATATAATTCTCGAGGCGCGAATTCTAGCGGTTGCTGATGTGGTTGAAGCGATGTCCTCACACCGCCCATACCGCCCGGCATTGGGTATAACTGCAGCCATGGACGAAATAATCAGATATAGTGATATTTTATATGATGCCGATGTCGTTAAGGCCTGTTTACGTCTCTATAATAGCGGCAAGATCGATTTCCTCTAATTTCCTTCATCTTTCTCCATAATCTGCGATTATTAATTGTCATTACCTTGGAGTAGTGTTATAATGTCCGTATTTGGAAGAAACAAATCCGTCCTGCGTGGATTGAGGTGCTTGTTTTTGCGTGGACAAGAAAAAAAGTATTATATTATTTGTGCAGATATACTTCCCGAGGCCATTCTTAAAACTGCATTGGCTAAAGAGATGCTGGCCAGCAAAGAAGCGGGGAGCATTCAGGAGGCGGTTGAAAAACTGGGTATTGCCAAGAGTACTTATTATAAATACCGGGATGGAGTAGCTTCTTTTTTTGATGCGGGGAGTATGAAAATCCTTAATATTTCTCTCTTGTTAAGGCATCTTTCCGGTACTTTGTCCGGGGTATTGAATTGTATTGCTTCAATGCGGGTTAATATACTTACGATAAACCAAAATCTTCCCTTGCACGGGGCGGCACAGGTAACCCTGTCGCTGAGCATAGAAGAAATGACCATATCAATAGATGAGCTGGTAGCGAGCCTGCAGAAGGTAAATGGGGTATTGGAAGTTGAGATAGTAGGCAAAAGTTAAAATGGGAGGATAAACAATGATAAACATTGCTTTACTGGGCTGTGGTACAGTTGGTTCCGGGGTAGTTAAGATTTTTAATACCAGCAGCGAAATGATTGCTCAAAGACTTGGAGATTTAGTAAAAATAAAATGGGTCCTTGAAAAGGATATTGACAAATGCCATTTGGCTGGAATCCCTGCAGCGATGACCACGCAGGACTTTAGTGTTATTCTTGATGATGAAGAGATTGATATTGTGGTTGAGCTTATAGGCGGCATTGAACCAGCCAGAAGTTTTATTATCGCGGCGATGGAAAAAGGCAAACATGTGGTTAGCGCCAACAAGGACTTGATAGCTGTTCATGGCAAGCAAATATTTGATAAGGCTAGTGAAAACCAGGTTGATTTTTATTTTGAGGCTAGTGTGGCTGGAGGAATTCCTATTATTTACCCACTTAAACAATCCCTGGCGGCCAATCAAATTCAAGAAGTAATCGGTATTCTTAACGGTACTACCAATTATATATTGACTAAAATGAGTTTGGAAGGACGTGACTACTTGGAGGTCCTGGCGGAAGCGCAAGCACTAGGTTATGCCGAAGCAGATCCTAGCTCCGATGTCTGCGGACTGGATGCAGCCCGCAAGATTGCTATCCTTTCATCGATTGCCTTTAACAGCCGGGTGACCTTTTATGATGTCTATGTTGAAGGCATAACTTCGATTAGCGCGGCCGACATAAAATACGCCGGAGAATTAGGTTATGTAATTAAGCTTTTGGCCATTGCCAAAGAAGATGAAAATAAGCAGATTCAAGTTAGGGTTCATCCGGCTTTTCTTCCCAAAGCCCATCCTCTGGCAGGAGTGAACGATGTATTCAATGCAGTGTTTGTCCGGGGTGATGCCGTAGGGGAAATTATGCATTATGGACGGGGAGCCGGGCAAATGCCTACAGCCAGTTCAGTTATTGGCGACATAATAGAAATTGGCCGCAATATGATGCATAATTGTTGTGGCAGGATTGGCTGTACCTGCTATGAAGATAAAAAAATACTCGATATTAACCAACTGGAAGCCCAGTATTACATTCGCATGACCGTGAAAGACAGACCTGGTGTACTGGCAGGAATTGCCGGAGTATTTGGTAATAATAATGTCAGTATTGCTGCGGTATTGCAGAAAACCAGTCAAGAGGATAAAGCGGAATTGATTTTAATTACCCATCAAGTCAGAGAACAGGATTTGCGTGATTCCCTGACCGTTCTTCAAGGCATGAGCATTGTAGCTGAAATTAACAATGTAATCAGGGTAGAAGGAACAGATAGGGACGTATATTAATATAATAAAATGTAATAACGAGGCGAAAAGATGTCCCTGCTTCTTTAAACGGTCGGATTCCTATTAACAAAACAGGCGGTGGGGTCCAATTCCCCGTCTTGTTGCAGCGGTGTGGTGAAACTGCTCCGCAGTTTCTTCTGAGGTTAATTGGGGACATTGCCCGGGCAACAGCAATCGAATGAAAATAGGATGTATGAGGGTAAAACCGATAAAATGTATAAATAGGGAAAAAGGGGTGTGTCCCCGTATCTTAAGGGAGGACTTATGTTCACGGTAAAGGTTCCCGCTACAAGTGCCAATCTGGGTCCGGGATTTGATACTCTGGGTTTGGCTTTGGAATTGTTTTTACAGGTGGATGTGGAATTATCCAATTACTCCAGTGAAATATATTGGCAGGGTGAAGGAAAAGATACTATTGGAGATCAAATAGACAATAATTTATTGATAACTGCCATGAAAAAGGTCTTTCGAGAAGCAGGTTTAGATATTCCTCTGCCAAGTTTGATTATAAGGAATGAGATCCCCATCGGTAAAGGTTTGGGCAGCAGTGCTGCCGCTATAACGGCTGGTATGTTTGCTGCGAATAGAATTTTAGCGGGAAGATTTTCTCAAAAAACTTTGCTAAAATGGGCAGTGGAAATGGAAGGGCATGCGGATAATATTGTTCCCGCATTTTATGGGGGACTAACCATCAGCATGATTCATGAAGACGAAGTATTTTTTCAAAAAATTAACTTCCCAAAAGGGATTCAACTGGTGATTGCTGTACCTGATTTTGAAATGCCAACCGAAAAATCGCGGCAGCTTTTACCACAGAATATCGCCTTGCAAGATATGGTAGCGAATCTGCAGCGAGCCTGTTTTTTACTGGCCAGTTTAGCAAATGGGGACGTGCGTGATATTAATCGGGCGATGGACGATCTGATTTTTCAGCCAGTCCGGCAAAAAAATATACCCGGTTTTAAGCAGGTTTTGGAGAATGCGATGCAAGCAGGGGCATTAGGAGTAGCCATTAGTGGTTCAGGTCCTTCTCTAATAGCTTTTGCAAGGGAAAAAGACAATGTGGGGCAGGTAATGCAAAAAGCATTCTTGCAGAATGGCATCGAATCGCGTATATTTCAGCTCAATGCTTGTGAGCAGGGAGTCAAATTGGTATAGACATTTAGTATAATACTTGGGAGTGAGTAAACTTGGCATTATTAGTTTCCAAATTCGGGGGCAGTTCGGTAGCCTCCATTGCAAAAATTAAGCATATCGCCAATAGAATCAAAAGCATGCAGCATAAAGGAGACCAAATGGTTGTGGTGGTATCTGCTATGGGTGATACCACTGATGAACTAATAACCTTGGCGAGTGCGACCGGGGGCGAACTGTGCGGACGTGAGATGGATATGCTGCTGGCGACCGGAGAACAGCAATCGGCAGCTCTGTTAGCCTTGACCCTGCAAAACATGGGGTGTGATGCGATCTCGCTGACCGGGTGGCAGGCTGGTATAAGCAGTGATACCAGCTATAGCAAAGCAAGAATCACCGGAATTGATACAACCCGAATTGAAAATGAATTAAAACAGGGTAATATTGTGGTTATTGCAGGATTTCAGGGTTTATCTTCCCAGGGGGATATCACCACTCTGGGCAGGGGCGGGTCAGATACCACTGCCGTTGCCCTGGCGGCCAAGTTGAAGGCAGAACGATGCTTGATATTTACCGATGTTGAAGGGGTATTTACGGCCGATCCGCGGATCGTAAAAGATGCCCGTAAACTGGCGAAGATATCTTATGAAGAAATGTTGGAATTGGCTAGCCTGGGTGCGGTAGTATTGCAGCCCCGGGCAGCTGAGTTTGCCATGTTATATAATGTAGATGTTGAGGTACTAAGCAGCTTTAGTTCCAATCCCGGAACCATTGTAACGGAGGTAGAGAATATGGAGAGACAAAGAGTTGTTAGCGGGATAGCCCATGACCGGAATTGCGCTCGTTTTGCACTATTTGATGTGCCGGATCAGCCCGGTATTGCCAAAACCCTGTTTAAAACCCTGGCCGAGCATAATATAAATGTGGATATGGTAATTCAAAGTGCTATGCGTGACGATATCAATGACATAGCCTTTACTATCGAGGAAAATGATTTATCCCGGGCGGTTCCAGTGGTCCAAAGTCTGGTTGAAAAAATCTGTGCTTCCGGTATGTTCTACGGTCAAGATGTTGCCAAGGTATCCATCGTGGGTGCTGGTATGCAGAGTAATACAGGGGTAGCCGCAGCGATGTTTGAAGCCCTGGCGGATGAAAATATCAACATACATATGATTAGTACTTCGGAAATAAAAATTTCTACCATAATCGATGAAGATCAGGTGGAAACTGCGGTCCGAGCTCTGCACAGCAGGTTTGAACTAGATAAAGAATAGAAGCATGAAAAGGGGATGGTTCTTCTGACTCAGGCGAAGCCTGAGTCAGAAGAACCGTCCCCTTTTCATGCCCTTGGATTGAATTATGCATCTTTATAGATAATGGTGCCTACATGTTCTCCGTCTAAAGCCCGGCTTATATTGCCCGGTCTGAGTCCATTAATGATTTGTACCTCTTTAACACTTTGAGAACGAAGAATCATATCGATTACCGTGCGTTCTACAATCAAGTCATCCAAGTTACGGTCGATTAATTCGCGCGCCCCAATCCGGGGGATGAATTCGACTTTGGAATTGACTTTGGGGTTATCAGTGAAAAGCCCATCTTCATCTTTAATAAATATGCATTGTTTAGCACCAATAACCTCCGCTAACAAATAGGCGCCTACATCAGTGCGGTTAGGGGGCAGCCGCCCTTCGGAGGGCAAATGCTCCCAGTATCCGTAGGGAGGCATACCATGGATAACTGGAATACAACCTTGAGCAAAATATGCGGATAGCTTCGGGATGTCATCATGCCCTACTTTTATCCCTCCGTGAGGCATCAGCAGGGTTGATATTATCAAAGCATTTTGTTCAGATACACTTTGCCCCAGTGTGGAAATGACGCCAGTGGGCATTCCCAATTCCAGTGCGATGGCATAAACATGACGGGATCTGGTCCCGCCTCCGGTAGAGAGAATCATTTTATGCTTTGCAGCATTGGCGACAATTTCCTCCAGAATCGGCAATACTGTCTTGGCACCCATGTCAGTAATGCTTTGTCCTCCAATTTTAAGCACGTTAACATCCGGTAAAGCCCGGAATTGTTCTCCATATTCCAGACTGCTGATAAAGCTCTTGCCAACCAGAGATTCTCCCATCAGCTTGCTCTTAACGTGCAGCCTTTTACTATCTTTTTCGCGAATGAGTGCCATGTCTACAAACCGCCTTTCCTGCTAATCATCAACAGCTACATCAAGTTCATCCTTCCCGGTTTCCAGGTAGACGACTTCAGCACCGATAGCGGCAGCAATCTGCTCAATTTCGCCTTGTCTGATGTGTTTGGCATGCAGTTTTAAATCAGTACCGGCCACTCCTACAATCGCATAGCGCGGTTTTTTCTCACCTTTCTCAACTTTACGTCTTTCTCTCACGAAAATCTTGGCTTTTTCCACAATCCCAACCTCCTTTTTTATATATTCTATCTCTATAGAGATATTATAATACAAGATCTCCGAAACTGCACAGTTATAACGGGACGTTATACTATTTGAGAATTAATAAAAAGAATTAGCAAGCAATTACAGGTCTCCCTTGACTAATAGAGGCTTCTATAATAAAATAGTCTTTGCGTCGGGGTGTAGCTCAGTTTGGTATGAGCGCTACGTTGGGGACGTAGAGGCCGCTGGTTCAAGTCCAGTCACTCCGACCATTTAAAAA
>JAQUXM010000025.1:26275-28032 GCA_028692415.1 Syntrophomonadaceae bacterium | reverse complement strand
CACAAACATAGGCTTTGCCAGCTTTAATCAATTCAATCGCATATTCGTACAATTCTTCAAAATAATCCGAAGCATAGAATATCCGGTCTTCCCAATCGAAGCCCAGCCATTTCACATCGGTCTGGATGGATTCGACATATTCCACTTCTTCCTTGCTGGGGTTGGTATCATCAAAGCGCAGGTTGGTAATGCCTCCATTGGCCGCTGCCAAACCGAAGTTAAGGCAGATGGATTTGGCATGGCCGATATGCAAATAACCATTCGGTTCCGGCGGAAATCGAGTATGTACCCGGCCTCCATTCTTGCCAACCTTTAGATCTTCGCTAATAATATTCTGAATAAAGTTAACCGGTAAAACAGGATCAGTAGTATTCATTGACCATACTCCCTCTTTCTCTCTTCTAACATCATTTCCTTATATAATAATAGTTAACAATTATGCTGTCGATTATTATTCAAACATTACCTTTTGTATACACTTCATTCTATCTTTCACTGCTTGTTTCTCTTAATGCCCCTAAAGCGTTCATCTGTATTATTTTCATGTCGGTTAAAGTCAAACAAATTGATTACTAACTCAACCCATCATGCCCGAAGGACGTAGCCTCCTACGAAAATCATAATAGGTGGTTTTATTAAGATATTTAACGGGCATATTGGGTTCTCAAACAATAATTGCTAATTATTTGCGTACTAACCTCCCATGACCCGAGGCCACAACCACCTATGAAAATGGGGAAAGATTGCCGCGTCGCTGCGCTCCTCGCAATGACAAGCACACTAGTTTCATAGCAATGACAAAATTCACCTTAGGTTCCGATTCCGGTAGCTATGCAAAAGATGCCCAGCTTATATACCGGGCATCTTTTAATGATTATAATGATATATCCTCCGTTAAGTTACATCATTTATTCAGACTTACGGTCTATGTTCTGATGCTCGCTAGAATTACAACAATCGGTACTCATGCTCATAACCATTTGTTGTGTCATCCATCTAAGGCTGAGGAGTAATTAATACGTCATCCCAAGGTACCGTAATGCTTCCAGCCCCTTGTTCAGTGGTAATTATAATAGTCCTGTTTGCAGTATCAAGGCTAATACCTGTATGATATCGAGAAGAACCATTCGCTTTCTGCCACGCTGGACTCCATGCTACGTTTGACTGGTCATAAGCAATAATTCCCACCCAACACATGTTTTGATAAGAATCAAATATCCAGTACCTGTACCTTCCCCAGGTAAATCCGGCGCGAGGTGTTTTATAAACTGCGGAATCATAGCTTCCTAAGCTGCCACTTACGCCAAGCACAGGATCTCCAAGCACAACTGTAATGGCATAAACCTTGATAGTCCCATCTCCTGCTTTGACGGCTAGTTGATCGCCGAATATCAAGGTAGCTGTAGAAGCTTTGGCGGTCGCCGCATCAAATTCTCCAGCATTACTAATTGGTGTTCCTTGCACAACCACCTTCCACGATGCCTGTGTTTGTTTGCTTAGATTGGCAGTAAAGGTTTCTACCGAAACATTCGTGTTTATAATAGTTTGATTCGCTTCTATGGTGTTGCTGGTGTTATCTACTGTATAATTAGTTCCTACTGTACTTACAGCAGCATCGTTGCTCAACCTCGTTATGGTCAGGGTATAGCAATGGGTGCTGCTGTTGTCTTGCGCTGTTACCTTGATATAGCTGCTATTATCTCCTACCATCAAGCTTAGCTGCTTGCTCGTTATCTCACTCGTGCATTCAATGTCAC
>JAQUXM010000025.1:18729-26175 GCA_028692415.1 Syntrophomonadaceae bacterium | reverse complement strand
GTTATGGTCAGGGTATAGCAATGGGTGCTGCTGTTGTCTTGCGCTGTTACCTTGATATAGCTGCTATTATCTCCTACCATCAAGCTTAGCTGCTTGCTCGTTATCTCACTCGTGCATTCAATGTCACTATACAGCTTCCAGCTGGCATCCGGGCTTACGCTTACATCTACCGTAAGACTGCTTTCACTATTCGCTGCACTGGCGGTTATGCTGTCTCCTGTTATACTCGCTCCACTGGGACTGCTTACTGCTGTTACAGCACAGGCTGTTGATGCTGCCCTTGTTATGGTCAGGGTATAGCAATGGGTACTGCTATTGTCTTGCGCTGTTACCTTGATATAGCTGCTATTATCTCCTACCATCAAGCTTAGCTGCTTACTCGTTATCTCACTCGTGCATTCACTGTCACTATACAGCTTCCAGCTGGCATCCGGACTTACGCTTACTTCTACCGTAAGACTGCTTTCACTGTTCGTTGCACTGGCGGTTATGCTGTCTCCTGTTATACTCGCTCCACTGGGACTGCTTACTGCTGTTACAGCACAGGCTGTTGATGCTGCCCTTGTTATGGTCAGGGTATAGCAATGGGTACTGCTATTGTCTTGCGCTGTTACCTTGATATAGCTGCTATTATCTCCTACCATCAAGCTTAGCTGCTTGCTCGTTATCTCACTCGTGCATTCACTGTCACTATACAGCTTCCAACTGGCATCCGGGCTTACGCTTACATCTACCGTAAGACTGCTTTCGCTGTTCGCTGCACTGGCGGTTATGCTGTCTCCTGTTATACTCGCTCCACTGGGACTGCTTACTGCTGTTACTTGACACTGATTGCTGGGTGGCGGCGGCGGCAGAGCATCAACTATTAGCGTGTAGCTGGCGGTTCTTGGATAACCCTGCACGGTACCGGTGAAGTTATATGTACCAGTTGCAAAAGTATTCACTGATGCCGGGGTCCAGGTTACTGGCAGGCTTCTGATGCTGCCATCGCTCATATGCACAGTTATGGAAAAGGGCAAGCTGAATGGGCTTCCATATGCTACTGTTGCTGGAGCTATGTTTT
Organism: Syntrophomonadaceae bacterium; assembly: GCA_028692415.1. Classification (GTDB taxonomy): domain Bacteria; phylum Bacillota; class Syntrophomonadia; order Syntrophomonadales; family Syntrophomonadaceae; genus JAQUBU01. The sequence goes on along the minus strand of JAQUXM010000025.1, from coordinate 25,112 downwards.
CTATACTTACTATTATGGGTTCTATGGTAAGAATCAGGCTCACGGTCCCGCCGTAGTCCTCCACTGTGCCCTGGAAGCTGTATTCTCCTGCCTGACTTGTGTCTACACTGCCCGGGTTCCAGCTCACATTCACTGCTTTATTGCTCCCGTCACTCATTACCGCATTTACCGTGGATGGCAGGGTATAGCTTTCTCCGGTTGTTATTCTGCCGGTCAGGTTTTCTATTCTTTCTATGACTATCAATGGCTCTATACTAAGAATCAGGCTCACGGTCCCGCTGTAGTCCTCCACTGTACCCTGGAAGCTGTATTCTCCTGCCTGGCTTGTGTCTACACTGCCCGGGTTCCAGCTCACATTCACTGCTTTATTGCTCCCGTCACTCATTACCGCATTTACCGTGGATGGCAGGGTATAGCTTTCTCCGGTTGTTATTCTGCCGGTCAGGTTTTCTATTCTTTCCACACTTAATTCAGGTTCTACATTAATAATTAGCTTTATCGTTCCGCTATAGTTTTCTACGATTCCATTAATAGTCACTACTCCTGGTTGATTGGTATTAAAATTGCTTGTATCCCAGTTTACGCTTACCTGCCGGGTGCTTCCATCGCTTAGGATGGCGGTTACCGCCGGGGGCAATTCATAGGGCTCTCCTTCGACAACGTTGATGCTCAAGTCATCGATCCGGGCTATGGGTGGTTCTATGCTCAGGGTCAGTATGACCGTACCGTTGTAACCGGCTACGGTTCCGTTTATGCTTATTACACCTGCGATACCGGTGTCCGGGCTGTTATTATCCCAGCTTACCGCTACCTGCCTGGATGTATTGTTGCTCATTACAGCAGTTACTGATGCTGGGGGAGCAAAGCTCTGCCCAGCTATTACGCTGCTATTTATAGCGGTGATGCTTAGAATTCGGGGGTTGCTGTCGTCGCTGGTGGTCCCCCCGTCTCCGTTGCTTGAACCGCCCGAACTGCCCCCTCCACTAGTGCCTCCCCCGGAAGTAGTTCCCGGAGTGACAGAAATACCGGAGGTATTACCGCTGTTAGGGCTAATGCTCGGGCTGCTGCTGCCGCCCAATGCGTTCTGTACGGTCTCCAGGATCTGGCTCGGTTGCTGCTGGGTTGGCTGTTGCACCGGTTGTTGCTGCTGTACTTGCTGTTGTTCAGGTTGCCCCGCTACTGGTGGCGGGGTTGGGGGGGGGGCCTGGTTCTGGTCAATTTCCTGGGCGGTTTGTTCCACCCATTCTCTGGCTTGCTGGAATTCCTGTTGTTCCTGCACGTTCATGGGTGCCGGAGGCGCAGGAGGGGCTCCTTGTTGTTGCAAGCCAGTACTCTGCCCTCCGCCAAGGTTTACGCTGTTCCCTGATTGACTGCTGATGGTGGCACTGCCGGTCAGACAGCTTACACTGCACTGTCCGTTGCTTCCAATGCTTATGCTTATGAAAGTGCCTCTTATGGCGGCTACTCCGTAGGGCATATCCACTTTTACTTTTACTTTTTTCTGCTGGGCACTCTGGTACCAGGGGGGTAATGCTTCGGCTGCGGCTATATATGACAGGGTATTAAGAGATGCCAAAAGGGTTTCTTTGCTTGCTTGTCTTTCTTCAATTGTGGCTCCCGGAGTAGCCAAGGCAGTAAATATCTTGCCGCTTCTGATGTCTATGTTCAGATAGTCCACAGCCACACCGGGGCTCCCGTCTTTCTTGATGTAGGCCCGTCCCTGGCTATCCTTTATCTCAATTTTAGTGTTTTCCTTGATGAGTACACTGCTGCCGTCGGGGTAGTTGATGACGGCTGTGCTGCTGGCTTTGCTTTTCAGGATGTCTTTGATCTGAAGCTCGGTTTCTTTACTTAATCGCTGGGTTTTGCCTGCCCGAGTCAGCTCGATTTCTCCGTTTTCGACTGTTATCTTACCACTTAGAGATCTTTTGTATTGTTCGGGGTCCGAGGTCAAAAGGATGGCCAGGGCACGGCTAAATTCTTCCCGGCTGATGGCCATTTCCGGCAGGTAGTGCTGCTGGTCGCTGCTGAGGCCAATCATGCCTGCAGCCAGTCCGGTGGCGATCTGGGGGGCTGCCCAGTACTCGGGGCTTACGTCTGCAAGGGTGGGGAGGGGGGCTTTGTTCATGTCTTGTTTGCTCAGTCTTAGTACCAGGCTTATCCCCTGGGCTCGGCTCAGTTTTTCTTCAGGTTTAAAACTGCCATCAGGGTAGCCTTTAAGGTAGCCAGCTTGTACGTAGCGGGCGATATAGCCTGCTGCCCAGTGCTCTTTTTAGACATCGGGAAACATCTTCCCGCCTAGTTCGCTCGGGCTTATTCCTGCGACCCGCACCATGACTGCAGCAGCCTGGGCTCTCGTGAGCCCTTCGCCGGGATGGAAGCTGCCATCGGGATAGCCACTCATTATATTCTGGTTAACCAGGTACTTTATGTACATGGCATTGGAGTCGTCTTCACCTATGTCATTAAACGTACTTAATGAGGCACTTTCTATGGTGTTTGTTTCTGCTGTCTCTACCGCAGCGGTGACTGTTGTTGAACCAAAGCTAATCATCAAGAGCATTATTACGCTGAGCATTATAATACTTTGCTTATTGATCATAATATTAACTCCCCCTAACTATGCGATTACATAAATGGATAGATTACGCCATTATTTTCTAACAATATACAAGATTCGATACGAATATAACATAGTCGAAAAGTCCTTTTGTTTTACCTGACCTATCAAATAATCAGCCCCGTTAACTATAATTAGTAAACGGGGCTGGATTTAATTTTTCTTCAATTTTAAGGAAAATTTAACTAGTAAATATGCTTAAATATTGGCCATAACCTTCCTTTTCCATGTCATCCTTGGCTATGAACCGAAGTGCTGCCGAGTTAATGCAATAACGCAGCTTACCGGAAAGCGGTCCATCTGCAAAAACATGCCCTAGATGGGAATTCGCAGTCCGGCTCCGGACTTCAGTTCTTCTCATGCCCTGACTTGAATCTTCTTTTTCTACTATTTCCTCAGTATTCAGTGGTTTGGTAAAACTTGGCCAGCCACAACCGGAATCATACTTATCCCGGGAACTGAATAAAACTTCACCGGATACGATATCAACATAAATACCTTCCTGTCTGTTCTCCCAATACGGGTTGCGAAAAGGCGGTTCGGTTGCATTGTTCTGGGTAACATCAAACTGTATTTTACTAAGCCGTTGCTTCAAATCTTCACATTCTTGTTTATTCGTCGTTGTCTTTGGATTCCAGTTGATACTGTTTATAAATGCCTCTCTTCCTGAACCAACACGATATAACGCATAGTGCGCCGGATTCTTTATATGGTAATTCTGGTGGTATTTTTCGGCCGGGTAGAAGGTTGAAGCCGGTAGTATCGTAGTCATAATTGGGCTGTTAAAAACCCCGCTATTCTCGATCTTCTTCTTAGATGCTTCTGCTATTTTCTGCTGTTCGGTATTGTGATAGAAAATTGCTGTCCGGTAAGACTCACCTCGATCATGAAATTGCCCCCCGGCATCGGTGGGATCAATCTGCCGCCAGAAAATATCCAGTAGATCTTCATATATAACCTTTTCCGCATCATATGTGATTTGTATGGCCTCATAATGACCGGTAACTCCAGCGCAGACTTCCTCATAGCTGGGATTTTCCTTGAACCCGCCAGTATAACCTGATTCCACCTTTATTATGCCGCTCAACGCCTCGAATGGACCAACCATACACCAGAAACACCCTCCGGCAAAGGTTGCGAGTTCATTTGTGTTTTTAATTAAGTTATCCATTGTTGTTATCATCCTCCTTTTGAAAGCAAAAGAAAGCATTGGGTTGTTTTTGAGCCCTAGGATGATTATAACCCAAATGCTTTCATATTTATGCCTGTTGGCTTTCTTATTATTTTGAACTATTTTAAACATCGGAAGAAACTGCGGAGCAGTTTCTTCCACACCGTGCACCGAGGCGGGGGATTAGAACCCGCCGCCGGTTTTGTTAATAGGAACCCGACCACTTAAAGAAGCGGGGGACATCTTTTCGCCTCGTTATATCATCTCTAACAACTTCAAAATCATCTTCGGCCGTTGATTGGCATGCGCCAGCATCGCTCCGGCTATCTTACTCTGTATGCTATGCTTGAGGTATTCCGAATATTCTTTAGCGATGTCCACATCCCTGATCCGCGATTCGGCCTCAGCCAAATTATCCCGCATTGATGTGAGATGATTGATAGTGTGTTGCAAGCACCTAATTGTAGCTCTCATACCGGCTCTCTGGCTGGACACTGATTCAATGGATTTATCGATCGTTTTTATGGCCTTAACAGCCTTTTCATGCGTTGTAACATCGATTCCTGCCAAACCCAGCTGGTCACTATTCATCTCCCGAATATCCAATGATATCCTTTGTCCAGGGTTGGCTCCAATTTGCAGCTTAAGGTTTAGACTATCTTTTCCACAATTAATGGAAAACGCATTTAAAAGATCATTATTATCGCTGGAACCAAGTCCTTCAGATAAATCTCGCAACATATTGGCAAGCTTAAGCTGGTTGCTTCCTGAAAGAAAAGTTGCATTCTCCTGAATTTTCTTGATCTTTTCCTGGGTAAACTGTGCAATACGATCGATGTCGGTTACAAGCTGGTCAATCTCTTGTTGAATACCCGCCCTTTCTGTATCACCCAGTTCCTCACTGCTTGCCTTCTCTACCAGTTCATGAATACGGCTTAAAAGTGATTCAGTCTCACTTGCTCCTTGCTCAGCCGTCTGTAATAAAGAGGTGCTGTCCTGAATCTGCTTGTACAGTTCGTTCATATCACTATTTGAAAACTGTGCGCCTGGTGACAGTTCCAGTTTATATGCATCCTCGTTAAGATATTGGCTTTTTTGAGTAGACGATGCACTATTCGAAGATTGCGTGGCTCTGCCAAGCTGATCGAAGCTGTTAATTTGCTGGGCGGGTTCAAAGTCTACCCTCATATCCGCTTCCTCCTGTTTACTTGGCAATACAAAAATAGCCTAACATCTGTTACTAATTATATCACGCAGGACCATTAATGTCATTACTTGGAACCTTAAAAATTACTAAATAATACCACAAAATATACTAATTCTTTCTCCTGGGCAAGAAACTGCGATCCGCAAAATCAAAAATCTCACCACAAGTCAGTGGTTCTCTGAATGCTCTGGTATTCTCCATATGCGTTATGCACTTATTTGCAATCTCCAAAAAAGCACTATAGCGATTGGTTCAAATAACCACGCACCCCCCAGTATTTACCGTATTTTATTCCCGTTCTCCCCATAGATATTTTCTATTCATAGTTGCCAATCTGATTACTTGTGATACGGTTCCCCCTTCAATATTTTGAAGCCGCGGTAAATTTGTTCGGTCAGGATTAAAACTGCCATCTGATGGGGAAAGGTCATCGGCGAAAAAGAAATTTTATGGTCGGCCTGCTTTTTTACTTCATCAGCAATGCCATGGGAACCCCCAACAAGCAGGTTAACCCGACTTTTGCCAGAGATATTCCAATTGCCAAGTTGTTTTGCAAAACCTGCTGAGCTTAATTGCTGACCATTAATATCCAGCACAACCACTATTTCCTCTTTTCCCAATAGGTTCAGAAATTTTTCTCCTTCTTTTTGCAGAATTTTCTTTATCTCCTTATCCCCAGCCCGGGGACTTATTTTCTCTTCCAAGCCATCCAGTAATTCAATGCTGGTGTAAGGTCCCAAGCGCTTAAGGTATTCATTTATTCCTTCCAGATAAAAAGGTTCGCGAATTCTGCCTATGGATATGACCCGGTACTTCAATAACGTTACCCCCCTAGAATAAATGGGATAGTGTTGTATTAGTGATACGAAAACCTATTATATGTACATTATATGGTTTCTTATTAATGAACCATTTCCGCTTCTTTCACATAGTATAGACCAAATATTGGTCCTATTAATATTAAGAAGGGGGAATTTCAATGGCTGAAGAAGGTCAAAAGCCGCTAAATTTCTTGCGCTCCATACCAGCCAAAGGAGCAGCCGGTGTATCAACTCGCTTGAAGAGTATAAAACTCCTCTTTGATAAAAATGTGGTAAATGATTCAGTTTGGGCAAACAATCGCAAGCAGATCAAAATGTGGGCAGGCACTCAAAAAATTCCGGCTAGGTTTACAGTTACCCGCATCAAAGATACGGTTGACTTCAGTGAACGGAATAATATCTTCATCAAACCCAGAGGAAACCTACTGCCATTCACCAAGTATACTATCGCCATTTTACCAGAATTGACTTCCAAAAATGGTCAGACATTGGGCAAGACGGTAGTCATTACTTTTACTACCGGGAAAAAATCAACTACACCTGTAATCCCAGTGCAAGAATAAC
>JAQUXM010000025.1:0-18629 GCA_028692415.1 Syntrophomonadaceae bacterium | reverse complement strand
AAGTATACTATCGCCATTTTACCAGAATTGACTTCCAAAAATGGTCAGACATTGGGCAAGACGGTAGTCATTACTTTTACTACCGGGAAAAAATCAACTACACCTGTAATCCCAGTGCAAGAATAACCGCAACTTGGGCAGGGATGAAATCTCAATGATTTCATCCCTGTTTCTCTTTTTCTGTTATACGTATATTATATCGGCTTTATCCCGCTTTACTTCTCCCAATTAATCGAGTCTACAATTGATTTCATGAAAGATCGTGATTAACAGCAATAGGGGCAATCGATGATTGCCCCTGCAATTAGCAAATTTGGCATGACAAGGGGACGGTTCTCCTGTCAGAAAAACTTCCTGACAGGAGAACCGTCCCCTTGTCATGCTCTCTAGGCCATTTCCGTTAGGCGGTGAGCCGAAGCTGCCAGTTCCTGCGCCATAGCCTCCAGTTGCTGGATGTTAGCGGCGACAGATTGCGTTAATTCAGCTTGTTTCTGTACCGTAACACCTGCCTCATTAACGCCGTTGGTAATAACCTCGACGGATTGTTGCATATTATTAAGTATTTTAGATATTTTTTCTACCGATATGGTACTGAATTCTGCCAGTTTACGGACTTCAACCGCCACCACTGCAAAGCCCTTGCCATGTTCACCGCTCCGCGCAGCCTCTATAGCCGCATTGAATCCCAAGAGTTTGGTTTGCTGAGCAGTCGAATTAATGATTTTCAGTACCTCGCCTGTTTCATTAAGGTTCAATGAGGCTGTCGTTGCTGAATCGGTTAAGTCCTCGCCATTGGCTGCAATTTCCTGCGCATAATTAGCAACCTCTTCAACAACCTGCCTGACGCTCTGCATAGTAGAAGAAAATTCCTCGGACATTTCCGCTAATTTTTCCGCCTCTTTATGTAAGTTGGCGATCATCTCTTCCCGCGACTCTACCAGGGTCATCATAAGATTGGCCCCATGCGAGTCAAGCACCGCTACCTCTTCTCTTTTTCCGTTATATATCATCTGTTGCACCCGCTGGCTTCCTGTGGCCTCAATAATTAAGTCCAGGGAAGAGATTGTAAAAATCTTGCTGATATCGGAATAGGTCGGTATCCCCTTCATTTTGGCCAGCTTAACTCCAGGGGCATCAGTATTGACATCACATATCCCTTGAATCTTTATCCCCTTAATCCCATGCAAAGCCTGTAAAATCGAGCAGCCGCCCTGTCCAGCTCCTACTATAATGATATTTGCCATTAGCTCACCTTCCCGAATAAATGCTTTACTTTTTTATTCCACATCGACAGAAAATTACCTCTTAGGAAAAAATAATTTTATTTAAATACGACCGATGGGGGGACGGTTCTTGAAGCAAGTGGGGACGGTTTTTGCCTTGCGCGACTAATCGCGCAAGGCAAGAACCGTCCCCACTTGCTCCCTTATTTTACTTTGGCGCCTAGTTGACAAAGCTTCTCGCTAATTTTTTCATAGCCGCGGAAAATATGAATAGCATCTTCTATGATCGTCTCCCCCCGCGCTGCCAAGCCGCTCAAAACCAGCGCAGCCCCAGCTCGCAGATCGGTTGCTTTAACCCGCGCGCCATACAAGGTGGTCACGCCTTTGATAACCGCGGTATGTCCTTCAACCTTAATGTTAGCCCCCATACGTTTCAATTCATCGACGATTTGAAAACGGTTTTCAAAAACATTCTCTACTATTACACTGGAGCCTTCCGCCAGTGATAACAAAGCCATCATTTGTGATTGCATATCAGTAGGAAATCCGGGATAGGGCAAGGTCTTGATATCTACCGGATTGACCCGCTTTCCCCCTCTTACACGAACCCCGTCATCCGTTTCTTCCACCATGGCACCGGTTTCCTGCAGCTTGGCCACGATGGGATGCAGGTGAGTGGGAATTACATTTTCCACCAGAACATCACCCTGGGAAATTGCCGCCGCAATCATGTAAGTTCCAGCTTCAATGCGATCTGGTATGATGGCATAGCGGCCAGCCCTAAGTTCATTTACGCCTTCTATTTTAATTAAATCAGTGCCTGCTCCTCTTACTCTGGCTCCCATGGAATTTAAGAAATTGGCCAGGTCCACAATTTCCGGTTCTTTGGCGGCGTTTTCAATAATACTCTGTCCAGGCGTTTTAACAGCCATCATCATGATATTTTCGGTCGCACCCACACTGGGGAAATCCAGATAAATACGGGCTCCGGCCGGGGCCTTGGCCCGGGCATAAATAAAACCGTGTTCGATTTCAACTTCCGAACCCAAAGCCTGTATACCCTTTATATGAAGGTCCATAGGTCTCGATCCGATATCGCAACCGCCGGGCAATGAAACAACCGCCTCTCTTTCCCGCCCCAGCAGTGCTCCCAAAAACAGGTTGGAAGCTCTTAGCTTTTTAGACAGCTCGTATGAGGTCTGAACCTTAACATGACCTTGGGGCGGGCAGATCGATAAACTACCGTCTTCATTCCAACGGGCGTTTACGCCTACATCATTGAGAATTTTGACCATTACCTCCACATCGCATATCCGGGGGAGGTTATCCAGTATGGTTTCACCATCGGCCATAATACTGGCTACCAATAAAACCAGGCCGGCATTTTTAGCTCCGCTGACCCGCACCCGGCCGTTTAAAGGATAGCCCCCCTCTATAAGCAAACTGTTTTTCAAGTTTTACACCTCTCGCCCTAGTTATTACTTAGAGATTGATAAAAGTTCTTTTCAAACGTATTATAGTCGATTTCCAAACATTCTTGCACTGCCTGGGCCATCGTTTTATTCTGACCCAGCTGCTCAAGTATATTGAAAATTTCATCTTCCCCATATTGATCTATGATATACTCCACCAACTGCAGAGATTCCCAATAAGCCACTTGTTGATCCAGGCGGTCAAAATCACTGGCCAGTTTTTCCAGGTTATAGTACTCCATATCTCTCCCCCCGGTAAATGGGTCGGCAAATTGAAAACCAGTTATTTTCTTTTCAGCATACTGGGCAATTCCTTCAGTCCACCAGCGATTATAATTTCCCCGCGTAATTTCGTCAACCATTAGATGGGTGAACTCATGGACCATAGGACCTTCTTTCATGAATTTTTCCTTGATATCATCACCCGTAAGCCATTCCCGCGGTGAAAGCACGCGAATTGAACCTCCCCAGTAGACTCCCATAGCTTTTTCATTTTTATCCCAGCCAAAACTGGAAGCCAGGCTCTGTCCATTAGGATAAACTACCAGCGTAGTCTTTCTGCTCGGTTCCCAGCCGAACTCTTCTTTAACTGAGGCAACAGCTTCCTCTGCGGACTCCGCTATTATTCCCATGTAATCTTGGTCCACAGCAGTGTACTTTATTATAAAATGCTGGGTGGCCATTTCTTCAAACCCGGCTGTGTTCAACTTGACTTCCTGTCCCACCATCACTCGCATAATAGCATTACTATTCTTGGTCAGCAATAGGACGAAAACCATAATTATAACCAGGACTAGCGCCGTGGTTTTAAACATCTCAGCAGACTTAATCCCCCACATAAAAATCCTCTCCCCCCTGCACCTATTATACAATGGGTGCGATTATCAAGGGGAAAGCAAATAGTGGCGCTATTCCTTCAAATACTCAGTTACGGCGATTCCTGCCAGGGCACCATCGCCTACCGCAGTTGCAACCTGCCGCTCCTTTTTTAGCCTGACATCACCAGCAGCAAATATACCGGTTGTAGAGGTGTTCATTTTTTCGCCGGTTATGATGTATCCGTCTTCGGTATCCACCATATTTTCGCTGAAGTCAGCCCCCGACACCAGGCCTATGCTGACAAACAAGCCTTCCACTGCGAGAATTTCTTCAGCCCCACTGTGCACATCCTGCAGTATCAAACGATTCATCAGAGCATCACCTTCAACCCTTTTGACAACCTTGTTCAGCTTCAATTCGATCCGCTCATCAGCCAGCATTTTTTCCACGGCCGTCTGATTAGCCCGAAATTCTTCCCGGCGGTGGATTAAATATACCCGGGAGGCAATATCAGCCAGGTATAAAGCCTCTTTAACCGCAGAGTCACCGCCGCCCACAACCGCTACCGGAACGCCATGAAAAAAGGCCCCGTCGCAGGTTGCACAGTAGGAGACCCCTCTGCCCAGGAAGACTTGTTCGCCATCCACTTCCAGCTCCCGCCGCCTGGCCCCGACTGCTATAATTATAGCACGCGCCCGGTATTCTCCTTCATTCGTAATTACTTTTTTACCTTCAGGAGAATGCTCAATTTCTAAGACTTCTTCCATTCTTATTTCGGCTCCAAAACGCTCGGCCTGTTTACAGAAACTATCCATCAAGTCAGCACCGTTTATCCCAAAAGGAAATCCCGGGTAATTATCAATTTGATCTGTACGTGCTGCATTTCCTCCTATAATGGCGGCTTCCAGCACCAGGGTTTTCAACCTGGCCCGGCCGGTATAGATGGCTGCAGTCAAACCGGCTGGCCCACCCCCAACAATTACTACATCATACATTCGTTAAATCCCCTCTCCCAGACAAACTTTAAGCATAGGAAGAAACTGCGAAGCAGTTTCAACGCAATTTAATCATTCCCGAAGGGAATCAATATAAGTGGTCCCCGTAGGGGGCAACACACCGCTGTAACGAGGTGCACCTCGTTATAACCCGCTGCCTGTTTTGTTAATAGATATCCGACCTCTTAAAGAAGCGGGGGACATCTTTTAGCCTCGTTACAAAATCAAAATACAAAAAACCCTGACCCTTGGAGGTCAGGGTATAGTTTTGGCTTAGCGTAAATAATCAAGCGGGTTGCGAAAAGATCCACTGGAAATTACTTCAAAATGAAGATGGGGACCTGTACTGCGCCCGCTGGAACCTACGGTTCCAATCACCTGCCCCTTGGTCACACTCTGGCCTTCGGAAACATTCATGCTGGAGCAATGGGCATAACGAGTGACCAAACCATTGTTGTGATCTATTGTGATAAAACGGCCATAACCTCCCTGGTAAGCAGCCGAACTCACATAGCCACTGTCTGCTGCCCTGATAGTGCTTCCGCTTTTCGCTCCTATATCGATTCCGGTATGACTAGCTCCACGATAATACTGGGTAATAATCCCGTAGGCCGGCCATTCCAAATTGCCTGAGCCTCCGCGGGATGCCACCATGGTTACTTTGCTGCCTTTAACAATTATTTTTTTCACTGCTGCCTTTAATATCGTCTCCTGTTTCACCTCTCGTTGGCTAGTTATCCCATTGTTTTTCGTGGCCACATATACCACTCGTTTCTCGCCATCTTGACCGTCCTGTTTAACCCGGATACCGCTGGAGGCATTTTTATCCACAACCACTTCAATGTCAAAGGGGATTGGTTCAACTTTATTGCCTTCTACTCTGGCTAGTACATTTAGGTATGGCTTGCTCTTGAGCAGCAACAGTTCCTGCCCAAGGTCCAGCTTATCGCTTTTTAGCTGATTCGCTACAACGATGTCATTGACGTACATATTATTACGGCGCGCTATCAACCAAAGCGAATCGCCTGATTTAACTATGTATTTTTCAGGATTGTCGGTGCCGGTTTTAATTAATTGATAGGCTTGGTCTTTATCTAATATGTCCCCGGCGGTGACTTTTATATCTTTTAGCTGTACTTTCTCTGCAAACCCCAGGCCCAGGAGTTTTTCGCCCTCATCTACCCAGGCGTATTCCCTTTTCAGGTCATTGAGTATTTGTTCTGCAGTCTTACGGTCATGCACTAAAGCAATGGTTTTTCCTTCAGCTATAATGGCTGTACCCGGGGTTTCAAATTGCATGTATTTAGCTAGATTACGCTCCAGTTCCTGAGCTGCTATAATCTCTCTTTCACCTACAAATACCCTCTGAAAATCCAGTTTATTAGAAAATTCTACATCCTTTTGGCTGGTTTTCTTTTCCTCAGTCAGTTTTTTGTCGATCAGATTATTTAACTGTTCCGGATCTTTTACAACAAATGCTTTTTCGTTGTCAACATATACGGCATAGGCGGGAATTTTAATTCCCAATAAACTGCTCAGCCAAATCAACAATAACAACAGTACGGCAGATTCGAGCATAATATAATGCTTATCCTGCTGAAAGAACTTTTGCATATTACTTAGCATAATTAATCTCCATATCCAATTTTATTCTTGTTTATTTCTACCCTTTCTGCTTAAAATCCTGCTTTTCGTACCCGCTTTTTCGACCCATTATTTTCCTTAAGTCTCTTTTGAGAGCTTCGCTACTAGATATGGTAGAGTAATAAGATCAACACTACTAGATATGGAAGCCACCCGTTAAAATTCGAAATATTTAAAATCTTGTTACTTATCCAGGTTTTTCATCAAGTCGAGATATATAGCCCCCTCAACTCGCTTCTTATGCATAAGGCAGCTGGTCTGGTGAGGAATACTGATATCACCATGCTGGTGATAGGCACTGGCATGACATCCTCCACCGCAAAAATAGCGGGCCCAGCAACGCTTGCACTCTTTATTTTTAAGCTGGTTGGCTTCGAATTGGCTGCGAATGTTACTATCTACCTGCCCTTGTTGAATGTTTCCCATATAAAATACTGCTTCCCCCACAAATTGGTGACAAGGGTAGATATCTCCTTCGGGGGTTATGACCAGATATTCGATGCCGGCACCGCAGCCGGTGCTGCGTTTGGCCAGGCAGGGGCCTTTTTGCAGGTTAAGATTATAATGAAAGAAGTGGATTTCTTTTTCTTCGCGGTGGTATTTCAGGAGTAGATCGGTCAGCCTTTCGTATTCCTGCAAGACTTGCGGCAGATCTGCCTGCTGAATAGCAAAACCATTTTCCGGGCCCACCGCCGGTTCCAGAGAAACGCAGTCAAAACCAAGCTGGATTAGATGTTCCAAATCCCTGGCAAAGTCAAGATTCTGGCGGCTAAAAGTGCCGCGCACATAGTAACTCACCGGATTATGAGCCACCATCTTTTTTATCCGGGGCAGAATCAGATCATAGCTACCTTCGCCGTTATTAAGGATTCGATGCCGGTTATTGATTTCTTTTCTTCCATCCAAACTGAGTATTACTGCTATGTCGTTAGCGATGACAAAATTTATCACTTCGTCGTCAATCAACACGGCATTGGTGGTCAAGGTGAAATTAAATCGTTTGCCGGTCTCCGCTTCCCGCTGGCGGGCATAAGGCAGAAGTTCTTGCAGCATGGGAAAAACCAGCAGCGGCTCCCCGCCGAAAAAATCCACTTCCAGATTTTTTATATCACCACTTTTTTCCAGCAGGAAATCCAGCGCCCTACGGGCAATAGCCAGCGACATTAAAGATGGGGACTGGCCAAATTCTCCCTGTCCGGCAAAACAATAATGGCATTTCATGTTACAGGCATGCGCAACATTCAGGCATATAGCCTTGACACACAATTGGCTAAGATCCACTTCCAAAACCTGACCTTCGGTAAATAGACTGTCAGCCCTTATGGCTTCCTCAATTTCCAGGATAGCCTGGTTGATTTCATCCGCTGAATAGAGGCTGGCTATATCGCTTTTTGCCTTTTCCACTTCCCCCTGATGTTCTATGATTTTTTCCGCAAGTTGGTAAGCCAGCTTATCCAAAATATGAATAGCTCCACTATTCACATCCAATAGGATGTTCAGCCCTTTCCATCGATATAAGTGGATATTCGCCGTAAAATCATAGTTGGTCAATGACCGCAAAATTCTCTCCTCCTACCCCCCAATGATCTTGTCACTTCCCTCTGGGCATAAAAAAAGGGGCTATTGCCCCTTTTGCATTCAGGCTACTGGTTCTTGCAGATCTGATTGCCTACCGTACATGAAGTCTTACAGGCTGACTGACAGGAGGTCGCACACTCCCGGCAATTGATTTTCTCTACATCTCTCTTAAGATTTGGCTTTACTATAGTTAAAATATGTTTTTTCAAAACTTTACCTCCCCTATTTTAGTAAACTTGCTAAGCAACTAATATATTAATGGAGCACCTACCCTACGGGCACAACGCTATGCGCGCCGCGCACTAATAAGGTCGCTTCGGGCACTACCGATTTTGCTGCTGCTACGCAGCAAATATATTAATGGAGCACCCTTCGGGCACTACTGATTTTGGGTTGCTTCGCAACAAATCTTATAATGGAGCGGGAAAAGGGGTTCGAACCCTCGACACCCGGCTTGGGAAGCCGGTGCTCTACCACTGAGCTACTCCCGCAACAAGGTAATTTTATAATATCGGAGTACAGTAGTCAACTCGAATAAAACTTGTTGAATTTGTTTTATTTTTGCAGGAATTGAATTATCCTTGTTGAATTTGTCTAAATAGAATAACAATTAGGACACACATTAGGTCTTATGTCCCTATATTGCCATATCGTCATAATATTCTACCCTTTGTAATTTTCAAAAACCCAATTGCAAAACACTTGGAAAATACTCAATTCGCCTGATCTATCTAAACGCTCCTTAGTACTTATCTATTAGCTCCGGGCTTAGTATCTATAGAAATGAGGGGGAAGATGGAGGAAATTAGAGAGAAAGTTAGTAAATTGAAGCTTCAAGACCCAGTATTATCGGAGTTAATTAACAAGATAGATGAATGGCTGCATAAATACCAACAGGTTGAAAAAGCCTTACAGAATAGTGAAGACAGATTCCGCAGTCTGGCCGAATCGTCGCCAGCTCTGATCTTTGTCTATCGCAACAATAAAATGACCTATGTTAACCAGGCTTTCGTCTCATTAACGGAGTATAGCGAAGCGGAATGCTTGGGTATGAATTTCTGGGAGTTTGTTCACCCTGACTTTCGGGATATGGTTAAAGAGAGAGGACTGGCCCGGCAAAGAGGCGAATATGCTCCACCCAGGTATGAAACCAAGTTGCTGAGTAAAAACGGTCGTGAAATCTGGGTTGACTTTTATTCCAATCTGACCACCGTAGGAGGTATTCCCACCGTATTTGGCTGGATTTTTAATATCTGTGAACGCAAAAGATTTGAAGAAGCCCTTCGTCAATCGGAGGTCATGTATAGAACCATTTTTGAGACTACTGGTACGGCAATGATGATTTTTGATGAGAATATGTTAATATCCTTGGTCAATAGTGAATTTGAAAAACTCTCCGGTTATTCCAAAGCGGAGATACATAATAGGAAAATGTGGCCAGAATTCGTCTGCCAGGAAGATTTGAACAGAATGAAAGAATATCACCGCATTAGAAGGGTTAATCCGGAACTGGCTCCTTCGACTTATGAATTTAAATTGCTGAACAAAGCTGGTGAGCAAAAAGATATTTTTATTACCGTTGACCTTATTCCCGGCACCAGAAATTCGGTAGTATCTTTTATGGACATAAGCGAACGGAAAAGGGCTGAGGCTCAGGTAAGGTATTTGAGTTTTAATGACAAATTAACCGGCCTCTATAACCGGGCTTTCTTTGATGAAGAATTACATCGCTTGAATACCCCGCGGCAGCTGCCCTTGAGCTTAATTATCGGCGATGTTAATGGTTTAAAGCTTATAAATGATGCTTTAGGTCACGAAACCGGTGACCAGTTGCTCAAAAAAGTAGCCGAAGTATTAAAGCAATCGTGCCGCCAGGAAGATATTATTGCACGCTGGGGTGGAGATGAATTTATTGTTCTGCTGCCCCGAACCGACCCGCAAATGGCCTCAAAAATATGCGAGCGTATCAAAGACAACTCCGGCAGCAGCAAAGAATTCCCCATACCGATAAGCATTTCTCTGGGCCTGGCTACCATCACTTCGAGTCTCCAGGACATGCACCAGCTTATTAAAGAGGCTGAAGATAAAATGTATCGCAACAAATTATTGGAAAGTAAAAGTGCGCGCAGTTCCTTTGTTACTTCCCTGGAAAACACCCTGCGTGCGAAAAGCCATGAAACCGAAGCCCATTGTAACCGTCTGCGAAGGTTGGCTGAGCAATTAGGCAAAAAAATTGACCTGCCGGATGGTGACCTCGATAACCTAAAGCTTTTAGCTACTTTGCATGATGTTGGTAAAATAGCTATCACTAATTCTATTCTGGATAAAATAGAACCACTATCTTTAGCTGAATGGGAAATAATTAAGAAGCATCCCGAAACCGGGTACCGCATTGCCCTAACTTTGGCCGAACTGGCCCCTATCGCCGAGGCTATCCTTACCCACCATGAACGCTGGGATGGAGGTGGGTATCCGTTGGGACTTAAAGAAAGGGAAATCCCGCTTATCGCTCGCATCCTGGCTATTGTTGACGCCTTTGATGTAATGGTCCAAGGCCGTCCCTATAAAAAAGCCATACCCAAAAGTGAGGCTATAGCTGAAATTAAAAGCTGTTCAGGCAGCCAGTTTGACCCGCTGCTGGTCCAACATTTTGTAGAATTGGAGATCTAAATTATGGCAAAGACCGCCAGCTGTTAGATATGAATGGGAGTTTGCGGTTTTGGATTGATAAAATCATTTACAGCACACAAACGACTTTATCGTCCACCTTCGGTAAAGGCAGTTATAACAGGATAATGCTTCATCAGCTACCTGTTCATCTTCATCATCGGGCTTGAAATGGGGGCACTTTTCAGCTATCCGGGCGGCCAATTCCCAATCTTCCTTGCCCCCTATGAACTCACGCTGGTTTTTCGGGTTAATAGTCCACACCGTCCATCATCTCCAATTTCGAATCCTGTTATCGTCGTTTTAAGCATCGGCTGAAACTGCGGAGCAGGTGCAACACACCGCTACACCGGGGATTAGACTCCGCCGCCTGTTTTGTTAATAGGAACCCGACCGCTGAAAGAAGCAGGGGCATCTTTTCGCCTCGCTATACAGTGATCAGAAAACCCTCAGCATATGACTAGTGCTGGTCTGCCACTTTGGATGTTCAATATTGGTGGGAAAAACCATTAAGGTGTATTTATT
The DNA here is from genome assembly GCA_028692415.1 of Syntrophomonadaceae bacterium. Lineage (GTDB taxonomy): Bacteria > Bacillota > Syntrophomonadia > Syntrophomonadales > Syntrophomonadaceae > JAQUBU01. The sequence goes on along the minus strand of JAQUXM010000025.1, from coordinate 7,706 downwards.
ATCAAGCAGCACCACTTTAACTTTTTCACCCATGCGCACATGTTCGCATTCGCTGATCTGCTCAAAATCCATGTTTTTTACCTGCTCAACGTAGGTTTTAGCTATTATTTCTTTAACGCTGGCTATATAGTCTTCTCCGCTTCCCACCTGCAGTTTGCCTCGAAACTGCCCGTCATTTCCGGTCATACGCAGCCCGGCTGCTGCCAAGGCTCCGATTATGCCATTGCCGCTGCCATTTAGCTCAAACACATACAAACCCGGTCTGTCGACCAGTTTTAAAGCTTCCTCCTTGCCTATCATTTCTTCCTTGACCTGATAGGCATACTGGACCAGTTCACCGGGATTGTCCATAAGTTCAGGGATGGCAATGACCAGCCCGGCATTGGAATCAGGGGTTCCGGTCGATTTTACCAGCGTACAGGCATAATCAATAAAGTCAGCCAGGTGTTGCTCATCAATATCTGCAGCCAAACTGCGGGCGGTATTGTGCTTTTTACAGCCCGTAGCGGGGTTGGGATAAAGCCGGTGCCGGCTGGGAATCGCACTTTTGCCCCAGCCCCTTTTTTCAATATATTTTCCCAGCAGGGAAGCGGTTTCACCGGCTTTCCCTCCATCAAGCTGCCGGGAGTCATCAATCGCAACATATATCTTCACTAAAAACACCTCTGATCCTCATAATAGGGATTTCATCCTTCCGCTATGGACACTCCTGTCAAGGAGTCCTTCTCCGCCCTTCGGGGACTGCGATGTGCACCCTGCGGGGTACAACTAAGGTTGCTGCCATGGGGACTTCCTCTTGGTCAAAAATCAAAGTACCTTCACAGATATTATTCCGCTCTCTTGGCAAATATTGGGATTAGCAATGCCGAGGCGTGTCCCTGTACCTTAGCCGGCATGTCCCCCTTAATAAGCTTTGAGTTGTTTCTTGTTGCAGGTGTGCCAGCGGTCATTTTGGCGGTAGACCAACAGCTTTTTTTTGCCATCCAGGAGAACACTTTTAACCTTTTCGCCCAGGATGAGCTTTTCATCCGCGGCCAGCAATTCGCCATCTATTGATTGCACTTCATCTATATCGCTTTGGGCTAAAATATCCCCAATAAGCATTATTTCCCCGGCCGCTTTCAATTCCATCCGGCCCTGGAAACGACCATCATTGCCGCTCCCTCTTAAAGCAATACCGGCCAGAGCCCCAATAACACCTTCACCGGTTCCGCCGTGTTCGGAAAGATGAATATTGCATTGTGCGGCTGTCTGATAAGCATCTTCTTTAGTCAGAATTTCTTCCTTCGCTTTAAACCCAAAACTCATCAAAACTGCGAGTTCTCTGATTTGCGCTTCAACCGCCACACACAAACCCGGATCGGAGCCCGGAGCACTGGTGCTTTGAAGAAACTCACCGGCTGCTGCGATTAATTCCTCATAGCAATCTTCGCTGATATCAGCAATAAAACACATCGAACTATTATGAGAAGTATAGGGGATATCCGGATGCAGCAGCAACTGGTGTCGGGTTACAGCCTGGGTTTTCCCCCAGCCTTTATCTTCAATGAGCTTGCGCAGTTCATTGGCTGACCTCCCGGTTGCTCCTATCTCCAGGCTGTCAGTGTCATCTATGCCAATAAATACTCTCAACTAATATCCTCCTTACCAAAATCACAGCTCAAATTCACGCTTATTTCTTGGCCGTACGCATTCCGCCGCCGTTGAGAATCCTGTCAACCACCTCATCCGCTAGATCCAGGCCAAAGAATTCCTTGTAGAAGAATCTGGTTTCAGCTGCCATATCAAGATCAGCAAACTTATCCGGATATATGGTCTTGGCAGTCCACATTATCGCCAGCGGTGTTTCAGGGGATGAGGGATGACCCCAACGGGATATGCCACTGGGCAGTTGCCAGACCCGCTGGTTAATAACTGCCTGCAGGGGAGCCCATTGTTTACTGCTCAAAATATAATCTGCCACCGCCGTTTCGTTAACCAGTATCACATCTGGATTCCATAATAGTATCTGCTCCAGACTTGCAAAATACTTGCCTTCCAGATTTCTCAGCTCTCCGCTCAGGGCAACATTAAGCGCACCGGTCGCATTCAGCCACTCGCTGGAGAGGCTGCCTTTTACGTCGGTACGGGTGGCTTCATTAAGAGAATGGTAAACTCTGACCCGTTGATCCTCGGGAATATCCGCTACTCTCGCCTGAATCATTTCCATCCGGCTCTGGTAATATTTATTATACTTCTCAGCTTGCTCACTCATTCCAATTGCTTTTCCAATCATGGCAATAGCATACTGCTGCGCCTTGATGCTGTTGAACTCAATGGTCAGAAAAGGGATATGGCTCTTGTTTAATTTTTCCGCTTCCGCACTGGAAATATCCGCCTTTACAAAAACCACATCGGGATCGGTTCTTACCAGTTCTTCTATATTTATTGCTCCACTAACTTTAGGCTTGGGTGCCTCTTTTATATTTGGATACATATCCGTCAGGATCAGATCTCTTTGCAAACCATCTACCACAGCTACTATTTTATCCCCTTGTCCCAACATGGCCAGAATATAGCCCGATTCCGGGCAAAGACAGGCAATCCGGTTTATCTGCACCGGAATTTCAACCTTACGGTCATTGCAATCGGTAATCGTTTTGCTCGCCGTCTTGGACGGTGTCCCGGTTTGCTCTTCTTTACTGCAGGCACTGCATAGTAGCAGGCTTAATAAAAGGCAGAGCAGGAGCCCGCTGGATATAATAGTCTTCGGTTTCATTTGCATACTTTTTAGTCCCCTTCCCTTTTGATTAGCTGGATTGGGTGCTGATAGGTATCACCTGTTTTAAATCATGGTTGGCATCAATAGAATACGATACTACTCTGGTATTAACATTGTAAATCGTCTTTAGATTGCCTTCGGACAATACCTCCGATGGTCTGCCTGCCATCAGGAATCTGTGATCATTCATCAAGGCTACCCTGGTTGCAATATTACTGTTTTCAAAATAAAATGCGTGGTTGGGGAAATGAGTCGCCATAATAATAGCCAGACCGGTTTCCCTAACCAATTCTACAATAGTTTCCATAATTACCAGTTCATGTTTGAAGTCCAAATGGGCGGTAGGTTCATCCATTACCAGCATCGCCGTCTTTTGCGCCAGGGCTCGGGCTATCAGAACCAGTTGCCCTTCGCCTCCGCTTAACTGGGTATAGCGACGGTCTATAAGGCGAATAATACCCACCTTTTCCAGTGCTTCCTCCACAGCCCGCATATCCTCCGGCGATGGCGAACTGAACATGCCTATGTAAGCTGCCCGCCCCATCAGCACAATTTCCCTTACCGTATATGGAAAGGTCTTTTCATGGCTCTGGGGTACATATGCAACCTGCCGGGCAATGTCTTCCGGTCGTCTGCCATTCAGTTCCTTGCCCATAAATTTAACGCTCCCCTGACGCAGCTTCAAAAGACCCAGAATGCAATCCAACAAGGTTGTTTTGCCGCAGCCGTTGGGACCCAGTAAAAAAAATATCTCTTTCCGGTTGACGTTAAAGGATATATCGCTCAACACATCACTGTGACTATAAGCAAAACTCAGATTTTCAACTGCAAGCAAAGGCATGGTTTACCACCCGCCTCCTTTGGTTGATTTAAGCAGATATACAAAAAACGGTCCTCCCACCAGAGCTGTCAAAATTCCCAGGGGTATTTCCGATCCAGTCAGCATTCTGCCCAGATTATCCACCAGAATCAGAAAACAGGCCCCCAGCGAAAGGCTGGCGGGAATAAGCACGCGGTTGTCATTACCAACCAGCATACGGCCAATATGAGGTATCACCAGACCTACCCAGCCAATAATCCCGCTCACGCAAACCGCTCCTGCTGTCGCCAGGGTTGCGCATACAATAACAATTCCTTTGTTCAGCCGGGTATTGATCCCCAGGGTTTGGGCTTCCTTGTCGCCCATGGACAGAACATTGATACGCCACTTTATGGCCAGCAATCCAAGAATTCCAACTAACATGGGAATTCCCGCAATCATTATATCCTGATAGCGAGCCGATGCCAAACTGCCCATCAACCAGAATACGATGGTGGGCAGTTCATCAGCCGGATCGGCTACATATTTGGTTAAAGATATCAAAGCCGCAAATACCGAGGAGACAATAGTTCCACCGAGAACCAGCATAATGGTTGGGGTGGTATTGTAGACCCGGCCGATTAGATAACTGAGCAGAACCGCCAGGCCGCCAAAAAGGAAGGCAAAAAGGTATATGGGGGCAGCAGCATCAAAAAGCAAAATTGCCAGGGCCGCTCCAAAGCCAGCACCGGATGTAACCCCCAGAATACCCGAGCTTACCAGAGGGTTGCGAAACAATCCCTGGAAGGAGGCTCCGCTGATTGCCAGACAACCTCCCACCAGGGCTCCCAGAATCGCTCGCGGCATGCGAATGTCCCAAACAATGGTTTGATGCATTTGCGAAATATTACAAGTGCTATAGCTTAGCTTGCACCATAGAATTTTTGCGACTATTGCTATTGATATCGGGTATCTTCCTATAAAAAGGCTGACAAATATGCAAGCCAGGGGTCCTATCAGCAGCAAGGTATATAGCATATTTTTATTGATGGTGTTCACTCCTAATACATAAGTCGCCAGGAAGCCCGCATAACTAGCACAGGCTCCCTCAACCCAGGGATGAGCCCGGCATTTATTTCTGTCTTCTCTTTCGGGCCTGCAAATATCCGGCTCCGGCAACTAAAACCAATCCGGCAATTATTGCATAAGTCCTATTCGGCTTCTTTTCGTCTTGAGGATTATCCTTTACCGGTAATTTTTCTTCCGTCGCTACTTCCTTCTCCTGCCCCTGCTTTACCTTATCTTCCTCCAAGGATGTTTTTTCTACTCCAGATGCTTTTTGCTCCTCTGTTACTGTATTTGTCACTTCACTCTTTTCTGCAGTGGGAGGAGCTTTGATCGCTTCCTCCTTCGCTACGGTTTCGCCAGTCGGAGCAGCTGGAGCAGGTTTCGGCACTGTTCCTGCGGTGACAAAGTTTATGGTCACCTCTCGCCCAAGACTAGTCCCATTCTTGGCCTGCAGGGTTGGTGATATTTTTACCGCATATGCGGTTCCCGGCTTAAGCACCTGTAAAGGGTGGATACTGATATTCCTTTTTTCTTCGGGGTTAATCTGGTCATCAGCCATTATTACTTCAATTGGCACTTTGCTGCCATCAGCCGTTAATAGCGAAAAACACTTTTTATTATCTTCCCTTATCGAGAGATAAATCACATTCTTGTTAAAGGTTAACTTAATATCTTGGTTAACTGCCACATTCTTTTGTCCATCAGCGGGAATCGAAGACACCAACTCTAGTGGAACCCCTTGTCCACCCCCGCTGCCGTCACCAGCATCTTCTGCAAACCCTGATGCTGCCATTAAAAAGCAGCTTAGCAATAACAGGATTGCAATTGATAATATGCTTGATCTTTTGCCGAACCTGATGTTCATAATCAATTCCTCCCTTAATCATTGTAGGGCTTTTCCCCATATCTATCATACTGACGCAGCAGGCTGAACTAAAGCTGTAATTACTACCATATTATTGAAGCAACTTAAAAACCCTTCGTTTTATTTGAAAAAAGCTAACTATTAATTATTGGTAACAGGCTTGGCACTAAAGCTCTCCAATACTCCTCCCCCGGATGATTTTACCTGTTTGTTCGCATCTGCATCCTTGGTATAGGCCACGGTAACTGACTGCCCGTTGCTTACTTTGCTTGCCAACACCAGCTTTATCTTGGTAGTAGTACTGGTTAATTGCAGAGCAGTTACCGATACCGGCACTTCATTCACCATAACTGTAAACTGCCCCTCTTTTCCGGCCAAAGCCAGGGTGCTTTCCATATTTTGGCTAAAGTATATGCTAACATCTCCCTGGTTGGTTATCTCTGAATTTTGATAGACGGGAACCCCGGCAGAGTCTACTGGATTGACAAAATTCCTCTGGGTGATGCTTCCCGTTACATTAGCCGCCTGTTGGCTGGTGCCCCCGCTGGCATTTATACTAATACTATCCGATGCCAAAGTGAAGGTGTCGTTGTCTCCCCAGTTGGCAGTGGTGTCGAACTGGAGAATGTAATTTATATAGCCACTGGCCGCTATGGTCTGCTGGCTACTTAAGTTAAACGTTATAAGCCCATTTCCTTCCGTAATGCTCCCCAGCACTCCAACAGCTACGAGTGCTCCGTCATCGGTACTGCCGTCTCCATTCGGATCAGTGAATAATTCAATATTCGTCAGGTCATCCTGGGCTAACCCACCAATATTGCTCATCGCGATGCTAATATTATTGCCCGTTGAAATAATAATATCTTCCACCGCGTCGGCCATTAGTTTGAAAGCCATTACATTACAGCCGGTTTGAGCTCCATCAGCCGGGCCATTAGCAGCCTTGGCATTCAGCCCTGACCGCCCGTCGCCATCACTGATGCCAAGGGTTCCTGGGGTTGAAGAACCAGCTACCGTATACGTTATGGTTTTAGCGGTTCCTAAAGCATTGCCATTATTGGCTTTAAGGCCGGCAGCAACCGTTAAGGTATAGCTGCTGCCCGCAGTTAAAGATGAAGCAGGCGTAACGTAAATATTGCACTTTTCACTGTCTTCCTCATAATTCGTGGCTCTAGTAACCATAATAGCTATGGATTGACCGGAGCTGTCATTCATGGAAACGCAAGTCTGGTTGTTATCCCAATAGTCTCCTGCCACTCCCCGGTCAAAGGTAAGCTTAATCGTGGGTGTCGCTGATAGACCGGTACTGCCATCGGCCGGATCTGCGCTAACGAAGCCTAACGGGTTATTGCCACTGCCACCGCCCGTACCAGATCCTCCTCCACCGCCTCCCGAAGATGCGGCTACCGTAAACGTTATGCTTCTAGCAGTTCCCAGTGTATTGCCATTGTTGGCTTTAAGGCCGGCAGATATCGTTAAGGTATAACTGCTGCCCGCAGTTAAAGACGAATTAGGAGCAACATAAATATTTTCTTTTTCACTATCATCCAGATAATTCGTAGCCCGGTAAACCATGATCGCAACAGCTTGGCCGGAGCTGTCTTGCATGCTGATACAACTCTGGTTATTATCCCAATAATTCCTTACCACTCCCCGGTCAAAGGTTAGTCTGATAATCGCTGTGCTTGAAATCCCGGTACTGCCGTCAGCAGGATCTGAGCTTAAAAAGCTCAAGGGATTATTGCCACTGCCGGTTCCAGATCCTCCGCCACCGCCTCCCGACGTGCTGACCCCGGTGTTTATGCTTACATTGTTCGGATTTTCTATAGCAGCAGGTTTTTGTTCGAAAGTTGTTCCAGCAACACTTACCTTTGCAGTATCGATGGTTCCTCTACCAGTTACAGATACTGCCGCATTAAGGGTTAGGGTGCTAATCCTGGCATCACCGGCAACATTAATACTTGCCCTACTTGCCTTGGCCGCTACCTCCATCCTGGCTATGCTGCCAGCAACTACTGCCAAATTGACTTTGGCTGCGTCCACATTAACTTCGCTGAAGCTACCGCTTAAAGAAACCTTGGACCCCGCAGGAATAGTATCCGCGAGACTGACTTTCTCAAATCCCGGTCCGCTGGAATTAGATTCTATAAGGGCGGCACCGCTTCCCAATTGCACCGTACCAACTGAGGTATTTCCCGAAGCAACTACCCGAA
>JAQUXM010000024.1:20479-28543 GCA_028692415.1 Syntrophomonadaceae bacterium | reverse complement strand
ACCGTGCGGCAGGGCCTAATGCGGATTGATGAAAGTCTATCGTTTTCCGGGGTATAGATGAATTAATTAATTTTTCTAATATTATTGACAATTAGGGGGAAACAACATATAATTTTTTTACACATTGTATAATTATATGCATTGTGTAATTATGTCTTTAAACTACAGATTTATTAAGGGATAATTTCAGGAGGTGCAGATTGTGGAAATAGACAGTATATCCGGTGAAGGGCGAATGGAGAGAAAAAAAAGGGAACTGCGGCAGAAGATAATAAACGTTGCCATGAAGCTGTTTGAACAGCAAGGCTTTTCCAATACTACCATGGAGCAGATTGCAGAAGAAGCCGATGTGGCTCGGAAAACGCTGTACAACTATTTTCCGGTGAAAGAGGCTATTGCTAACGAATATGTCAGAGGCATTTCCACCCAGATGGCAGAGGAGGCACTGGCAAAACTGCAAAAGCTCCCTGATACCCGGTCCCGCTTGCTTAAGGCATTAAACAATGCCTACGGGTGGGTGGAACTCAACCCTGAGCTTACGGGAATTGTTCTCGCCTATCGCTTTAAAACCTCGTATTATTCTTATGACAAAAATCAGGATTCAAAAAATGAGTTTCAAGAAAGGGGCACCTACAGGATTATAGCTGAGATAATCCGACAGGGGCAACAATCTGGAGAAATAAGGTCGGATGTTCACTTTAAATGGCTGGTTCGTTATGTTGATTTGCTGCGCGGTACGATAGTCTGGGAATGGCTGCAGGATACTTCCAGTTTTGAACTCCGTGAGGAGATCAGTAGAATGGTGGATATAGTTCTGGATGGCATAAGAAGTGATGATAAGCGTTCGAAATAGAATCATAAGGGGACTTGATTGATAATTTTGCATTTATTGAAAGGAGCGATGAGTTTTGAAGAAGCATTCAGGGAATTTCTTTATCATATGGGATCAGGCTTTGCAAGCAGGAGCTGATCAAGTGGGCGGCAAGGGTTGGAACCTGGCGCGGCTGGACAGCTTTGGCTTTAACGTTCCGCCCGGTGGCGTACTGTCAAGCGATGCCTATATTGAGTTCATCAACTACAACGGTTTAAACCGTGATATTGCTGATATAGCAAGCAAAATAACCGCCGCCAACCTCGGCGATTACACTCACGCCTTGTCTCAGCTGGAGGGAAAATTCAGATCGGGCTTGATACCCCAAGCCATTATAGATGAAATATCTGCTGCCCTGCAAAACCTGGGCCTGCTTGATAAAGCGATTGCGGTAAGATCGTCGGCTTCGGCGGAGGATTCGGCTGCTGCATCTTTTGCCGGCATTCATGAGTCTTTTCTGAATGTTCGCGGCCTGGAAAACATACTTGCAGCAATTAAAAGCTGCTACGCGAGTTTGTGGTCGGCACGGGCCGTAGCCTACCGGCGCAGGATGAATCTGGATGACAATGAAGTACTTCCGGCCGTGGTACTGCTGGAAATGGTGGAGGCTCAGGCGGCCGGGGTAGGCTTCACCTGCGATCCTCAGACCGGACGCCGGGATCTTATAGTTATTAATGCTAATTTTGGTTTGGGAGAATCGGTAGTAAGCGGTTCAATGGAACCGGACAGCTATTATCTGGATGCTCAGCCCTGGAATCCGGTACCTGTTCTGCTTAAGCGCAATACCGGACGCAAACAGGGCTACACCCGGCCTGCAGATGACGGAAACACTGAATTTTTGTATAGCGATGAGCTGTCATCCCGGCCGGTGTTGAATGATGAGGAAATTGAGCGACTGGGCCTGCTGCTGATGCGGGTTTTTGAATCCCTGGGGGAATGCGAACAACATCAGGATGTGGAGTGGGCCTATGACGGCCGGGAATTTTATTTGCTTCAGTCCAGGCCCGTAACCGCCTTGCCGGAATATACATTTACGGCCTTGAAAGACCAGCCGGCCATATGGTCAAACGGCAATTACCGGGATGCGGCGCCCATGGCCGTTTCCCCCCTGCAACTACGCCTGCTCAAGAATACGATCGATACCATTCAATATACCCAGTTTCCCGCCATCGGGTACCGGATGCCGGAGGGATTTGAATTTTCACGTTATTTTAACGGGAGGCTGTACTGCAATATATCCGCCCTGCAGTGGGCCTACTACGATTGCCACGGTTCAATGCCCGACTTTTTCAACGATTTTTGGGGAGGACACCAACCCCAACTAAAAATAGATGACCCCGATCCTTATGCGGGGGAATTGGGACGGGAAAGGCAGAGCCGTGGGATGGGTATGATGAAGCTGGTTATGGAAGCGGCTGCCGATGCGCCCCGTATTTTCGCCGAAGTTCCCCGTTCTGCTCAAGCCGTAACCGGAACAGGATTTGTCCGCCTGCCGGACTCGGAGTTTGAGGATAAATACATGGAACTCGGCAGTATCATAAGGACTTATTGTGAGAGATTCACTTTCCTGGCTGCAGTCGGCACTATGCCGGTTATGACCCTGATGCAAAAGCTGTACGAATACTTCGGTGCCCGTGCAACTGTGGTTCTGAATGGCTTAATGGTAGGCGGTCAGGCGGGAATAACCAGTGCCGATCACGGCTACCGGCTCTTGGAGCTGGCCGAACTGGCCCGCCGGGATGAAGCTGCAGTCCGGTATTTGAAAGCTGCGGCTTTTAACCCGTTTTTGTGGGAAGCAGAACTACCGGCAAGTTCTCCCTTCAAACAGGCTTTCCGGACCTTTATAGAGGAATATGGTCACCGTGGCGTATATGAACTGGATATTATCAATCCTCGCTGGAAGGAAGACCCCACTTATCCGCTGGATATAATCAAGGATACTATGGATACCGCCCGCCCGGGTGACTTGAAGGTTCAGCAGAAGCTGCAGTTTGAGCGGGCCTGGCAAGAGGTGGCGGAAACTGTCCCCCCCGAGGTCCGGGAGGAAATCCGCCAGGGAATCAAGGCCGCACAGGAAGGTGCAGCAGTAAGGGAGATGACCAAGTCGGTTCTGGTTATGGCTACGGAACCCTACCGCTTGATGGCCCAGGAGCTGGGCCAGCGCCTTTACCAGCGGGGCCTCATCAATGAGCCGGACGATGTGTTTTTCTGTTCCTGGCCGGATCTGTTTTCCATTTTGCGTGAGGAGTGGAACGGTAACGGGCTCAATGCTCTGGTGGAATTCAGAAAAGTGAGCCACAAGAAAAAAGCAACGCTTCCCGCTCCCGATATTATCCATGGGGAAAAGCCGGTCTTTTCAGGGCCGGTCGGCCAGGGTTCCGGAGACCGTCTGCAAGGAGTAGCGGCAGCAACCGGCAGAGCTTCCGGCATAGCCAGGTTAATTGCTCACCCTTCCGAAGGGAAACGTCTGCAATCCGGGGAGATACTGGTAGCACCCTCCACCGATCCGGCGTGGACCCCTTTGTTCTTAAAAGCCGGTGCCGTAGTGATGGAAACCGGAGGATTTTTGTCCCACGGCTCCATCGTTGCCCGCGAATACGGAATACCCGCCGTAGTAAACGTAGCCGGGGCCATGCGAATCATCCAGGATGGACAGGAAATCATGGTGGATGGTGATACAGGCACGGTAAGGCTTGAAGTAGCTGGCTAAGCTCCCAATTACAACTGTTAAGGTTCCGACCTATAACGGAAGCGGCGGAATTCTATAGAAACTTCGCCCTAACCGATTGGGTTATTTGAAAGACTTTAAGGAGTTAATAGGATGGATTATTCTAAGCAATTGGAAGAAGGCAGTATCAATTCACTCCTGTTAAAATTCTCCATACCGGCTATAGTTGGAATGACCGTAAGTGCCTTATATAACATTGTGGACCGGATTTTTGTTGGCCGGGGGGTTGGTTCCCTGGCCATTGCCGGTACCACGGTTGTATTCCCTATTATACTTGTCATTATGGCCTTTTCCCTGCTGGTAGGGATGGGTGCAACATCTTTGATATCTATTCGATTGGGTGAAAAGAGAAAAAAGGAGGCCGAATTAATAGCAGGGAATGCCCTGTTTTTGCTGACCATTCTTCTGTTAGCTTTGTCCGCTCCGGGCCTGCTTTTTATAACTCCTTTACTGCAGTTGTTTGGAGCGAGTAATGACGTATTACCCTATGCCAGCGACTACTTGAGAATAATCTTGCTGGGTACAGTACTATTTGGAATCAGCTTTGGCATGAACAATTTCATACGCGCTGAAGGAAATCCCCGCACATCTATGTATACTATGCTTATTGGAGCCGTTGCCAACATTATTCTGGATTACTATTTTATCTTTATTCTTGGTCTGGGTATTAAAGGAGCTGCTCTGGCTACCGTGATAGCGCAGGGGATTTCTGCCCTATGGGTTTTACATTACTTTTTTAGCGGAAGAAGCTTTTTAAAAATTCGCTGGAGAAATCTAAAACCGGAGCCTTCAGTCTTACTGCAAATTATCACTATCGGTTTCCCTCCCTTTGCCATGCAGTTGGTTGATAGTATTAAACAGGTGGTATTGCTTAAAAGCCTGGGCATTTACGGCGGAGACCTGGCCATTTCCGCTATGGGAATTATTTTTAGCGTTTCGACTATCCTGGTAATGCCGGTAATCGGCATTAGCCAGGGAGCCCAGCCAATTATCGGGTATAACTACGGGGCCAGACAGCATAAACGGATTAAAGAAACATTGAAATCAGCAATTGCCACCGCTACATTAATTCTCTCGGTGTGGTTTGTTTTCACCCGACTCTTTCCTGAGGCCATAATCGGTATATTTGCTAAAAACGATATGCAGTTAATTATCCTGGGTTCCCATGGCCTCTTAACCGTTTTTCTCTTTCTTCCGGTTATAGGTTTTCAGGTTGTTGGTTCCATTTATTTTCAATCGGTGGGCAAGCCAAAACAATCCACCATTTTAACTTTATCAAGATATATATTGATTTATATTCCCGCTTTACTGATTTTGCCGCAATTCTGGGGTTTGGAAGGCGTATGGCGGGCAGCACCGGTTGCCGACCTGGGTTCTTTCATTTTAAGCGGTGTATTGCTTTTTTATGAACTCAAACGTCTGGACTCAAATGAGATCAGGCCGGGCATTTGACATTAAATATCCTTATGGGGAGGGGGAGGCAGGGAGGCATGGGGATGGTTCTTTTGCTACTGCTTACCGATCGGTTTTTACTTTCATAATTCACCGCCATGGAATAACCATAGGCACACCGGCATCTAGAATAGCCAGAATATCTCCGGGGTTGCAATGGGGTAAGGGATAATCTTCCGCTAGTAGGTCGCCTGATTCGCAGATATTGCCGCAGATAGTGATATTTTTGCTTTCCCCTTTGAGGTGCATGCAGTTAATCTTGCTATGGAAACTGAGCAGAAGTGCTTATGGATAATTGCCCGTCAGCAGCCTATGGCAAAGGACTTAAGGAGAATAGGTATGGCCGTGCGTTTTGTCATTGACCTTACCTCATGCAGCCATTTCAATCCTCTGTCAGGTAAGCAACTACCTGCCGTTCCTGCAGGTCCAAATCCAGGTAAAGGCTCTGTTTGATACTATCCAGATCGATTACTTTAATTATTTCCTGCCAACGGCTATGTTCAGGAAGCAATTCGCCAAACAAATTGGGAGCTTCACTTAAAAATTGAGGATTGAATTCAACATTGTCTTCCCCGGGGAAAAGAGCGACATAGAATATTTGTGTCTCTACCAGATCTTGAAAGAAATGAGTACCATAGGATAATTCGGGCATGTAGCCTTCTTCTTTACAGGCCACTTCTACCAGCACTCTAACATTGCAGATTTCAGCAAAAGAAACCGGGATGCCCAGTGAAGGGGTACTGGTCCCCCAGCGTCCCGGCCCCATCAGCATCACTTCCAAGGAGCGGTCAGTAGCGAATAAGCGGTTTAATTTGCCGACCAGCCGGGCCACTTGATATTTTTCGGCAAAGGGCAGGGCAATATAGGGGCGGGGTTGGACAAAAACGATTTTATTAATAAGGGAAACCTCACTGCCCATAAAGTTACTCCGGGTTGAGAAAAGCGGCCTTTTTGAACCACCCGCAATGGGTGACCAAGATTTGCCAGCCTTTTTGATGGTTTGCAAGGGTCGGCATTGCAGAAGGTTAAACTGCATTTTATTATCATCCAGATAGTTTACCGTAAATTCAGTATCTACCGGATATTCATAGGCATTTTCCAAAGTTTGTAGCATTTCGGTCATGATACTGGCCAAAGGTGTATCAGTCAGCAAGCGGTCAAAAGTTAAAATCCAGGCCAGCGAATCACTGTAACCGAGTTCTTTCATACGACGGCTGGTCTCATGATCAGGTTCGGCAGCCAGGTTCCAGCAGGAAATAGCCGGATCAAGAGAAGATATTTGAGCCAGTCTGACACTATCCCAGTCATTTAAAATACTGTCCAGGACATCGACCTTGTGCTGGGAATACCTGCGGAGATCTTCCGGACTGGAGACGGGACGCAGCAAAGGCTTATCCAGAGCAACAAAACGAGGATAGTCATCTTCCACCCGGTCAACTGCCCTGGTGCCCAGGCCCAGCACCAAACGCATCATGCCAGCCCGCGAATCCATATCTGCCCTCCAGACATAAGGATTGTGCGACATGGCTACCCCGGCCAAGTCCGGGAAAAAATATTGTCCGTGATGGGAACCGGATACCCGCTGTACCAGCAGTGCCATCTGCTCATCACTGGCGCCCAGGCCGCGCTGCAGACGATAAGAAAGGGCATCTTCGTTCATGGTGCTGGCAAAAATACTTCTTACGGCTTGCTCAAAAACCTCATAACGCTCCTGCAAATCTCCCTGGTTAACACAGAAGATGCTTTCATATTTTCCCGCAAATGCATTGCCAAAACCATCTTCCAAGAGACTACTGGAACGGACTATGATTGGAGATTGTCCATAATACTCCAGCATCCGGCTGAACTGCTCCCGTATGTTGGCGGGGAACACCCCGTTTAGAATTTTGACTTTCAATTTTTTCCGCGGCTGAAAAATAGCAATCTTCCTTTTTTTGCTCCAGGCGCAGGTTCCAACACTCATTTTCCACCAGATAGGTATAATAAACATCCGAACCAATATAAAAAGAATCATGAACTTCCAGAAGGGAATCCCAATCACGAGCAGAGGATGCGGTTAGTATCTTGCGTGCCAGCAACATGCCCAGGCTTTTACCCCCAATGAAGCCGGAGCCCAATAGGCGGTTGCGGATTTCCAACAAATCCGGTAATGAGAAATATTTGCGGGCCAGAGTCAAAACCCGTTCATCACGTCCCAGTATCATCTTGCAGAGTTGATCCAGCATTTCGGTTTGTTCCTGGGCAGTGGGGGGGTCACCTTCCCGGTTCCGCTCGATTAACTCCTGGGCACTAAGAAAAACCCGATCCCAGTAGTCCAATTTACGTCCGACATTGCCCGGGCCAAAGCCTTGAAAAGCGGAAAAGAGACGGGATGCCTCCACACTGCTGGTAATGGGCAGAAACTTTTCTTCCACCCCCACATGGGGCAGATACATGGTAGGAGAATAGCGGTTCCAGACCTTGAGGGGATGGATGAAATACTTGCCGTCGAATTGGTAAACATCGAGCAGCAATTGAGTGGTTTCACGGATGCGAGCGATAGTATCATAGGAATTACGGTCTCTTAAAATAGCAAAATAGGCAATAGTATCAAGTTCGAATAAATAGGGGCAGGTTACCTTGAAGAAATTACCAATCATCAAATCTGTAGCCCAGGCCGAGAGGAGATCCGAAAGGCAGTCAAATACATAGAAAACACCCTCACCTTCGGCCGATGCTATATTGTGCACGGCAGCCGAAAAGGTTTCGAAACCCTGGCTGGCATCGAGATCGTACACCTTAATATCCGGGTGATGGGGCAAGATTTCTTTATGTTGACCAAAACGCATGTAAACGATAGGACGGTTTTCCGCTTTAGCCTGTTTGATAAAGGGTTGAACGAAATGGCAGTAATCCTCAACCGAATTTACCTGCCAGACTACGTTGTCACCCATCCGCAGGTGGTCCAGTATTTCATCCAGACCGTTAATACCGGTGGAAGCACGGGCAAAGTTTTTTACCATTCTCATACCCC
>JAQUXM010000024.1:17196-20379 GCA_028692415.1 Syntrophomonadaceae bacterium | reverse complement strand
CAGGCTCTTCCTCGTGGAATGTCCCCATTTTGGTGTTTGCCAAAGCAATTCTTCAGGCAATCATGGTCATGAAGTCATCAAAAAGATAGCGGGTATCTTCGGGTCCGGGAGCAGCTTCCGGGTGAAATTGTACTGACATTAAAGCCAAGTGCCGGTGGCGCAGGCCTTCAACACTGTTATCGTTAAGGTTGATAAAGCTAAGCTCCAGGTCAGGATCTTTCAAAGAGTCCTTATTTACAGCATAACCGTGGTTCTGCGAGGTAATAAAAACCCGGCCATTCTGTAGGTTTTTAACCGGATGATTACCTCCTCGGTGACCGAAAGGCATCTTATAAGTGTCTCCTCCCAAAGCCAGAGCCAGCAGCTGGTGCCCCAGGCAAATGCCGAAAATAGGCAGCTTGCCGAGCAAGTTGGAGATGGTATGGATGGCATAGGGACAATTGAGCGGGTCGCCCGGTCCATTGGACAGCAGCACTCCATCAGGGTTAAGGGCCATAATCTCGGAGGCAGTAGTTGCGGCGGGAACTATTAGTACTTCGCAACCTAGTCGTAAGAGGGAAGTAATTATACTTTTTTTAACCCCGAAATCCATCAGTACAATACGTTTGCTGCTGCCCGAGCCCAAATGGGTGATAACCTTTCTGCTAACCTGCATGACAAAACCTTCGGGAGGTGGCTGCAGACCTAAATTCGCTGACTTGATCAGTTCTTCTTTTGCATCCAAAGAGTCAACAATAACACCCCCCATGGTGCCTCGGGTCCTGATCATACGAGTCAAGGCACGAGTATCAACTCCAGTAAGGCAGGGTATATTATTATCCTGCAGGTATTCGTCAAGCCGCATTTCCTGCTGGTAATGCTGGCATCCGGATTCCGGGCACAGTTCCCTGGCTACCAGAGCTCTCAACCACGGGGTATCAGATTCCAAATGGTGTCTATTTATACCGTAATTGCCAATCAACGGAAAGGTCATAATCACAATCTGGCCTGCATAGGAAGGGTCGCTGATTACCTGGTCATAGCCTACCATACTGGTATTGAAAACTACCTCTCCCGAAGTTGGCGATAACTGTCCCAGCAATTTCCCGGCAAAAACAGATCCATTTTCAAGCAGCAAATATCCTTTGCGAGCTGTCATTTACTTACCTCCATCTTTATTATCCTCCCCACTTCACCCCAAAAAAAAAACGCCTCCCTAGCGCAAAACTTTTCTGTATGCGTGCGGAGGACGCCTTTGTCCCCAAAAATTTATACGGTTTAATCCTTAATGATTATAGCACTCCAAATAAGGAAAGCAACAATAAACTTTCATTAATACTGTATACTTGGTAAAATTAAAAGTTAAAAAACAGCGTTTTATGGCTTTTGAAGCAAAGCGGCAATTATTTTTTTACTTTTACATGGCTCGAAATCTTCTCCATACCAGCGCTGGAAAAACTCAGCCCTAAATTCAGCAGGAGAGATATCGGGCTTTGCTTCCAGAATGGCTGCTCTGGTTATGGAACGGGCCGTATCAAACATGGAAGCACCCATAAATAGTCTCTCAACCTCGCTCTTCTCCTGCATCATTTCCAGCATTTTTCTTTGTATAGCCGAGCTGGTATCATTCATTTATTTACTTCCTCCCATAGCTGATCGATACCCAGTTCCCGAACCCAACGATTGATGTAGGGCAAATCCAAATTATCACCCTGATGTTGCAAAATACTGCCCACATCCTTTAACTGTAGTTCTGATTTGCTGTCCTTGGCCCAAAACAACTTGGAAATAAGCAAGTCCTCGGGGCTTACTACCCACAGCGTGAAATCAGCAATTGACTTTTTTATTCTTCGCTCAAATTCAAGTTTCCGGTAAGGGGAATCCTTGCGAACAATAAAGTCAATTTTAACCACTGCTTGATAATGGACAATATTAAACATACCCTGTCTTTTTACTGCATCAGCCATATCTTCATCATCTAAATAGAATTCCCCGGCAAATACCTCAAGTAATCTGGAAATATCTTCGACGGCAAGCTCAATTACAATATCAATGTCCCTGGTCATGCGGGGCTGCGCATAAAAGCTGCTGGCTACTGAACCGGATAACATGTAGCTTATGCCCAGTTGCTCCAGCTTAGTAATAACGAGCTTCAGAATCTGTATTTCAGTTGGCAAATTCATAACAATCAACCTGCCTTAGAAAGATATATAGTAAGTACTATCGTGCCTATTTTACCATAATCATTAGGGTTGAGCGAGATAACCAGACATTAAATAGGCGAAAGGTTTGTTGTTAAAGGGCAGCTTGCCGAAACTCGCTTCTGTATATAAATGGTATAATAATAAGACGCCTTGAGTACAGTGAAAGGAATGTTTGGTAAAATGTCGGAGATGGTAAGGAAAATTCATTATGATGAACTGAGAAAACTGATGAATTTATACAAGCAATTACATCCTGATGATCCTGAAGTTGAAGAAAACGAATCGTTAGAATCACTGTGGAATGATATATACAATGACCCAAATTTGCATTATCTGATCATTACCAAAGATGAAGAAATAATTTCTTCTTGTACGCTTGCCATAATTAAAAATCTTACCAGAAATCTTCGTCCCTATGGATTGATAGAAAATGTTATTACACATTCAGATCATAGAGAAAAAGGCTACGGAACAAAAGTGTTGCATAAAGCAATAGAAATAGCCAAAGAAAACAATTGCTATAAGGTTATGCTTTTAACTGGTTCCCAAAAAGAAGAAACCTTAAGATTTTATGAGCAAGCCGGATTTAATAGGCGTATTAAGACGGGCTTTATAATAAGTTTATAAAACTATTATAAATGGGCCATGTTGATAGTATTCGAGGGGAGGCAGAAAATTGAATATATTTGATTTGCCACCGGAGATACCAACAGAGGAATTATTTGAAGCTCTAATCCCTGATCAGGGAGTTTTGATTGAAAGAATAATCTCAACCGGGCAGGTGTCGCCGCCCGGTTTTTGGTATGAACAGGAGCGGGATGAATGGGTGGTATTGCTGCAGGGTCAGGCCCGGCTGGCTTGGGAAAACGGCCGGAGCCTGGATATGAATCCGGGTGATTGGGTGTTAATAGCCGCGCGGGAACGGCACCGGGTGGAGTATACTTCCCAAGAACCTGCCTGTATCTGGCTGGCAGTTCACGGCCAGCTGCGTTAAAACCAA
>JAQUXM010000024.1:5463-17096 GCA_028692415.1 Syntrophomonadaceae bacterium | reverse complement strand
AAAAGTCTGGAGGAGAGCATAGTTTCCTTTCAAAAGGATTTCCCCCTCGAGGCTTTTGCCAAAGGCAATTATGGACAGCACCCGGGTATTACCCTTTTAACCTGTTCGGATTCGCGGATGCCGGTAAATATTTTCGGGGAAATATTCAACCGGATATTCTCGGTGGAGAATATCGGCAATCAGGTTAAAACCAATGAGGGGTCCATCCTTTACGGACTCTTGCATTTGCAAACTCCTCTGATGATAGTGGCCGGGCATACGGACTGCGGAGCTATCAAGGCGGCAGAAAGCAATTTTCTTGAGGAACCGATGGCGATTAGAAGTGAATTATCCATTGTCAAGAACTCATTGGATGAAGGACGGCTCCAAAGCGGCCTGGTTTTTGACAGCCAGGATAAACAACTGCTTTACAGTCAGCTGGCAGAGCTTAATGTGGACATGCAGATCAAATACCTTTTAGCCAATCGTGCAGTAGCCGATCTGGTAGATAAAAAGGAATTAATGCTTTTAGGGGTAATGGTAGATTTGCATAATGTTTATGGCAATGGCTATGGTGCGGTATATACCAGCAATGTCAACGGCGAATGCAATAACGCTGTATTGCAAGGCACTACCAACCTGGGCTGCCTGGCTGAGCGGGTTAAAAGGTTGATGGTAAAATAAGACTATATACGTTAAGAGGAAAGAACGACTCCTGACAAAAATGCGACAGACCATAATTTGCGAGGACACCCCCCTGAATAAGGAACGGGGACCCACCTCAAATAATGTACGGGGACACACCTCCTTCGGAGGAATGTCCCCATGATATAATGTTCCCAAGATATAACGAGGTGAAAAGATGTCCCCCGCTTCTTTAAGCGGTCGGGTTACTAAACAAAAAATGGCGGCGGGTTATAATCCCCCGCTTCGTTGCAGTGCATCGGAAGAAACTGCTCCGCAGTTTCTTCCGATGCTTAACTAATAATATGGAGATTTTGGTGCACATAGTCAAAATATAGGTTTTCAGGCATTGAAAGAGGTGCTGCGGCTTCCGCTTGTGAGCGATAGAGCCCGGATGCCATGTCGCTTTTCAACTCTTTTACACATCGCATCAATGTCGTCGCCGATGACACCGACAACACAGGTTGGATATACAAAAATAATCTTGGGGGAGTATTCCACTCTCCACTATTCCTAGTTCCCCGTCATCCCCTGACTATCACTTATCACCAATTCCTGTTCTCCGTTCCACGTAATCCCTTTACTGTCAACTATCAACTCTTCATGTCCACTCTCAACTATCGCCGCTGATGATTATACTGGTCTCCAGCTGGTTTATCGGAATAATTTGAGCAGTTAATTGCCCGGTAATTATTTGCTGTTCCAACCAGGGAGGAACATGGGAACAGATTACTTCCAGGCGGTGAAAGTCCATCTTCTTAAGCAGTGGGTATAAAATCTGTTTGGAGGTAATTTTACCATTGCAATTTTGAATGTCCTTGATAGAAATAGTATAACAACCGGGAGAAATCTCCCGGGGCTGAAGACTGGGCATAATAATCTTCATGGCTGGTAGTTCGCGGGCGGTATCTTCCGCCGCCCGGATATGGTCCAGGGCTTGCAGGGGAGAACCGGGTAATTCCCAGATAGTAAACCCGGCCTTCTCCAGTTCGAAAAACGGCAAACCGATTACGGAAAGCCCGACCAGGGTGCGGCATTCCCCTAAAAAATCCACTACCGTCTGCATGTATCGGCGCAAGCCCGGTAAACCATGCGCTGTGGGGAGCGCCAGGGGCATACTGCGAGATACTTCCCAAATTCCGCAGTGGTGGTGATAAACCTGAATTGTATCAGCTTCCTGAAGCAGGGCAACAGCCCCGCTCTCCTCTATTAATATGGCTATTTCCATTTCCAATGCCTCCTTTGGGACTAGATAATGATTATAGATAGATTTTGGCTTTGATCAAACCGCCTGTTGCTCAATTTTCCTGGCACAGGAATGATCTTGCAGCAAACCCACCGCATCAGCCCGGCACTGCTGACAGTGAAACATCTGGCGCATTTCCGTTTGACAGAGTTTACGCATCGATGTAAGCGCATCGGTGGGGGTGGCCGGAAGGCCGGCAAAAACACTGCCCTCAACAGGAATCAGGGGCATGATATTGGTCATAAAAACCCCCAGGTCTTTCATGGTGTGTACTACATCTCTTATCCCTTGATCGTTTATTCCGGGTATCATAACCGTATTTACTTTTACCATTATTCCATGCCTGGTAAGGTAACGGATGCCAGCCAATTGGTTGCCCAGGAGCAGGCTGGCGCCTTCAATGCCGGTATATTTTTGCCCCCGATAGTTCACATACCGGTAAATCCTGGCACCGATCTGGGGGTCGATAGTGTTCACGGTTACGGTTACATGAGATACTCCTAATTCCACGATGCTGGTTGCCAGCTGAGGCAGCTTCAGGCCATTGGTTGATAAACACAATAGAACCTCGGGGTCGTAATCACGAATCAAGCCGATGGTCTGACTGCTTAAATCCCAATCGGCCAGGGCATCGCCCGGACCGGCAATACCCACCACGCTGAGGTTGGTCAAACGTTCTTTGTAGTATTGATAGCGCTCCAGACCTTGCCAAGGCGTAATTATTTCACTGGTTACTCCCGGGCGGCTTTCATTTAAGCAGTCGTATTTGCGGTTGCAATAATTACAGCTAATGTTGCAGTGCATCGCTACTGGCAGGTGAATACGAGCATGCTGATGGGCGGCTGCCGGGGAAAAACAGGGGTGGTTTTTATTAATATCCAGGTGTTCAGTCATAATCAGTTCCTCCTGACTTATTGTTCCATGCTTGATGGTCGATCCGGGTAAAAACGCTGGTATAGATCTTGGCGATAGTGACTGTATTTAGCAGCCAGCAATGTATTGGTAATCTGATCCAGCAGCATGATGGTACCGGTGTAACCCAGTGATAAAATACGCTGGCCGCCAATGCGATCATGGATAGGAAAGCCCAGCCTCACCAGAGGAATGCCTTCTCGTTCTGTAAGCAGGCGTCCATCCGAACTTCCGATAGCCAGATTAATACCCTTGCCGGCACAATGGCGGCGGATATCGGCAAAATCACTATCCATCATTATCAAGGCCTTTTCGTCGCACTCGGCAGTCAGTTGTTGCAGTAAATACGGCAAATGCCCTTTGGCGCTGCCGGTAGCAAGAATAGCCGGAGCTATACCGTTTTCCACCAATAGCCGGCTTATGGCATAAACGGTTTCCGGTTCGCCAAAGACTGCCGCGTGACCCTCGCGATTATACTTATGGGAGTCTACCATGGCATCCAGCAACCGGCCGCGCTCCTTCTGCAGAACCTCGGGCACCGGGTTTAAAGTCAGGGTTTGCAGTAGGGCAAGGAACCGATCACAGGCCTCTATTCCTATTGGCAATGGCAGGTTATGCAAAGGTACCCCGTATTTGCTTTCCAGGTAATTCCCGGGGGACAGGTCATCATCCATGGTTTCACCAAACTGTATCGTGGCCCGGGCATCTGCCATGGCTTCAATAGCCTCCAGCGGAGTACCGCCGGCAGGGATTTTTTTATAAACCTTAGTATAAGGGCTATCCAGGGTATCGGCTATGTCAGGCAGCAGGGTATAATTGACCTTCATTAATTCCAAAATCCGCCTGATTTCTCGCACATCAGCCGGGCTGATATGGGGGACAATGACGTTGATACCGTCATGTTTGCGCGTCTTCCTGCATAGTGTTGCAACGATGCTCACCAACGCCTTGAAATATCCTTCGGCATGAGAGCCCCCATAGCCGGGCGTGGGAACAGGGACTAATCTCGGAACGGGGGAATGTCCTTTCTCCTGCTGATATACTGACGCTGTTCCTACGATGTCCTCGCCGATGGTTTCGGCCAGACAGGTACTTAATATACCCACCACCCGCGGGTTATAGAGACGAATCAGATTATCGAGGCCTTGTCTAAGATTGGCTTCTCCCCCGTAAATTGTTCCTTTTTCTGTTATAGAACTGGATGCCACATCAATCGGTTCATTGAAATGCTCAGCCATATGTCGGCGCATATACGTAGCACAACCCTGTGAGCCGTGAATGATCACCATCGCATTTTCTATACCCTTGAAGGGAACGATGGCTCCCAGCGGCATACACATATTACAGGGATTTTCATTAACATTTCTGACTCGGTCTTTTTGAGCGTTCATAAGAGCACCTCCTACTCAAATTTCGACAGGGGAATGGGAAAGGGACCTGTCCCTATGTCCCATTAGTGTCACCTCCTAAGATGGGGAACAAAGTGTGACGGGCTGTGCCATTCCACGCCCCACTTTGTCAACGTATTGAGACAAGCAGCCCACGAGTGTAACAGGGGACGGTTTTTTGTCACACCTATTAACAAATCGACCAAGCGTGACGAAGAACCGTCCCCTGTCACACTCATGGGCTTACTTATTTATCAAGATATTTCCAAACCGGAGAACACACCGTCTCCTCAACTTCGCGAGCGAAATTGGCAGCTCCCGTAAAACCACTCAAAGGGTGTTTACGCTCATGATTATGGTCAATGAACGCGCGGCCCAGTTTGAAAGCCAGGGGCCGCTCCTTTACACCACCTACCAGCAGGTCGGCGCCCTGTTCCAGCATGAAACGTTCCAATTCGGAAGGATTGGCGTCATCCAGAACGACAGTACCATCGGAGACCAACTGGTGAATAGTGTCATACTCTTCCGGTTGACCTGTCTGGGTTCCTACCATTACTACCTCCATTCCCAACTCACGGAACTGTTTGATGAGGGAAATAGCTTTGAAACCTCCCCCTACAAATATGGCCGCTTTCTTACCCTGCAAACGGCGGCGATAATTCTGAATAGTTGGTCCATAAATCGCCATTTCCCGCTGAATCAAGGCTTCGGTGCGGCTCGCAATAAGCGGGTCGCCAAAGAAAGCACTGATGCGGCGCAGCGATTCAACCGTATCCTCCAATCCCAGGAAAGAGATGTTGAGGAAGGGGATACCGTAAATTTCTTGCATCCTTTTGGCCATATATCCCATGGAACCGGCACATTGAATTATATTTAAAGATGCGGTGGGGGCGGTACGCAGGGTTTCATAGCTGGAATCCCCGGTAAAGGCAACATTAACGTGAATCCCCATTTCCTGCAGATAGCCGCGGATAATCCAGGCCTCCCCGGCCAGATTAAAATCGCCCAGATAATTTAAATGATGGGCCTGCCGGGGAACATCTTCCGGTGTCGCAATCATTCGCAACAATACTTCACAGGCCACCCGGTAGCCGTCCGACTTATTGCCGGAAAATCCGGAGGATTGAACCGGAATCACCTTGATTCCGTGCTGCAATGAAGCCTTCCTGCAGATAGCCTCCAAATCATCGCCAATAACACCGACTATGCAGGTGGAATAGACCAGCATCACCTGGGGATGATAACGCTCGGCCAATTCATCTATACACCGGGTTAACTTCCGCTCACCCCCGAAAATTATGTCTTCCTCTCTCAGATCAGTGGAGAAACTGTAGCGGAATAAATCAGAGCCGCTGCTAAGGCTGCCGCGAATATCCCAGGTATAACTGGCGCAGCCAATCGGCCCATGAACCAGATGGACAGCATCAGTGACAGGATTTAAAACTACTCGAGCTCCACAATAAACACAAGCCCGCTGGCTGACACAGCCGGCTATACTGTCAGCCTGACAGTTTATCGGCTGCGACTGCCGGCCCTTGGTACGTATGGATTTCTGTCGTTCCTGGATATCAAAGTTATCAGGTTGATTCATCGCCATATTTATCACTCATTTCTTATCGAAGCTTGGAATGCTTCGGAAATCAATGGAGCCCTTCATTCGCCAATGAAAGGCCCCGTTACCAATCAAAACGTTTGCTGTTGTCTGATTTCATGTTATCCGCATTTATCACAGGAGGAACAATCATTACTCTCCGGTTTATAAAGCTGGGGAATTTGATGTACCGTAAAAGTACAATCATCAGTGTTATATTGCTTAATAAAGCTATTGCCCAGCCCCACCGTATTATCATTAAATATAATCGCCAGGGGGACGATGTCTATTTTGCTGTCATCCAGCTGGCTGCGCCTGAGGCGCGGGCTTACTGCTTCTTTTTCCCCATTTTGGTCAGTTATGGTAACCAGGTTATGAGAACTCAATAAGGCTTTGAGCTTACCGTCTTCGTAAAAAACTAATGAGTTCATATCACCATGGATACCGATTGCATCAGGATTATATGCGATTATTTCCCCGATGGGAGTTGAGGCCGCAACTGGAGTATTCGGCTCAAAGGATTTTAGTTTACCGCTCTGATAAAGCGTGATCCCGATGCGAGCCTCCGCTTCTCCAATCGGGGTGTGTATACAAACTGAATCCCCGGGCCAGAATGTAAGCCCTTTTACAGAACCGGATTCATAAAAATAGACTGCTATAACCTTCTTTTTGAACTTTCCGAAGCTAAATTCAAAATCAAACTCCCGGGCCAGCTTGAATTCATCCTCTTCCGACCAATGCCCCGATATTTTACCGTTTAAAGGGAATATACGTTTAATTTGTTCATTCTCAAAAAAGGTTACCAGTTCGGCCGGAAAAGAGCCTATCGGGGTTTTAAAGCTGGTTTGCTGATGCAGGGCAATGCTCCTCAGGCTGCCACTGGGATAAAACTTAAGCGAATTGATATATTTCCGCCGTATATTGCCATCCTGGTATTGAGGAATCAGCTTACCCCAGGGGGTTTCAATCTCATTTGCTTCATTCAGCATACATTCCTTGATTCCGCCATCGGGGTATAGTTCGTAGGAAGAAATACCTTTTATGACGCCATATTTCGTTGCCATAGTATCCATTGTGCTTACACCTTCAATCTATCCTATCAGCCTGCAGAAACAGGCTGATATGCCCAAATCAACTGCAATTAGATATTTACATGATCAATTCATAATCCTCGTCGAGTGCATCCCGATCCTGGCGTTCCAGGAGGGTATTGCTAATCATTTCTATCAAACGCATTGCACCTTTATAGCCGACCACCGGGAAATAGGAATGAACACCGCGATCCAATATTGGAAAACCGACTCTAACCAGAGGGATATCTTCAGCCCGGGCAATAAGTTTGCCGTAGGTGTTGCCAATCAGGAGATCAACCGGTTTTTCTTTCAGCCATTGCTGGAGAGTGAATAAATCTCCGGAAGCTTTTACTTTAGCTTCAACCCCGGCTGTGGTCAACATAGCGTTTACTTCCCGCTCGAATGCTTCTCCGGGAGTACCGGTCAGCACATAACGGGGAATCATACCCATTTCCAATGTAAAAGCAGTCATGGCAATTACTATGTCGGGATCACCAAAAATAGCTACTTCCTTACCTTGATACTGGTCGTGCAAATCAACCATAATGTCGATAACCTGACCTCTCTCCTCCTCAATTTCGGGAGGAATTTCCTGGCCGGTTACTCTTGAAACGGCCATCAGTAATTGATCAGTGGCCCCCACCCCAATAGGAGTATGCAAAACTGTCGGACGTACTTTGACTTTTTTTCTAAGTTCTTCAGCTCCGGCAGTGGAGGCAAAGCTTCCTAATGCAAGTGTTGCCATGGAATTACCGGCATCAATAAGATCTTCTATTCTAGTTCCGCCGGAGGGATACATTTCATAGCTGCCAGTCATGGGAGCATCGACAACTCCACTGGTGTCCGGGAACATTATGAAATCGACCCCCAATGCTTTTAATATCCGTTTAATTTCTCTCATATCACCGGGATTAACAAACCCGGGGATTATATTTATTTTGCCATTGGGAGCACCGCTGTTTTGACTGAGATATTTAACCATGCCCATCACCATGTTGGAAAAACCGGTGATATGTGACCCCTGATAACTGGGAGTATTGGCATGAATAACAATCTTTCCCTCCGGGACTTTGGCTTCCCGGATATAAGTAGGCAAGTCATCACCGATAGTCTCTGAAAGACAGGTAGTATGCACCGCAATAATATCAGGATCATAGATTGCAAAAATGTTTTTAACCGCCGTTTTAAGGTTGGAGCCGCCGCCAAATACGGCTGCACCTTCCGTGAAGGAACTGGTTGATGCTACAATTGGGTCCCGGAAATGACGGGACAAATGCATCCGGTGATAAGAGCAGCAGCCCTGTGAACCGTGGCTGTGGGGCAGACATTTATGAATACCCAGGGCCGCATACATGGCTCCGATCGGTTGACAGGTTTTGGCCGGATTGATTACTATGGCTTTTCTTTCGGTATACTCCCGGGGTGTGTAGTTTAGCATCTAGACCACCTCCTTAATGTAGTAGCCTTCCAGCATAGGCTCGGTTTTCCAGGGGGGTTGTATCATATTCCAAACTGGGGCAGTCAGTCCCATGGCTATGTCCCTGGCAAAATTGGCAGCTCCTTTGAATCCTGCATAAGGTCCGGAATAATCATAAGAGTGTAATTGCTTGGAAAACACCCCCATTTTGTGAATCTGATATTTTTCTTTGATTCCGGCACAGAAGATATCCGGTTTTAGTATTTTGATGAATTCATCAATTTCATAATGGTTAATATCATCAACTACAACGCTGCCATTATTCATGAACTTGATCATACCGCCGAAGTAGTTAAGAGGTATTTCTTGGCGCAATTTCTCGAATTTTTCTCTGGGGATAAACAGGCGGTACTTCTGTTCGTCCGGTTCCAGGTGAAGGGATTCAATATTTTTGCTGTCTGCATCTTCCTTAATAAAGGGAATTACATCACTGCCTTCATAGTCGTCCCGATGCGCGAATTCAAATCCAGCCAGGACCGTATCCATACCCAGATCGTTAAACATATATTGATAATGGAGAGCGCGGGAACCACCCACATACATGGCAGCGGTTTTACCTTCACACACGGGTCGGTATTTTTCGATAATCGGCTGAACTTCAGCCAGTTCTTCGGCAATAACTGCTTCAGTTCGGGCGACCAGAGCCGGATCATCGAAATATTTGGCCAAATCACGCAGCGAATCTACGCAGCTCTGCAAGCCGATGAAATTCACTTTAAGCCAGTCGGCCCCATATTTAGTGTTTATCATATCCGCAATATAGTTGATGGAACGATAACACTGAACCAGATTTAGATTAGCTTTATGAGCGTTGGACATGTTTTCAACTGAACCATTGCCAGTCATAACCGATACTACATCATAGCCGATCTTCTTTAATACTCGTTCGATTTCCCAGGAATCCCCTCCGATATTGTATTCACCCAGGATATTAATGGAGTATTTACCGACCTCTCTATTTCCGGTTCCCACAATTTTCTTAATTATCTGGTTGTTGGCGATGTGATGCCCGGCCGATTGGGTTACCCCTTTGTAGCCTTCGCAGCTGAAGGGTATAACGGTTATGCCATATTGAGCTTCGGCCCAGGTGGCAACCGCGTTAATATCATCACCAATCAAACCTACCGGGCAGGTGGAGCAAATCATTATGTTCTTGGGATGGAAAGTTTCAACTACCTCAGTGATAGCTTGCTTTAATTTTTTTTCACCCCCGAATACGATATCGCCCTCCTGCAAGTCGGTGGAAAAACAATATTGCAGGAAGTTGTCGGTTTCATTGCCTTCCAGCTTGGCTTTGTTGCGCCGGGTCAACCAGCTGTAGTAAGCACAGCCTATGGGACCATGGGTAATAGTGATCGCGTCTTTTATGGGACCAATAACAACGCCTTTACATCCGGCATAACAACAGCCGCGGCTGGTAATTATGCCCGGGATGGTTCTGGTATTGGCGGTAATAGTCTGGGGCTCTTCAGTATCATGGTCAACTAAAACGATATGTTGTTTTCTGTTTTTGAAAACACTGGCAGGATATTTATCAACAATTTTATTTACGACATCTTTCATGATGGAAAACACCTCCGTTCTTATAGGGTTATATCCCCGCATTCACCGGTTCTTATTCTTATGCTGTCCAACACCGGCATTACAAAAATTTTACCGTCACCTGGGTGACCTTTTTGGTTAATTTCAATAATTACATCCACCAGTTTTCTTACTTCATCATCTTTTACTATAATTGATAACAACCGTTTAGGAATAAGCCGGTGGCCTTCGGTCAAAGACTCTGCTACCAGAGGGGAAGAAACATGCTGACCGGTCATGATACTCTCGATGAGCGCAAAGTCTACCTTTTTTTTGCCGCGGCCCATAACCTTCATTGCTTGCAAGGCTGGAAAACCAGCCTGAGATAGAGCCTCCTTGGTTTTGCTGATCATATCCATTCTAATAATCGCCATTACTTCTTGCATAGAAGTACCTCCAATCTACAGCTCATTACTGCCCGAGCTGATGGTATAGGCTTCCAGCACCGGACTTACAAATATCTTGCCGTCGCCAAATGCTGCCTTGGCCCCAGTTTTGGCATTTTTCATAATGATCTTGATTACATCATCCTTATCCTCATCATTGACCACCATCATCAACATCTCTTTAGGTATTTCATCATAAAAAACATCGCCGACTTTAACTCCCCGCTGTTTGCCTCGGCCCATTACGTCCATTTTGGTTACTGCCGGGAAATTGGCATCGCTTAATTCAGATAATACAACCCCGACTTTTTCGGGTCTTATTATAGCTCTTATCATTAACATCATATACGTAACCGCCTTTCATCTTTTAAATATCAAGGATACCATGCTCCATCAGGATTTCTTCGAGCCGGTCCTGAACCATGGGCTTGGGAACTACAAACATATCGTTGCTGTCAATGGCATTGGCCAGTCCTCTGTAGGCGGCAGCCTGGTCGCATTCAGGCTCAAAGGCAATTACCGTAGATTTATTAATCTCGGCTCTTTGCACCATGTTGTCCCGGGGGACGAAATAAATCAACTGACTGCCCAGTTCTTGGGCGAAGGCTTCCAGCAGCTCCTTTTCGCCGTCAACCTTGCGGCTGTTGCAGATGATGCCGCCCAGGCGGCAGCCGCCGGTATTGGCATACTTCTGCACGCCTTTGCAGATATTGTTGGCGGCATAGAGAGCCATCATTTCACCACTGGCCACGATATAGATTTCCTGAGCCTTGCCTTCGCGAATCGGCATGGCAAATCCGCCGCAGACAACATCACCCAGGACGTCATAAAAAACATAATCCAGGTCACTGGTATAGGCCCCCAGGCTTTCCAGCATATTGATCGAAGTAATTATTCCCCGGCCGGCACAGCCGACCCCGGGTTCAGGCCCGCCGGATTCAACACATCTAATGCCAAAAACCCCAGGTTTCAAGATGCTGTCCAGTTCCACCTCTTCACCCTCTTCACGCAGGGTATCAAGTACGCTCTTTTGGGCTAATCCGCCCAGTACCAGACGGGTCGAGTCGGCTTTCGGGTCACAGCCTACAATCATGATGTGCTTTCCCATTTCTCCTAAACCCGCAGTAAGATTTTGGGTTGTGGTAGATTTGCCTATTCCACCTTTTCCATAAATAGCAATTTGTCTCATAATCCTTCCTCCCTCTTTTTTTGAATGCTACCTATTAAAAATTTTTGGATGTAAAAGCTGTGGATGCAATTATTCCTGTTGCTGAGCTTTCATATAGTAATAACCTCCTCTCAAAATAAGAGCTTCC
>JAQUXM010000024.1:0-5363 GCA_028692415.1 Syntrophomonadaceae bacterium | reverse complement strand
TTTTATGCGAGAAAATGCCAAACCGGATATATTCCTTTCCTGGGAGAATTATATTGATAACGGCAGCATTCCTCAAGGAAATGTGAGACCTGAAATTATTGAATCCTGGCAACGGAGCCGGACGGTTGATCCCCGTGCCAAACATCAACATCAGCTGCCCAACCGTCTTCTTCAAGCCAAATTAGCCGAGAATTTGCAGTTAGTGTCTTTGTCCAGGCCGGTAATGCGTGAACTTAGCGAGATTGAAGGACTTGATTCGGTTATACTCTGCGACTCCGACGGTTATGCTGTTGATGTAGCAGGTGATCCAAAATTTGATAACCTCAAGGGATTACGCTTCAGGGAACAAGACATCGGCACAAATGCTATTGGAATAGTTTTAGTTGAAGATAACCCTGCTCAAGTTATCGGTGTTGAGCACTATCGTCAGAGTTACCATTCCGCAAGTGGTGCAGCAGTGCCGGTACATAACAGAGAAAAGATCATGGGCGTTTTGGCCGCCTATAATTACTCAGATGTTCTTCAGAATGGGATTTTGCAAGCATTAAAACTGGGCGTAAAAATAATTGAAAACCAGATTAACTACAAGGTTGAGCAATCCCAGATCACTCATATTTACCATAATACCTGTTCATCAATCATAGACTTTTTCCATGATGGTTTTTTTGTGGTTGATGCCCAGGACAATCTTATCAATGTAAACCAAAGCTGCTGCAGGATGCTGGGTATTGATAACCGGGAATCGCTGATTGGAGAATACCTGGGCAACCTGATTGCCGATGACAACAGAGTTCTCGACAATCTTTTATCAAGTGATCCCAATGAGTTTGTCAGCAAGTTTTCTTTAAAGGGTGCTGACGGAATCATTCCCTGCTCACTGGTGCGCAGGCGTATTACCAGAAATCCGGATGGTTCTCAACAGACGGTGTTGGGTTTTGTAGTAGACAGCGAAGAGCAGGAGCCGGGGGTAAAATACCATTTCCCCGACCCGTATGGAGATGATAGTTCCAGCCTCAATAATATAATAGGGCACAGCGAAAGATGGAACGAAGTTAAGAATTTGATTCTAAGGGGGGCCAAGGTATCTTCCAGTGTTTTAATTGAAGGGGAAAGCGGAACAGGAAAAGAACTGGTGGCTCGGGCCATTCATGATGAAAGCGGGTTAAAGGGACCGTTTGTAGCCATTAACTGCGGAGCTATTCCTAAGGAACTGCTGCAGAGTGAGTTGTTCGGATATGAAGAAGGATCATTTACCGGTGCCCGAAAGGGCGGGGGCATAGGTCAACTGGAAGTCGGTGACGGAGGGACCGTATTTCTGGATGAAATAGGCGAAATGCCTTTTGATATGCAGGTTAATCTGCTCAGGTTTCTGCAGGACAAAATGGTCATCAGGATAGGCAGTTCCACACCCCGCAAGGTGGATGTCAGGATAATCGCCGCTACCAATAGAAAGCTAAAAAACGAGGTGAACATGGGCCGTTTTCGGGAAGACCTGTTTTACCGTTTAAATGTAATTGGTATTGAACTCCCTCCGCTCCGGGAAAGAGTGCTTGATATACCACCCATTACCCGGTTTTTCATTGAAACGATATGCCGTCAGTTCAAACGGGATGTTTTGAGTATCAGTGACACGGCCATGCATATTCTTTGTGCATATAGATGGCCGGGAAACGTGCGGGAGCTTAGAAATGTCATAGAAAATGCTATTGTATTTACCCCGGGAAGCCTGATAACCGATGATCTTCTGCCTGCTTATTTGCGGGAAAACTCATCTCCTGGTCTCCAGTCTAACCCGAGCAAGAGAAAAATGGAACCGGTGGCCGGGGCTGAGAACATGCAGGGCCTGACGATAGACGAAGCCCGAAAACTGAACCAGAAGGCCTCGGCCGAAACGGAACGTGATGAGATATTGCGATTGCTTGATGAATTCGGGGGGAATGTAAGCAGTGTATCCCGTTATATGGGCATTTCACGCAGTACTGTTTATCGCAAGATGAGAAATTATAAGATTGGGGTGTAGCGTGTCTGGTGTCAATACGTGTAGCATGATGTGTTACCTGAAACACAATAACACAGAACGGACACTATGATACACATAATAATCACTGATACTTAATTGAACGCATAATTGAAAAACAGCCGGAAGGACCGCGATTTGAGCGGTCCTTTTTAACTTTTTGCATATTTTTAAAAGCTGGCACGATTATTGCTATTTAAATAATAGCAATAGCCGCGAATGAAAAAGACCGTTGAAAAAATTGCAAATGAATTCAACGACATTATTACGGGCAAGAAAAAGGGAGGCGATATTGTAGGGAGCCTTAAAAGAACTGTGTAGTCGAATTATTTAGAGAGGAAGGATAAAATGACATTTTTAGAAGAATATAAAAGCAAATTGATTACTCCGGAGCAAGCAGCGCAAAAAGTCAAATCTGGTGATTTAGTAGGCTATGGCCATTTCGGCCTATTCCCGGCTGAATTTGACAAAGCCCTGGGTCAAAGGGCCGGCCAAGAAAACCTGGTAAACGTGACCATCGATTGTGCATCATCGGTGAGATACCCGGAGGTGCTTAAGAACGATCCGGAAATGAAGACCTTTACCTATTACAGCAATCACTTCAACGGTTTGGAACGCAAGCTGGGAGATGCAAATCGTATATCTTATGTTCCTACCCAGTATCACGATCTGCAAAAGATTCGGGGGGATGTAGTACAGTCATTTTTGAAGAAGAATGTGATGTGTCTTATGACCTGCCCCATGGATTCCCACGGTAATTTCAACTTCGGCATAGCAGCTTCAGATACCTACGCAACTCTGAAAAATGCGGATTTAATCATAGTTGAAGTCAATGAGAAAAATCCATATTGCATGGGTGGTGCTATGGAGTCCATAAATATAAAGGATGTGGATTATATAATCGAAAGCGATGAACGGATATTCACGATGCCTCCGGCGGCTGAACCATCTGCTACCGAGAAGCAGATCGCCGCTCATATTATGCCTATGATTCCAGATCGGGCCTGCCTGCAGCTGGGGATTGGCGGAGTTCCCAATACCATTGGGGCTTTGATTGCCCAGTCCGACCTGAAAGACCTTGGCATAAACACGGAAATGTTCTGTGACGCTATGGTGGATATGTACGAAGCAGGCAAAATCACTAACAAATATAAAACCAGGGATGTAGGCCGGAGCTCATTTACCTTCTGTTTTGGAAATCAAAAGACCCATGAATTCCTGCATAAAAACCCCCAGATAGCCGCCTACGACTGCGACTATACCAACAACCCCAAGTATATCGCACTGGAGGACAATGTTATTTCCATTAACAACATCATTGAAGTAGACCTCTTTTCCCAGGTATGTTCAGAATCCAACGGGATCAGGCAGATATCCGGTACCGGAGGCTCCCTTGATTTTCACATAGGGGCTTGGGAGTCCAAAGGCGGCAAGGGCATCCTGGCTTTCAATTCAACTTATGCCGATAAGGAAGGCAAGATTCACTCCCGCATCAATCCCTGCCTGCCGAGAGGGGCTGTGGTTACTGTCCCGAGGGTAATGGTTCACTACCTGGTAACCGAATATGGTGCAGTCAATATGAAAGGCCGCTCGGTTTGGGGTATGGCTGAAGGGGCCATCAGCATCGCTCACCCGGATTTCCGCGATGAATTGATCAAGAGTGCCCGGGAGATGAAAATCTGGTCGCCGACCAATAGAATTCCATTTTAGAATCAGTTGCTTGGAGACTAGAAGATTTTGATAGAAAATGGAGGGATTAAGCAATGGCTTCTAATTTTGCATATAAAAACACCCGGGATTTCAAGTTCATTTTAAAAGAATGGCTTCCTCTGGATAAAATACTCGCTTACCAGAGGTACAGAGACAACTATAGTGTTGATGATGTGGATATGATCCTGGATACGGTTTTGAAGATGACCAAGGATGTCGTCGAACCGACTTCCGATGACGGGGAGATCAATCCGATTAAGTTCGAAAACGGGCAGGTCATCATTTCGCCGACGGTTCCGCCGGTATATAAAAAGTTGATTTCGGAAGGCTGGGGATGCAGCAATAATGACACTAGTGAGGGGGCGGTAGTGCTGCCCCAGGTAATGATGTTTCCCTTATGGGAGATGTTCTCCGCCGCCAATCCGGCCTTTGTGCCGCCATTTCTGGCTATGGCTCAAGGATCAACTATGTTAATAAACGAACTCGCCCCGGAGGATATCAAACAAAAGTTCCTGCCCAAGATGTTCTCCGGTGATTATACCGGAACCATGTGCCTGACCGAGCCCCAGGCCGGTTCCGACGTAGGAGAGATCAGCAGCAAGGCTTTTCCTACTGACGATCCCCGGGTTTATAAAATCAAAGGGCAGAAGATATTTATCAGCAATGGCGACAACAATTTTGCGGAGAATATCGTGCACCTGTTCCTGGCCAGGGTGGACGGAGCCAAAGCCGGGACCGGAGGAATATCATTGTTCGTGGTCCCCAAGTACTGGATTAACGATGACGGCAGTCTGGAATTCAATGATGTTGCCGCCACTGGTATTGAACACAAAATGGGCATGCACGGCAACCCCACCGTCTCCTTGAGTTTCGGAGACAATGATGGCTGTCGCGGTTATTTGCTGGGTCGCAACCCCCTGGAACATGAAGGTAAAGGGAATGGCATGGCCCTCATGTTCAAAATGATGAACGAGGAGCGCCTGGTTTGCGGAATCCTCTCCATCAGTGTGATCGCCAATGCCTATCATAATGCGCATGAATACGCCTGCACCCGGATTCAGGGTACACCTTTCACCAATCCCAAGAAAGGACGGGTTCCAATTGTTGAACATGAGGATATCAGGAGAGCCCTTTTAAGATGCAAAGCCATTACCGAAGCCTGCCGGGCTATAACCTATAAAGGTTATTTCAATATCGATGTTAACCATTGGGATCCCGATCCTGAGGAAAGGAAAAAAGCTGATGATGAACTGGCCGTTATGATCCCGCTGGCCAAAGCCTACTGCAGCGAAATCTCCTGGGATCTGGTCGGTACTGAAGCCATCCAGATATACGGCGGCTATGGGTATATATCAGATTATCCCTGTGAAAAGCTGGCCCGTGACACCAAGATAAACACTCTCTATGAAGGCACTACCTATATCCAGGCCATGGACCTGGTGAGCCGGAAATGGAACATGGAAAAGGGTGCGGTTTTTGCGCGCTGGATGCAGGATAATAAAGAATTTTGTGAAGCGAATAGAAATACTCCGGGATTTGAGAAGGAATTTGAGCAACTAGGCAAAGCCCTGGCCGCTTACGCCGAGATTCAAAAGTCGATGGCCGAATTTGCTCAGGATAATGACAAGCGTGGCTT
>JAQUXM010000023.1:3277-28582 GCA_028692415.1 Syntrophomonadaceae bacterium | reverse complement strand
AATGAACTATCATAGGAATAATACATTAGATCAAGATCTTCTGTCAGGACTTTTTCTTTACCCAGCATTTTGAGAAGCTCTGCCTTAATAGCTTTATTATCCATATTCTCACTCCCCATTTATCATCAATTTTAAGCATCGAAGAAACTGCGGAGCAGTTTCAACACAGTACTGCAATGAGGCGGGGGATTAGAACCCGTGTTTTGTTAACAGGAACCCGACCGCTTAAAGAGCAGCGGGGAACATCTTTCGCCTCGTTATTAATACACAAAATTACCTGCCTATTATAGCACAGATAAAGAAATGGAAGCTCATCAATTTGATTTTGGGGATAATTTGACAACATCTTTATGAGTAAATATAAGAATACTTATCCATTTAACGACATATAATGCACATATGATTATTTATTAATGTATTACTGCATTTTTATTTGTACCTTTTATATTTATATAACATGGCTGCCGTGGCATCTCGCAAGCCAACCAGTAAACAACAGATTAATATAATGCAAATATGCCGTATTATATAAGGCGGTAATGCATTATTTTAATGTCAAAAGCCGTCTAATTCTTGACAAAAACCTCATTTATCGAATTAAAAGACCGAATATTACACTTAAGCAGGACTATTTGGACCTTGGCATGGTAATTGCATAATTTCTAATTAACAGAAAAATTGAAATGTTCAGACTTTATAAATAAACTCCCGGATCCAATTCCTGACCTCCAATGCCGGGAGCCCGCTATTTATACTTACTTTTGTGAAAGGGGGGATTTAAAAGGTATAAGTGTTTACTTGGAAATATCTGCATTAATAGTATTTAATATTTATAAGGAGGAGTTACATGAGCTATGCTGACGAATATAGAAAGAAATTAGTGTCTGCTGAGGAAGCTGTAAAAGTTATCAAATCTGGTGATTGGATTGATTATGGTTCCTTCTGTGGTCAGGTTAGGGCACTGGACAAAGCACTGGCTAAAAGAAAAGATGAATTGAATGATGTTAAAATATGGAGTTGTGTTAATCCATATGCTACCGAAGTAAATGCTGCTGATCCAACTGGTGAGTCATTTATCTGGCATAGCTGGCATCTATCCGGGGCAGACCGGAAAGTCGCTAAAACCAAACCGGTTTATTATTCTTCCATCATTTATTCGGAATTGCCTCGTTACGTTCGGGAGCACATTGAGCCCCTGGCGGTTGCTATGCTTCAAGTTTGTCCCATGGATAAACATGGTTACTTCAATTTTGGTCCGCAGTCTACTCATAGTCGTGCGGTTTGTGACCGGGCTGAAAAAATAATAGTAGAAGTAAATGATAAACAACCTCGCTGTCTTGGTGGTTATGAGGAATCGGTCCATATTTCAGAGGTCGAATTTATAGTGGAAGGTGAAAATCCCGCCTTGGCCCAAATTCCAGCACCGCCGCTTTCAGATGTAGATAAGAAAATAGCCAATTATATTCTGGAAGAAATGTTCGATGGGTGTTGTGTGCAATTAGGAATAGGCGGCATTCCCAATGCAGTTGGCATGATGATTGCTGCATCGGATCTTAAGAACCTGGGCTGCCATACGGAAATGCTGGTCGATGCTTATGTAGCAATGAGTGAAGCTGGAAGATTGCCCGGCAATAAAAAGCAAATCGATCCAGGAAAAATGGTATACACCTTTGCATTGGGAACTCAAATGCTTTACGATTTCATCGATAATAATCCTAAATGTGCTATGTATCCAGTTAATTATACCAACAAACCTGCAGTATCTTCCTTGAATGATAATCTGATCGGTATTAACAATGCGGTGGAAATCGATCTCTACGGTCAAGTTTGTTCTGAATCAGCAGGTACCCGACAGATCAGCGGGACTGGCGGACAATTTGATTTCGTAATGGCTGCCTATCAATCCAAAGGCGGCAAGTCATTTGTATGTTCACCATCCGCCAATATTAGTGCGGACGGTAAAATTAAATCAAGAATTTGCCCCATCCTTACTCCGGGTGGAGTAGTAACTGACACCCGTTCAATGGCACCGATAATAGTTACCGAATACGGTATGTGCTGGCAAAAGGGTATGTCGGTATGGCAAAGAGCAGAGGGTTTGATTAAAATAGCTCATCCGGAGGTCCGGGATGATTTGATCAAAGCAGCTGAGGCTCAGGGCATCTGGAGAAATTCCAATAAGATTCAGTAGTCTTATTACGGGCGAAAAGATGTCTCCCGCTAAGCGGTCGGGTTCCTATTAACAAAACAGGCGGCGAGTTCTAATCCCCTCGTTGCAGCGGTGTGTTGAAACTGTTCCGCAGTTTCTTCCGATGCTGAATTTTTCCAAACCCTATCAGTCTTTTACTATGGTTAACCCCTTTATAGATATATACTCAACCAGCGGTAGGCACGCCCCCTTGCCTACCGCTTTTTTGTTGGGCTATAATCAGATAATGACAATAGGTAGTAGGTGTGCATGTGAAAGGTAAATTGGCTATGGGGAGCATATAATACGTTGAATTTTTAAACCATCGGAGCAGTAATGCCCGGATACTATTGATTCCAGAAGCCCCCAAGCTGGGAATTAAACTTAATACCGTGGTATAAAGCTGTGCAAACTTAAATAAAATAGGAGCAGCATAACAGTTAGGAGATAATCTGTGTATTCAGAACTTATTGATTTATTACCTGCTGAAAGAATTCGAAAAAATGAGCCGATGAAAGATCATACTTCTTTTGCCATCGGTGGACCGGCCGATTTAATGCTGGTTACGGAAAACGTTGAAGAGCTAAGGAAGGCAGTTGCTTTTTGCCACGCCAATAATATGAAATTTTTTATTTTTGGACTCGGCAGTAATATTCTGGTAAGAGACAAAGGTATTCGGGGTGTGGTTATTAAACTCGGTAACAATTTTAATCAACTGCGAGTCAATAATGAGCAGATATCAGCGGAAGCAGGCATCAGTTTGTCGCATTTGGCCAAAGCGGCACTGCAGTATGAGTTGAGCGGCCTGGAATTCGCTGAAGGCATACCCGGAAGCCTCGGCGGTGCGATATTTATGAATGCTGGGGCTTATGGCGGGGAGATGAAGGATATCTTGCTCGAAGTTACCACAATTGATCATGATGGAACCATAAAGAAATATACTCCGGATGAAATGCTTATGAGTTATAGAAAGAGCATTTTCCAGCTTAATGGGCATATCATAGTCTCTGCCGTTATCAAGCTGAAAAAGGATAAAAAGGAATCGATTAAAGCCCGCATGGATGATTTTGCCCGGCGCCGGCAGGAGAAACAACCCCTGGATTATCCCAGCGCTGGCAGCACTTTTAAACGTCCGCCCAATTTTTTTGTGGGCCCGATGATTGAAGAACTGGGCCTTAAAGGATACCAAATTGGCGGTGCCCAGGTATCAAGCAAACACGCAGGGTTCATCATTAACGCTGGCAATGCCAGTGCTCGTGATGTTCTTGACTTGATCACCCATATTCAAAAAAAGGTGAAAGAGCGTTATGGGGTTGAACTGCAAACTGAAATAAAGGTAATCGGAGAAGAGTGAACACCGAAGACCGCGTAGTGGTGCTTTTTCTCCATACATAAGGAGCATAAAAACCTTGGAAATACTACTTTCAACCCTTAATGCCAAGTTTATTCATTCATCACTGGCCTTAGCCTATTTAAAGGAGTTCTGTGCGGACGAGCGATGGATTTTGAATATCAAGGAATTTAGCATAAATGAAAAATCTGATGATATTCTGGCTTCAATATTTCTCTCCCGGCCGGATATCCTTTGTTTTTCCTGTTACATATGGAATATAAAACCCATTCTTGAAATATGTCGGGATTACAAGAAAATTGCACCGCGAACAGTAATTATTCTGGGCGGTCCCGAAGTCAGCTATGATGCCGCCACTATACTGGAAAGCCATGAATTCCTGGATTATATTGTCCGGGGGGAAGGGGAGGTCACCTTAAAAGAACTTCTCCATACCATATATATGAAACAAGCGCTGGACCAGGTTAGAGGAATAAGCTATCGCCAGGGCATTAACTGCTTCGACAACCCGGACCGCGATCTAATATCTGACCTGGACTGCATACCATCTCCATATAAAGGCCTGCTTGATGCTTACCGCAACCGTATAGTCTATTATGAGACATCGCGGGGATGCCCCTATAATTGTACATATTGCCTCTCTTCAACCATCAAAGGTGTGCGTTTTTTTTCTCTGGAGCGCGTTAAGGACGATTTACGCTGCCTGATCAAGCAGGGGATAAAAGAGATCAAATTTGTAGACCGCACCTTTAATTGTCATGAGGGACGCGCCCGGGAAATAATGGAGTTTGTGCTCGATCAGGGGGGTAAAACCAAATTTCATTTTGAAATTGGCGCCGAAAGGCTTTCTTCAGATTTTATGGCATTTCTCAAGCAAGTGCCGCCAGGGCGCTTTGATTTTGAAATTGGGGTGCAATCCACCAATCCTGAGAGCCTGAAAGCAGTGAACCGCAATAGTAAATGGAAGGTCCTCAGCCAGAATATTAAAACCCTGCAAGCTGGTGAAAACATTCATATTCATATCGACCTTATCGCGGGCTTACCCTATGAAGATTTGGAAAGCTTTGCAAGCTCATTCAATAATGTTTACGGGCTGAATCCTGAGGTTATTCAGCTTGGTTTCTTAAAACTTCTGAAAGGTTCGGATATACGAAAGCATTGTGCTGAACATAATTACCTGTTCCAAACAGATCCACCCTATCAGGTTTTGGGCAATCGTTATTTAGGCTATGCGGACCTGCTTATCCTAAAGAATATAGAGGATCTGCTTGACCGCTATTACAATTCAGATAATGTACCAAAGTCATTACATTTTATTGTTAACCGCATTTTTTCCGGCAATGCTTTTGCCTTCTGGCAAAACTTTGCCGAATTCTGGCTGAAAAGAGAGCTTTTTTCCTGCGCCCATAAAAGGGAAGCCGAGTACAGCATTTTATTGAACTATATTCAGACGGATTATCCAGCTCAGTCTAAGATTCTAAACGAATTGTTAAAG
This sequence comes from Syntrophomonadaceae bacterium, assembly GCA_028692415.1. GTDB lineage: Bacteria > Bacillota > Syntrophomonadia > Syntrophomonadales > Syntrophomonadaceae > JAQUBU01. The sequence continues at coordinate 23,548 of JAQUXM010000023.1, read as the reverse complement.
TATGATTTCCTCTGTCATCATCAGTCCCATAATATACCAGAAGGTATAATAAGTCACAATCCAGATGATGTAAATGAAAGACTCTATATTCTTTTGAAAAACCAGGCGTTTTTGGAAAAATACCTGTACGAAATCAGTTCCAAAACACCTCGCGAAAACAGAAGGAAGGTCCATCTGGAATACATCGACTATGATCCTTTTGCCGGTTCACCATCAATTGAGCCGCTTCCCCTGCTTTTCGTCTATGACCCGGTGGTAAAAAAAGCCTCCAAGCTAATAAAAGTACCCGAAAGTTATTTAAACATACGGGCTTAATCGAAAGTTTTTTGAACTGGGATTTAACTATGCAACCTTTGATCTGGGCGGTTATAACTGCGGTTGAAATTAACACCATACCTGGTTGATTTAATGGAGTATTAAAAGCTGTTCCCAAAATCCTCAAAGGGACCTGGGAACAGATGCTTGGTCTTTAATCAGCTTTTTCCTTGGCGGCCTTAGCTTGATCTATTTAAGTTCTTTTTTGCCCGAATAAAGGCGCTGAGTACTGCTCCGTTTAAATCCTCCAACTCACTGCTGGAAAGATCCGTTAGCAATGTTTTGTCTTCAATAATTGAAATCTCATATGCCTTGAGTATTTCTATGTCAATATCATGGAAACCAGCCAAAGCCAGTTTCTCCCGGTATTCCTCCAGCATTAACGCACCTGCCACACAACCGGCCCAGGCTATAAGGTCTTGTTGTACTACAAGAGGTAAAGCTTTGTTCAGTACAATATCTGCTATCGCTATGCGGCCACCCGGTTTCAAGACCCGTAAAGCTTCTCTGAATACTTGATCCTTGTCGGCGGAGAGGTTGATAACACAATTGGAGATAATCACATCTACCGTATTATCCGGCAGGGGAATATCTTCGATGTGTCCTTTCAGGAATTCAACATTTTCTATGCCGGATCTGCTTTGATTTGCTCTGGCTGCAGCCAGCATCTCATCAGTCATATCCAGTCCATAAGCCTTCCCCTGGGGACCCACACGTTTTGCTGACAAGAGCACATCCAATCCGGCCCCGCTCCCGAGGTCAAGCACTACTTCGCCTTGATTCAACTGGGCCAGCAGGGTAGGGTTTCCACAGCCAAAAGATGCAGCTATCATATCTGCCGGCAAACCCTCCAAATCACCGGATTGGTATAAATCGGCGGTAATCATGTCAATCTTGCCGGCATCCCCGCCACAGCAACAACTTGTACCATTACCAACTGGTCCGCAACAACCGGTCTTATTGGTAATCGCCTGAGCATACTTCTCACGGACTACCTCTCTAATATCTTCACTCATCAATATCCCTCCAAATTCTTAATGGTTAGCCGTAAATTATTCCAATTTCATATCCTTTTTTAACTGCTCAATGTAATCCAACACTTTCCTTTGGTTGGCATAATAATACTTCCACTTGCCCCGGGGTTCTTCATTTACCAGCCCGGATTCAACCAGTTCTTTCATATGATAGGAAACTCGTGATTGTATCATGTCCAATTCACTCATAAGTTCACAATTACATAATCCAGTAGGATTGTCCGTATCCATATGGCTGGCAGGTGAGCAGCATGATGATTCGCTGCTCACCAGCATCATCAGTATCTTATAACGGATGGGGTCACTTAGCACCCTGGCAATTTTTATACTGTCCATGATGTAATCATATCAAATTTTTTTGATGTATTCAATTGCAAAACCGGCAACAATATTTACCAGAGTGAATCACTCTAAATATAACTTGGTAAAACTATTGTGCAAAACCATGCAAAGCATTATATTTGACGATAGAATTCCGCATATTGTAAAGAACTTAAGCTAAATAATATTGGAGGATAGTATGCGACAGGAGTTTTCAAGGACCGAATTGCTAATCGGAAAAGAAGGGCTAGCGAAACTGAGCCGGAGTAAAGTTGCGGTTTTCGGCATCGGCGGCGTGGGCAGCTATGCGGTTGAAGGCCTGGTCAGGTGCGGCGTAGGTAGTCTGGTGCTGGTGGATGATGATTGCATAAGCCCGAGCAATATAAACCGGCAGCTCCATGCCAATGTGAAAACAGTAGGCAAACCTAAAGTTGCAGTAATGAAGGAAAGAATTCTTGATATTAATCCGCAAGCTAAAGTTATTGTTCATCAAAAATTCTATATGCCCGAGTTTACTAATGAGCTAATACTTCCAAATTACGACTACATTATTGATGCAATTGATACGGTTACCGCTAAAATCGATTTGATAGTAAATGCCAGGCAAAAAAACATCCCGATAATTAGCTGCATGGGCGCCGGCAACAAACTTGACCCAGTCAAACTAGAGATTGCTGATCTTTATTCCACCTCGGTTTGCCCACTGGCTAAAGTAATGCGCAGAGAGCTTAGAAAAAGGGGAATAGACAATCTGAAGGTTGTATATTCCAGGGAAGAGCCGGTAAAATCCCTTCAGAATCTTGAACATGAAGAACCATTTAGTGAAAATGTTTCAGTCTGTTTGCACGCTTCAAAGAGAATCCCTTCTAACCACCGCTCGATTTTAGGCAGCATCGCTTTTGTTCCTTCAGTTGCTGGTATGCTGCTGGCCGGAGAGGTTGTCAAGGATTTAATTGGGTACCAGACTCCGCAATAAAGCCTGAAATACTGGACTCCTACACTTTGAAAGACTTGAAAAGATTGCATGAAAAGCACCAAAAGCTACAAACATAAAGGCTAACTACACCGGAGATCAGTCCCCGGTGTAGTTGGGTTAATATTAGGCAGGTTCCACACAGCAGTTAAGGTTATAACACACCCATAATTTGGGCCAGAGATCAGGATTGCTAAATTCCCGGCTGTAGAATCCTATCAGGCTGTTACAGGGTTCATCGCATTTTAACAATAAGCCGTTATTCTGATAGTAGCCATTATACCAGCTCTGTAATACGAAAGGATCAAGATCCATAGTAACCTGACCAAAGTATCCTGCAGGTATGTCAACATACCCGACAGGAGCACTATAATCGACTAATGGTACAGTATTCCAGGTTACATCGGATTCACTCCAATTTTGCACTATCCGGTAGGCGTATAGCCTGGTACAGGTACAGGATGGTATTTCATTCCTGTAAATATGAAGAAAAAGCTGGTTAGGATCTAAATCACTATTCGGTGGCACCTGGTTGCAGCCAAGGCTGCATAAATCAAACTTGACCAGGGACTGGTATTCATCCGCAGCACTTTTATACCGGTTGGTGTATAAATAGGGAACATTACCAAAATTAGTGTTAGCATAATACTGTGAGATATAAGCATCCTTTTCAGGAGTAAAATAAATGAAGGTTGGCAAATAAATCAACTCCTTTCCTAATATGGTATATAATACTGGTAAAATAAGTATTATGTGACTAATTACTATGGTGTTTCATGGAATTTTTTTTAAAAAAAAGCTTATCCCGTTTTACCAGGATAAGCTTTTATAATTATTGAACTAAAATATAAAATCTTTTACAGGAACTTTTTGTTCGCGTTGTGATAGTGGGTATGCAGGAGTTCATGGGATTTGTGTCCCAGGGGCTCATGCAGGAAGTCTTCGTAAATCGCGGTAACTTCCGGATTGATATGGGATTTCCGCATTTCACAGGCTTCATCTTCCACATAAATAGCATCAATACGCTCTACCCGTTTAACGTTGGCTTTGGTTATCGGCTGTCCGCCGCCACCGATGCAGCCGCCGGGGCAGGCCATGATTTCTATAAAGTGGTAGGGGGATTCCCCGGCTCTGACCTGATCCATTAGCTTACGGGCATTGGCCAGGCCATTGGCGATAGCAACTTTTACAACCGTACCGTTAAGGTCTACCTCAGCCTCTTTGATGCCGGTGATACCACGGGTAACCGTGAAGTTTACATCCTCCAAAGTGTTGCCGGTTACCACTTCGTACACGGTACGGAGAGCAGCTTCCATAACCCCGCCGGAGGCACCGAAGATAACGGCTGCGCCGGTGTATTTACCCATCCAGGGATCGAAATCAGCACCCGGCAGTTTATTGAAGTCCAAGCCACTCATTCTAAACAGACGGCCAATCTCCCGGGTGGTCAATACCAGGTCCACATCGCGGTAGCCACTGCTGCACATCTCGGGGCGGGCTGCCTCGAATTTCTTGGCTACACAGGGCATGATCGATACTGAATAGATATTGGCAGGGTCAATGCCCATCTTGTCCGCCCAGTAGGTTTTGACCAGCGAGCCGAACATCTGCTGCGGCGATTTGCAGGTGGAGAGATTGTTGGTCAAATCAGGATAGAAGGTTTCACAGAAATTAATCCAACCCGGGCTGCAGGAAGTGAACATGGGTAAGGTTCCGCCTTCTTTCAGCCTCTTTAAGAGCTCATTGCCTTCTTCCATTATGGTCAGATCGGCCGTAAAGTTGGTGTGCAGTACATAATCAAAGCCAATCTGCCTCAAGCCCTGAACGAAAACGTTCATCGGCATATCACCGGTGGTCATGCCGATTTCTTCGGCTATAGCGACCCGGACCGCCGGGGCTATCTGAGTTACTACTATTTTATTGGGATCGGCTAAAGCAGCCAGGAATTCATCGATCTGCTCATTCTCACCAATAGCACCAACCGGACAGGCATGAATACACTGTCCGCACATGATACAGGGGCTTTCCAGAAGGTCTTTGCCCAAAGTGGGAACTACCATGGAATGAACGCCGCGGCCTTCCAAACCAAGGGCATTTACGCTCTGGATTACGGAACAGGCCTCAATACAGCGGCGGCAAAGCACGCATTTGTCGGGGTCCCTGAACAGGGCCGGGGTTGAAAAATCTTTTGGCAAACCACGCACCTTGTTTTCAAACGGGTTATCACGAATGGCAAACTCTTCAGCTAGGGACTGCAGTTCGCAATTGCCGTTGCGGATACAATTGAGGCAGTCCTGGGGATGATTGGCCAGGATCAGTTCCAATATGGTTCTTCTGGCTTCAAGTACCTTGGGAGTACGGGTTTTTACTGTCATTCCTTCGAAGACCGGCATAGCACAGGCGGCCTGCAGAAGTCTATTTCCTTCAACTTCACATACACATACCCGGCAGTTGGCTTTTACTGCCTGGTCGGGATGATAACACAGTGTAGGAATTGAAACACCGACTTCTTTTGCTGCCTGCAGGATAGTTGAGCCTTCGGGAACGGAAATTTTAATTCCGTCTACAGTTAAATTAACCATTAATTTTATTCCCTCCTTTTGCTCTTTCCTACATTAATTTGGCATTATAGTCGGCTGGAAAATGCTTGATTGTGGTTAAAACCGGGGCAGGAGCAGCCTGACCTAATCCGCAGAGACAGGAATAGGACATAACCCGGCCTAATTTCTCCAGCAAGGCTACGTCTTTACTTGAGCCTTTGCCCTCATTTAGTTTTTTCATCAATTCATGCATACGGGCAGTGCCTTCCCGACAGGGAGCGCATTTGCCGCAGGATTCATGTTCAAAGAATTTTGCTATTCTGGTGGAAACATCAACCAGATCACGGGTTTCGTCCAGAACAAATGTCGCTCCCGAACCTAGGGTAGCTCCAATAGCTGACATGGCATCAAAGGCTACCTGAGTATCCAGCAGAGACTCGGGAATGAAAGCTCCAGAAGTACCGCCGATTTGCACCGCCTTAAACTTCTTGCCGCCGCGGATGCCGCCGCCAAATTTGAATACCAGTGCTCTGATGGTCGTATCGGTTGGAACTTCAAAGAAAGTCCGGTTGTTCACATCACCGGTAAGGGTGAATACTTTGGTGCCAGGATAGGCGGGATTGCCGATATCAGCATACCACGCTCCGCCTTTATCCACGATAACCGGAATGTTGGCGAAGGTTTCAACATTGTTGACAATAGTCGGCTTGGCCCATAATCCCTGAACGGGCGGGAAGGGGGGTTTAAAGCGGGGCTCGCCCCGGCTGCCCTCAATTGATTCGATAAGTGCCGTTTCTTCACCGCAAACATAAGCTCCGGCTCCGCTGCGCACCTCAATGTCAAAATCTCCTAATAATCCTTGGGCTTTCGCCTGATCTATGGCCTGGTTGAGAATTTCGATAACCTGGGGATATTCACCGCGACAGTAAATGTACCCTTGGTTGGCTCCAATGGCATAGGCGCAAATTGCCATACCTTCCAGCAGTGATTGGGGATCATTTTCCATTATCAACCGGTCTTTATATGTGCCGGGTTCGCCTTCATCAGCATTACAGATTACATATTTTTGATCGGCTGTTGCCGAGGCGGCAAATGACCATTTCATACCGCAGTTGAAACCTGCACCTCCACGGCCTCTCAAATTTGATTTCTTAACATCGTCTATCAGCGCTGCCTGACCCATACTACGTGCCTTTTCCAAAGCTTTATACCCGCCTTGAGCCAAGTAGTCTTCAATTTTAAGCGGGTCAATTTTACCGTAGTTACGCAGTACAATACGCATTTCTTCGGCCATCAATATGTCCTCCTTTCCGAGAGTAATTGAACATTATTATATAGTTCCGAAATCTTTTGTTACTTGTACTCAGCCAAAATTTCTCTGATCTTGGCGGGATTTACATCCAGATAAGCCTTACCGTTAATGGTGATTACTGGTGTAGCCTGGCATTGCCCGACACACTCGGTGAGCTCTAAAGCAAAAGAACCGTCTGCTGTAGATTCTCCGGCTTTGATACCCAGTTCAGCTTCAATTGCGGCAACGACTTCAGCGGCACCAGCCACGTGACAGGGAGCACTTTCACAAATTCTAATAATGTTCTTACCCCGGGCTTTGGTGGAGAACATGGAATAAAAACTGGCTACTCCATAGGCTTGAGCAACAGGAACGTTAAAAATCCGGGCAGCTTCCACTATAACTTCTTCAGGTAGGTAGCTTAATTCTTTTTGTACAGCATGAAATGCTTCAATTAATCCACCTGGCTTGTCCGAATACCTGGCAATAATATCCGTATAACCCATTTACATTACCCCTCCTTCCTTTTAAAAATTGCAACTGGAATCAAATTTAGAGTTCCAGCTTTAAGCATCGGAAGAAACTGCGGAGTAGTTTTAACACACCGCTGCAACGAGACGAGGGATTAGCACCCGCCGCCTGTTTTAATAATAGCAACCTGACCGCTTAGCGGGGGAGATCTTTCTCCTCATTATAATAGTAGATTAATAAGATAAGATATTCAAAATAACAAATGCTTAAAACTGTCCTCCAACACCTATGTTAATAATCACCAAAAAATTATTTGGATTTTAATACTTTTATCACAAACCATTTTCCAGGGTTTCTTTTCATTATTATTACATAAGCTTTATTTAATTGCATCTAGTTTTAAATAGCAAATTGCAAATTATTTTTCATGCATTAACTCACCGGAAAGGCAATAATATTATAGTAAAAAAATTTAACAAAAATGACTAATTAAAGGCCATATCCCCTTGTTAATAAGGGGATATGGCCTTTTGATAAGTATTGTGTAAGCATCGGAAGAAACTGCGGAGCAGTTTCTTCCGAACCACTGCAACGAGGCAGGGTATTATAACCAGCCATCTGTTTTGTTAGGAACCCGGCCGCTTAGCGGGGGAGATCTTTTAACCTGGTTATATATTGACTGGATAGGATAGACCTTTACGGCGATAATAATGAAGCGAATCTCCCCATTTCCAGTAGTTGAGCTGCAGTCCGCTGCTTATGATTTCGCCGCTCAGCTTTTCCAGACTCTTGTATTCTTTGTTGGTATAAAGATTATAATCCGAACGGCATGCTTCGGGAGTCAACACCGGCATGACGATATTGGCACCGGCTCTCAAGGCCAGCTTAAGACCATCGGAATGAAGGCTCTGTATAGCGGTGGAAGCTACCATGTTTATATCAGGCATCAGTAACCGCGCCAGTGCCATCATTTTTATACTGCTGGTATAAGGGTCAATATCATTGCTCTTCTTTTTCCTTTTAAACAGGGGAGTAGCGGGGTGAGCTATATAAGGTCCCATACCCAGCATATCAATATCCCGTTCCATAAAAAATCGCAGATCCTGAACCAGGTGTTCATAATTCTGCCCCGGCAGCCCAATCATTACCCCGGTTCCCACCTGAAAACCAATGTCTTTCAGAGCCTCCAGGCAATCCAAACGCTTATGGTAGCTTTGGGAAGGGGGGTGGATTTTTTTGAATAATGCCTCGTCAGAGCTTTCTATACGAAGTAAATATCGATGTGCCCCGGCTTCCCACAGCTTAAGGTATTGCTGGTAGCTGAGTTCACCAATACTCAGGGTAATGCCCATACTCCCATAGCTACTGGCTCCACTTAAGTCTTTAATCTTGCTTACTACTCCGGCCATATAATCAACTTCACGTTGATCCTCAAACTCGCCACCCTGTATGGCTAATGAATGATAGCCCTGTTTATATGCTTCCATGGCAATAGCGATTATTTCCTCACTGGACAGGCGATAACGCTGGATTTTCTTGTTGTCATTTCTTATTCCACAATAAAAACAATTGCGGTCACAATAATTGGAATACTCAATTAATCCTCGCAAATATACGGTATTACCCAGGTTTTTAATCCGGTAGTGGTTGGCCGTATCCAGCAAACGCTGAAAATCATTTTCATCTTGATTTTTAAAGATATCCAAGATATTTTGCTCAGAATACTGGAACATTGATAAAACACTCCTTGAGCTTTATAACTAGTCTTTCAAGTTCGATAGTGCCTAGCATATCCGGATTATCGATGCATATTCCATATTCCGGCTTTAATGTCGTTTTCACGGTATTTAAGGCAACTTCCCTGCTGTTTCCATAGAAATATGCCCAGCGGCTGCCAAATATTTTTGCCCATCGAAGCAATAAACCGGGATACAACTGGAGCAGTTCCTGATGAAAAAACGCTATATGTTCTTCAGCAGGTGATTGGGGATGTTGTTCACACCAAAACGCATAGTTTATTTGCAAATTCTTCACTATTATCCTCACTTTCCACCAAGGATTGGTCTTATAGGAATAAATCCCTTGCTCCGTTTTCGATACGATTCAGCATCTCGCTTACTGATTTTCTTACCTGCTCGCTGGGCAGAGCGGCCAGTTCCTGCTCTATCAAGAATTCAGCCTCATTTCGGGTTTCATCGCTCGCATAGTCCAAAAGGTACTCTTTAAAAGTTAGAATCGCATTGGGCATGCACAAGTTGTGAACCTTGCCTTTTTGCGCTATCTCCATGAAATAATTTCCAGTGCGGCCACAGCGATAGCCGGCGGTGCAAAAGGAGGTTATATAGCCTAACTTGGCCATATCCCTTATAGCTTCATCCAGGCTGCGGTTATCCCCCAGAATAAACTGCTGGCGGTTATAATCCAGGGTCTCCTCGCTGTAACCACCAATACCGATATTGGAGCCAGCGTCAATTTGTGTACAGCCTACATTTATTACATCGTTTCTGATAGCAGCATTCTCACGGGCCGTAAGTATCATGCCGGTATAGGGGACTGAAAGCCGGATCACGGTAACCAGTTTTTTGAATATATCATCTCTGACCAGGTATGGGTCTTCTTCTACAAAAGGCGTATTTACCGCCGGTTGCAGCCGCGGGAAGGATATGGTATGGGGACCCACCCCGCCAAATCTCTCTTCCAGGTCAATAGTGTGCATAAGCAGTCCCATAACATCATATTTCCAGTCATAGAGGCCAAATAAGGCTCCGATCCCTACATCATCCACACCGGCTTCCATAGCCCGGTGGAGTGAATATAATCTCCAGGCGTAGTCAGCTTTGAGACCACTGGGATGCAGCCTCTGGTAGGTGGGGCGATGGTAGGTCTCCTGGAATACCTGGAATGTTCCGATTCCAACATCTCTGAGAATCTTATAATCGTCTATCGCAAGGGGGGCAGCATTTACGTTGGCGCGGCGAATTTCTCCATTGCCTTCTTTGGTTGAATACGCTACCTGGAGGGTTTCTGCTATATAATGGACATCCGACTGGGGATGCTCGCCATAAACCATAATCAAGCGTTTATGGCCCTTGCTGATCAGAGCTTTGATCTCAGCGGCCAGTTCCTCCATGCTCATTCTTTTTCGAGTTGTCTCCTGGTTGCCGATGCGATATCCGCAGTAAACACAATTATTTACACAGTAATTGCTGATATACAGCGGTGCAAAAGTAACAATTCTTCTTCCGTAGACCTTTTGTTTAATTTTAAGACCAGCCGCGTACATTTCCTGCCATAGTTCTTCATCAGTACAATTAAGCAATGCTGCGGTTTCATCAGGATTAAGGCGGTTAAGCTCCAGAGCTTTAGCAATTATTTCACGAATCCGCTGTTTTTCAGGCTGTTTATTGGCCATCAACTTCTCCTGAATAGAAGTTTCATTAATAAAATCCTTGCCATTCTTCCTGAACTTTTCCACTTCTTCAGGTTTGATAACGTTATCCATCCACTTTTTTACCGATACTGCTTCCATCATTTAGCCTCCTTTTAATGTAAGGGGACACACCCCTTTTTTACTCGGATTTAGTTCTCAACTGCTTTTATTGCTAATATCTGTTAAGCTTATTGGTCCGGGGCCTTCCCTCGGGGAATGTCCCCATTTTGGTGTAAGGGGACACACCCCTTTATTACTCTGATTTAGTTCTCAACTGCTTTTATTGCTAATACCTGTTAAGCTTATTGGTCTGGGCCTTCCCTCGGGGAATGTCCCCATTAGCTCTATTTGGCCTTGTCAGAATACAAAAACCGCTTACCCTGATTAGAGTAAGCGGTACAAGATAACATAGTTAAAGTCTATCCTGACCCCTTTAATTCAGATTTAACCTCATTATCAGGGTTGCCTATTTATTTGTTAAAAACCATCTAGGCTTTGGCAAGGGCACTTTTTACCGTAACTCCAGAAAGGTTGCCCAATTTGCCGGTGAGCGCACCAATTTCATCCGTGCTTCCATCAACAATCAATGAGATAACTGCTAGTTCCTTTTCGCGGTAGGGAAGACCCATCCGGCCAATGATTATCTCCGCATATCTGCTTAGTATCTCATTCACCATGGGAACTGCCTGGCGATCCTCCACTACTATTCCAATTACCCCCAAACGTTTGTTCTGCATTTTACCCCCTTCCACCTTGCCCAACCTTTACATCTTTTTATTCAATAACGACATTGCTGCTTGCGGGTGGGTCCCCTTATTGAAAAAATGTCCAAGCCGATCTTAGGGTTCTTAGCTAACCTATAAAACAAAAGCACTTATCCCGGACTGACATAGCACGGAATAAGCACTACCATAGGCTTATCTTCCGCCCCCTTTAACTCAGTTCCTTACCTTATTAGCAGGGACCCATCGAAGTATACAATTATTTAAAGACATTATAATCCTATAATCAATAAAATAAAACCTCTATCCAAATTAAATTAAAATCCTTTCGCGATGACTGTAAATATTGAAACGCTGGTTGCGCGTAAAGCCGACTACACAAACATTCCATTCCTGAGCAAGTTGAACGGCCAAGTGCATAGCGGCGGAACGGGACAACAACAGGGGAATGCCGTTTCGGGCAACCTTGACCAGTATTTCGGTCGCTACCCGCCCACTTAAAACCAGACACTTGTCATGAAGGGGAATATGATTCAAAAAAGCATAACCTATAACCTTATCTACCGCATTATGCCGGCCGATATCCTCATAGCGGGTGATAAGACCATGGTCATCTCCCAGCGCTGCGCTATGCACCCCCCCGGTCAGCTGAAAGGTCTGGGATTCGTCCTCCAATAGCTCAATAAGCCGCAGAAGATGCGATGCCTTGAAGCGGGCAACGGAATCCACCGGTTTAATTTGCCGGGCATCTTTATTAAAATAAGGAACAGGTTTTGATTTATCCCCGGTTTCGCTTATATAACGGCCATGGGGATCAGCATCCGGGCTCAGCTGCGCAAAGCTTTCCAGCCAGAACATGCCTTTTTCTTCATCAGCTTTAATATTTTTGATCTGCTCAGGGGATTGCAGCCATCCTTCGTTAATCAGATAACCTGTGCCCAGTTCCAGGGAAGCTCCAGGGGAGCAGCTAAGCGTTGCGATTTCTTTTCCATTAATTAAAACGGTCAAGGGCATCTCAATTACCAGATTATCAATTTCACTTGATATTTGACCCTTTTTATAAACCGCAATTTCTTGCTGGTTATAAAGTAAAGACAACTTAAAATAACTCCTCCCTATATATTTTACCCGCTATTGCCTGCATAAGCGGTTACGCCCGGTTTCCTTGGCCCGGTAAAGTGCATCATCAGCCCGTTTAAGTAATTTCTCCCAACCTTCCTCATCATCTTGAGAGCCGGGCAAATAAGTGGCCAATCCAATACTTACCGTAATTATGCCAATATTATCATTATTTTCATGTTTTATATTTAATTTTCGAACGGAATCAATAATCCGTTCCGCTATTTTTACCGCCTCTTCTTCGCCGGTTTCGGGAAGCAATACCATAATTTCCTCGCCTCCGTAGCGAGCTACGAAATCGGTCAAACGACAGGTTTTTTCTATAGATTCAGCAACCGTCTTAAGTACAAAATCACCTGCTTGATGACCATAGAGGTCATTATATTTTTTGAAATGATCCAAATCTATGATTAGTATGCTGTATGGTCTCGCATAGCGCTGGGAATAATTATTCAGTTGCGCAATCTGCTCGTTAAAAGCGCGGCGGTTCCAAATCTGAGTTAATTCATCCCGGCGTGCCAGTTCCTCCAATTTAGCATTAAATTCGAGCAGTATGGCAGAATATTTCTCCAACTCCTGATTTTTTCTGATTAGCTTTTCTTCATACTCCCTAAGCCTCAGGTGAATTCTCAGCTTGGCAACAACCTCCCGCAAGTAAAAAGGTTTGCCAATATAATCTACTGCGCCTGCTTCCAGGCCTTTTATTCCTTCTTCAATATTGTTCCGGTTAATCACTGCTATAACTGGGATTTTTTCGGTGTTTTCATGAGATTTTAGATAAGCAAGTATCTCATTACTGGCACTTTCCGGCACCGTAAGTGACAGCAGAATAATATCAGGAGGATTGAATAAAAGTTCATTGTGAAACCCATCGATGCTTTTAGCATTAAACAGATCGTAGCCCTCTGCCTCCAATGGTTCCTTAAGATATTCCCATACCGACTTCTGATTGTCGATTAGTAGAACTCTTGGGCGGGCAATCATTACTTCACCTCCAAATCATATCTTGCAGTATTAGCAAGTTAATATAAACATATGCTAAACATATGTTTATGCGAATATATCCGATTATATTCAGCAATTAAACCAATATACCATTGTTAAAAAACATATGTTTATGACACTATTCCAGTTCTACAGATTATTCAAATTGCATTCTTGTGTATTAATTGGTATTTTGTCTGTAATAAAATGTGGCATTTACCATTATCAGAACTAATTTCTATAATACAATAGATTAAGACATCTAGCTACCGGAGCTTTTAAATACATTATTCTTCATGATATAAGGAAATTTATTAAAATACTCTGCAAAAAAGGGTTTATCGCAGAGCTTATCGAAATTAAATAAGCAGGGGGAATTCTTATTGATAAAGCAATTACCGGTATTTGATTGGAAGGGAAGATAATAATTGCTTGATTTGGTTACTAAAAGCTGTGCCAATGCATTAACTCTAATGAATTTGATGTTGGGTTCAGGTGCTATTATATTAGCACAGAATCAGAATTATCGCTTGGCGGGAATACTTATATTAGGCGCAGTTATAATGGATGGCATGGATGGTAAAATAGCCCGCAAGTTAGGCTCAACATCTGAACTGGGCAAGGAGCTTGACTCTCTTTGTGATTTGGTTTCTTTTGGTGTCGCACCTGCTGTCCTGCTTTATGCTCAGGTTATAGGTGCAGAGTTTCACTTGTTTGGTTTACTGGCGGCTATGTTCTTTATTGTTTGCGGAGCACTTCGCCTGGCTCGTTTTAATGTGTTAAATATTCATGATTACTTTATCGGGGTTCCGATTACCATAGCCGGTTTATTGCTGGCAGTACTATCTTTGCTGGCCAATATGATTGCTCCAATTGTTATATTTCTGTGTATTTTTATTCTCGCATTGCTAATGATTAGTAATTTCAGGGTTCCCAAATTCTAATGCGGTCTAAGCCAAGGGAAGGAGAAGCGCAGATCGAATGCTTGAAGATAAAATATCTGCTATTGCCGGACGGCAGTCCCAAATCCTGGGTTATGTAGATTATTATAAGTCAGCAGTTTTGTTGCCTCTGATTAAGCAAGAAGGGGAAATCTTCGTATTATTTGAAAAGCGCTCCGCAAGTTTAAATATACAACCTGGGGAAGTATGTTTTCCCGGCGGAGGGATTGAGATCAGCGATGACGGGGCCATGAATGCAGCCATTAGGGAAAGCTGTGAGGAACTGGGGCTGGACCCGGATGATATCGAAATACTGGGTCCTTTGGATTATTTTGTAAGCCCATTCAATGTGATTGTATATCCATTTGCAGCTTATCTTAAGAACATCGATAAAATCAAACCCAACTCCGATGAGGTTGAATATGTTTTCCAGGTTCCTCTGGAATATTTACTAAATGTCAAGCCACCCAAGGCCAGGCTGGAGCTAAAACTAATCTTACCTGAGGGCTATCCGTATGACCTTATCCCCAATGGCAAAGATTACCCGTTCCGGAAAGCAAAAGTACCACAGTATTTTTACCTCTGGAATAATGAAGTAATCTGGGGGCTAACTGCACGCATACTAAATCATTTCCTCGGTTTGCTACGAACTCAAGAGGCTGATACTCAGGATTAATTGTGATTGCAGATAAAAACTGGAAGCACCAGACCGATGACCGGAGTGAAGATCAAGGCATGAGAAAAGCCCGCATATTTGAGCGGGCTTTTTATATTGTGTTATTTCTTTATTATGCCAGCGAATCTTTTTAACCGGCTATTAGATATTAGCCGTCCTCTCTTAATTGAGCGATGATTGCTTTCAGGCTTGGTTCCGCATCATCATAAGGCACCTGACAGGTACCCACTTTGCGATGCCCACCACCGCCATATTTCAAAAGCAGGGAACCCACATCAGTCTGAGAACTGCGATTGATTATACTGTGGCCAACCGAAAAGACACAATTTTGTTTGTTTCTCCCATCAATTACCCAGACTGAAATGTTCTGGGCGGGGAATAGGGAATAGATAACAAAACGGTTTCCGGTATATATAGTGGAAACATCACGTAGATCAGTAACGATTACATTTCCTTCCGTATGCGAATACTTCTGCAGCATATCCCGGAATAGTCTATCCTGCTCAAAATAACGAAGAACCCTTTCCTTCACATCGGGCAGTTCGAGAATTTTGTCTATCGGCAGTTGGCGACAGTGATCGATTAGTTCTTCCATTAACTGGTAATTACTAATCCGGTAATCCTGAAACCGTCCCAATCCAGTTCGGGGGTCCATAATAAAGGACAGAAGTATCCAGCGCTGGGGATTTAAAACCTCATCAACCGTAAGTTGGCCTGAATCAGCCTTATCAACGCCCAACATCATTTCCTCATATCCAGGATATTTTTCAGCGCCTCCATAATATTCATATATAATACGGGCAGCACTGGGAGCCATGCGGCTATCGCCTTGGTATTGATCCTTCATTTCAAGCCTTTCCTGTTCACTTGAATGATGATCAAACCATAAGCCACATCCTGAAACAAAAGGCACATTAGCCAGGACATCATTTTGACTTACTTCGACAATACCGTCCTGCATATCTTTGGGATGAACGAACTTCCAACTATCAATAACGCCGGCCTCTTTTAACAGTACTGCACAAATTAATCCATCAAAATCTGAACGAGTTAATAATCTCATTTGTACACTCCTCCCCAAAATTAATCCTGGTTAACCTGATCTTTCCTATGTTTCTATAAATAAACGATACCATTGAAAATGCAGGTTGGTCAATATTTAACTTAAAGATTATTGACTGCATACATGTCATATTATGGTTATAATTTTTACACATTGTGGTATTAGTTATATTAATTGTTAATCATCTTTAAGCAGTGCGGGACATCTTTCCATCTCGTTATAGTCTTTGAACTATTTGCTCCAAAAAGTCACCCGTATTCCCGGAATCTATTTTGAGAACTGCAGCATGATCAAGTTGGGTTCGCCCCTTATTGATAATTACCATATCCTGCGTAAAAGTACTGAACTCCTTAACGAACCCGGCCAAGGGATATACCGTTAGGGAAGAACCTATAACGATAAGCAATCTGGCTTCCAATATTCTCTCCCGGGCATCAATATAATTGTAAATCTGCTCACCAAAAAGCACCACATCCGGCTTCAATATACCCCCGCAGGATGAACAATAGGGAATTATTTCAGGGCTGTCTTTAACATAGCTGCTATCATAACTCTTTTGACAATGACGTGCAGTACAGATAAAACGTTCACAATTTCCATGAACGGGTATTACCTGTTTACTACCGGCTTTTTGATGCAGATTGTCAATATTCTGAGTGACAATGGCCTTGGCATAACCTTTTGTCTCCATTTCGGCCAGCATATAATGGGCTTTGCCAGGTTCCACAGCGGGGAACATGAAATATTGCCGGTAAAAAGAATAGAAATCATGCGGGTTCTGGCGAAAGAAATCAATATTGATAATTCCCATAACCCGGTTTTCACCCAATTTACGATAGACCCCGTTCTCTCCTCGAAAATCCGGTATACCTGCCTCAGTACTTATACCGGCTCCGGTTACTATCACGGTATTTTTTGATTTGACCAGCATATCAACCAATAGATCAAGTTCTTTGGACATTTTATCCCTCCGCTCGTATCTTTCTAAAATTAGCTTGATAGGGTCCGTTTAGACGTAAAATAATTATTTTTCTTTTAAGCTTATGGTTATTATTCTCGTTCGTATTTAATGAACCTTTAATTACTAAAAATATTTACCGCGAGTAAACTTATTAATTTTTGCACAAGCTGGTAATGCATTCTTTTAAACGGCAGCTACAGCAAATATAATTATTTGGAGGATATCATCATGAGAATAAGCGATCCGAATAAACTAGCAGGCAAAATCATGAAGGTTGAAGCAGGGCAAGATATGACGGAAGTAATACTAGATATCGGCGACCGTCCGCTTATCGCTACCATTACTAGCGGCGCAGCCAACGACATGGCTTTAAAAGAAGGTGATGAGGTGTTTGCCATGTTTAATTCCACTTCGGTTACACTCATAAAAGATCAAAAAGATAAATCCAGAAAAAGAGATGTTGAAGTGTCCAGCTAAAATTGGCCCGGATTTATCAACTCAATCATTTTAATCTCTGACAGTTTAAACAATACCAACTATAGGAAAACTCCTTGCGATACCATATGGAAAAATATAATATATAATGCAGGGAGGGTATAAGTGTGAGTCAAAAAATAGTTAGCTTGTCCGACAAGTTTAGAGTCTTTATAAATAATTTGAATATTGAGGATCAAAACCAAATACAAAATCGCGTCAAAGAAATGACCAAGCATTTTAATCTTAAATACTGGTATATTACCTCCGATATCAAAAATGTTCATTATATCGGATCATATGGCAGAGGTACGGCTATCAAAGGAGTAAAGAATATAAATCTGCTAGCGGTTTTGCCCCCTGCATTATTTAAGCAATATGATACACTGCCAGGCAATGGACAGCAATTTCTTTTAAGACAGGTTAGAGATTTTTTAGTGAAGCACTATCCTTTGGCCAAAATCAATGATGAGGGGCATTTAATCATTCCTTTTTCCCATGAAATAACTTTTGAGTTTATACCCAGTTTTCTTAATGCTAAAAAGAACTATACCTATCCCGATATTCATAATGACGGCACATGGGTAAACTTCAACCCCATCAGGGAGATTGAGGTTGTAGATGAAGCAAATTTTAAATACAATGGTAAAATCAAACATCTGGCTAAAATGATGCGGGCCTGGAAGGCTTTACATAATGTGCCTATATCCGGAATGCTGCTGGACACTCTGGTCTTGAGCTTCATGGAGGAGTGGGAAGACAATACTAAATCATATGCTGTATATGGGGATATGACCCAGGACTTTTTAGAATATCTTTCCAGTCTTCGAAAAGACCAGTTGCATTGGTACGCTAAAGGTAGTAACCGGCAGTTGCCCAGTACAGCGGATTTTGGTGCCCAGGCTGACATATCCTATAAAGAAGTCGTAAAAGCCAATAACTTCGAAAAAGAAGGGGAAACCTACAAGGCAAATAATCATTGGAAAGCAGTATATGGCGATGCTTTCCCAGTTAATGTTTGAGTACTGGAGTGATGCCAAGTTCGTTCATTGCTGCAGCAATATCCTGTTTTTCAGTTAAAACTGCTTCAAAGATATCTCCGGTTTTATTCAAACGGGATTGGATATTCTTGATATTGAATAACTGTGGCGATATTTCCTCAATTTCTTCCCATCTTATTGGGGTCGAAACTAGGGCCCCATCTACCGCTCTCACACTGTAAGGAGCGCAGATAGTCTGGCCCCTCACATTCTGCAGGTAATCAATATAAATCCTTTTCCCCCGGCTTGCTACCTTTCTTTCTATCGTTGTCAGTTCTGGTATTACAGAATTAACAATACCCGCAACTTTTCCGGCAAATGTTCTTATTTCCTCGTAGCTGTAATGATTGATTATGGGCAGGTATATATGCAAGCCGGTGGCCCCCGAGGTCTTGACCCAGGTTTGCAGATTTATATCTGCCAGCAATTTCTTGATTAGCAAAGCGATTTTTACAACTTCAGCAAAAGTATTGTCCCCCGAAGGGTCTAGGTCAAATACTACAAAATCCGGATTGTTTATAGAATTAATGCTTGATAACCAGGGATGAATTTCTACGCAAGCTTGATTAGCCAACCATACCAGTGCAGCCTGCTCTGCCACCAGAAGAAACCTGGTCTCCTTTCCTTCGGCATTTTCCCATTCAAAAGTATTAAACCAATCGGGTATATTGGCAGGGGCATTCTTCTGATAAAAATGCTTCGCATTGATACCATTCGGATATCGTACAAAGACCAGGGGACGGTCTTGCAGGTATTTCAATATGTAAGGAGAAATTTGGGAATAGTACTGGATAAGATCATTTTTACTATAGCCCTCGAACGGCCAAAAGATTTTATCCAAATTGCCCAGAGGGATTATCCTGCCGCCCACTTCTGCGTTAATTGTTTTTACCACAACTTATTCCCTTCTAAAAAACGTGTTTATCATCTTCAGCCAATTTAAACTCCGCTTCCCACTTTTTTTCTCGGTGTCTTACTTTGTTTGCGGCTTTCCTTCCGGTTATCCTCGGCCAATTTTACACTTGCCTTTAATGCTTCCATTAAATCAACTACTCTGCCAGTTGCGGCAACAGGCTCGGGTGCTACTATTTCTTGCCCCGCGATCTTGGCTTCTATCATCTGCCACAAGGCCTGCCGGTAGTTGTCCTGGTAGTTCGACGGTTCAAAATTAGTAGACAGGTTTTCAATCAGACTGACTGCCATTTTTAATTCGTTTTCATGCAGCCTGGACCTGTCTATCCCGGAATTCAAGGAAGCAGGGGAGCGGATTTCATCGGGATAAAAAATGGTTTCCATTAACAGATAATTGTCCTTGACTCTTAAAGCAGCCAGTGACTCCTTGGAACGAATAAGAACTTTGGCTATGGCAATTTTTTTGGTTTTTTTCATAGCTTCCACGATCAGCGCATAAGCTTTTTCTCCACCCGGTGATGACTCCAGGTAATAAGTTTTATCAAAGAATACCGGGTCAACCTGTTCCAAATTTACAAAATCCAGTATATCTATAGTTTTCGTACTTTCGTGCGGAATACGTTCCAAATCTTCTTCATTTATTACCACATAATTGCCCTTTGCATATTCGTACCCTCTAACTATTTCATCACTGCTAATTTCCTTTTCGCATCGCGGACAATATTTTTGGTATTTTATCGGGGACATACATTCCCGGTGCAAATAATTAAACTTCAAGTCTTTACTCTGAGTGGCGGTATACATACTCACAGGTATGTTTACCAATCCAAAACTAACTGCACCTTTCCATAATGTTTTCAAGCTCAAGCTCCTTTTCGGCTGTTTCTAATAGCTTTAATCTTTTGACTCAAATTATTCGCTTTAAAGTATTAAATTAAGGGATACAAGCTGGAAATATGGAATATTTTTCGATTTTGATACTATATTTAAATCAAAATTATGAA
>JAQUXM010000023.1:0-3177 GCA_028692415.1 Syntrophomonadaceae bacterium | reverse complement strand
AAGGGGTGTGTCCCCTTACCTTAAAGGAGGAGTCTTTTTGCCTAAAAGGAAACGGCTATTCTCGAGTAAAGTGAAACTGGCCCCGGTTAATCCGGATTTTCAGAATTATACGGTATTTCAATCAAAGCAGGAAGCAGATCTCCTGCTGATTCAGGGTCGAAAGCCTGGTTTTATACCACCTCCGCTTAATTTGTCGCATCTCAAAGGAAAAACCCTGTTTCAAGCTAATAAACCACTGGCTTTTTTACCAAATTTCGATTTACGCAAGGAAGGCAAACTCAGTCCCATACAGGATCAAGGAGCTGCTGGAACCTGTTGGGCCTTTGCCACGTATGGCTCATTGGAGTCCTATCTTCTGCCCCAACAAGAATGGAATTTCTCTGAAAATAATATGAAAAACTTAATGAGCGAGAATTGCCCGGAAGGTTATGACCGTCAGCCCGATGGAGGCGGGAACCAATTTATCTCGACCGCTTATTTAGCACGCTGGAATGGTCCGGTTTTAGAAGCGGAAGATCCCTATGACGCATTTAATGCATCCTGCTCCGAATATAATCCCCGTAAACATATTCAGCAGGCAGTATACATTCCTGATCGAAATGGGGCCTTGGATAATAACAATATTAAAAAGGCTTTGGTCAACTATGGCGCCGTATTTACCTCCATGTTTTATGACGACGCCAGTTACAACCCAGATAACTACAGTTATTATTACCGCGGAACTTCGTTTTCCAATCATGCTATATGCTTGGTGGGATGGGATGACAACTATGACCGGAATAAATTTATAAATCCCCCGGCCGGTAAGGGAGCATATATCGGGCGCAATAGCTGGGGAAGCTCCTGGGGTGATAAGGGGTATTTCTATATCTCTTACTATGATTCGCGGATAGGCAGCAATAATGTATTATTTAACAATGCTGAAGACCCGAACAACTACGGTGTTGTACATCAATATGACCCTTTGGGATGGGTCGCTTCCGCTGGTTACAACAGTCCCAGTGCATGGTTTGGCAATGTGTTTACGGCAGAAAACAAGGAGACTTTAGCAGCCGTCAGCTGGTATGTTGGTTCACCAAATGCAGATTATCAACTAATGGTATATACAAATCCCCAAAACGGAAATCCCCGCAGCGGAGTACGCGTTAAAAATCTGAGCGGCGTTATAGCGGAGCCAGGATATTATACCAAAGTATTCAAGAAACCTTATACCTTGAGCAAGGACCTTAAATTCTCAGTATTAGTGCGCTTGACGACTCCCGGTTACAATTATCCAATACCATTGGAAATGGCCATCCCGGGCTACAGCAGTAAGGCTTCTTCAAGCCAGGGACAAAGTTTCATCAGCAGAAATGGCCGCAACTGGGAGGAGCCGGCTGATACCTGGGATAATGCCAACGTTTGCATTAAGGCTTTTGCTAATATCGATGAATGAATATCGCAACTGGCAAAGGTATTTTGAACCAGCCTATGGTAATATATACTAGTAGTAAGGCGTTAGGGGTAAGGCGGGAGGGCCGAACATCAGTATAGATAAGCGTAAAAATCAACATAATCATAACAAATGGGGGAAGCTATATGAAGAAATTAGGCCGCTATTTTCTCAACGGGTTGATATTTATTGTACCGATTGTTTTAACACTATATATCTTTTATATTGTCTTCGTTAAAATCGACAGCCTTTTAAAAATACCTTTACCGGGGATTGGCATCATACCCGGGGTTGGTTTTATCGCGACCATTGCTTTGATTACCCTGATTGGCATGCTGGTTTCCAACTTCATAACCCGCAAGTTTCTATTCCTGATGGACAAGCTCTTAAATCGTCTTCCGCTGGTGAAGCTGCTTTACTCCTCCATCAAGGATCTTATCAACGCCTTTTTTGGCGACAAAAAAACCTTCAGCCAGCCGGTTATCGTAAGGCTTTCATCTGATTCCCATGCTCATGCATTGGGATTTGTAACCTGTGATAGCTTGGCTAGTTTTGATCTTCCTGAATATGTAGCGGTTTACCTGCCCCAGTCCTATAATTTCGCGGGCAACCTGCTGGTTTTTCCCCGCGAACAGGTCCAAGTTCTTAATGCCAACAGTTCTGAAGTTATGACCTTTATTGTTTCCGGCGGGGTAGCCTCAAGCTAGGTAAAAACTAGTGAGGTGTTAAGGGTGAAGATTGAAGCGTAGAAGTTCCTAAACCTTACTCCTCACTTATCATTAGTTTCTCAATATCCAGTGGTATACCTCGTTCAGGTGCCAGCACCATGTTAATTGCTTGTTTGGGGCAGTGGGAACTGCATAAACCACAGCCCATGCAGCGGCCTTCATCTATATCTGGAACCTCATCACTTTCGCCAAGCGCCTTAAAAGGGCAAATTTGGATACAGTTTCCGCAATTCACACATTCACTGGGATCCAGTTCCGGGCGGTAACCCGAATGCACCAGCCGCGGAACCCCGCGAAAATATGACTGCATTCCCAGACAGCAGCAAGAGCAGCAGTTGCATATGGTATAGAAGCGATTATGCATCGCATCTTTGAACCAGGCAGTATGAACATGGCCTCTTTTTTCCTCGGCATCGAGAATCTGCAAGGCTTCCGCAACCTCAATCCTCCTGGCCTTGCCTGGCTGGTGCTCAACCGCAAAGGATACAAATGGCTCGCCAACTACCAGACACACATCTAGAGGCTTGCAGTAGTCTTTTTTTTGCTGCCGGCAGGGACAATCTATAACCGCCAGGCTGGGCATGGGCTTTTGCAATACAATATCCCGGGCTATCGAATAAGTAACAACATGCTCCAGATCAGTCAGAAATACTTCTTGTTGAAGATTAATCAATTTTGAAGCATCTTTCTTGGAAATCACCTTGCCATGATAAGTTTCGCCGGATTCCCGGGAGCGATAACGGCGCATAAACCAGGCCCAGGAAGCGGGCTTGAGATACCAGACGCTGCGAGCGGCATATATGTATCCTTCGCATTTTTTTATGAGCGGTAAATCCGACAGGTTCCAGAAAGCAATGGTTGCCTTGCGAGGTAAAACAGCGCGTTCAATGCTTAGCCACAAGAAAAATATCCCAACCAGTATAACAGCAAGAATGCTAAGCAGTATGAGTAGGATTTTCATATTTTGATTCGTCCTTTCTTGTGCTCAGGATACCATTATATACCGCCTTGTATCAG
>JAQUXM010000144.1 GCA_028692415.1 Syntrophomonadaceae bacterium | reverse complement strand
CCAGCTATTAGACGTATTGCGTTTATCTGATGAATTGGGACGCAAGATGGAAAAACTCTATGTTTATGCCCGGATGCGCCGGGATGAGGACAATGCCAATTCCCATTATCAGGCGCTGTTTGACCGAATCGAGGGATTAAGCATACAGGTCGGAAGTACGACGTCTTATATCGTCCCTGAAATAATAAGTATACCCGAAGATAAAATAAATACTTTTGTAGATGAAAATAAGGATTTGCAACTTTACCGGCACTTTTTTGATGAGTTAATGAGGCAAAAGGAGCATATACTTTCGCAGCAAGAAGAACGCTTGCTGGCCATGACGGCTGATTTGTCACTGGCCTCCAAAAACATATTCGGGATGCTGAACAATGCTGATATCAAGTTTCCCATTATAAAAGATGAAGAAGGCAATGATGTTGAGCTGACCAAAGGCCGTTATGGAAGATTTATGGAAAGCAGCGACCGCCGCGTTCGCATCGATACTTTCAAAGCACTATACAGTTCTTATGGCAAGCTGAAGAATACCCTGGCCACTACCCTGAGTTCCAGTGTGAAAAATGATATATTCTATGCCCGGGTACGCAAGTATCCTTCAGCTTTAGAGGCTTCGCTCGATCAGGATAATGTTTCCCGGGAGGTTTATGAGCAGCTGATAGCAACTGTGCATAATAATTTGGAATATATGTACCGTTATATGAAACTGCGCAAAAGAATGCTTAAGCTTGATGAGCTGCATATGTATGATATTTATACCCCTCTGGTCTCGGAGTACAGGATGGAAATACCCTATGAACGGGGCAAAGAACTGGTGATTCAAGGACTTCAGCCGTTGGGTGCGGATTATTTGGGTAAATTGACGGATGGGATGAACAGCGGTTGGATAGATGTCTATGAAAATGAAGGCAAGACCAGCGGCGCCTACTCCTGGGGCTCTTATGAAACGCATCCTTATGTGTTGCTTAATTATGACAACAAGCTGGATGATGCCTTTACCCTGGCGCACGAAATGGGCCATTCCATGCACAGTTACTATTCCAATAAGAACCAGCCATCCGTTTACAGCCAATATACGATCTTTCTCGCGGAAGTGGCTTCAACCGTAAATGAATCTTTATTAATAGACCACATGTTGAAAAATTGCACGGACCGGCAGGAAAAAATCTTTCTTATCAATCATTATCTGGAGCAATTTCGGGGAACCGTATACCGGCAAACCATGTTTGCGGAGTTTGAGAAAATCATCCATGAAGAGGTGGAAAAGGGGCAAGCACTTACCCCCGAAGCACTAAGCAAGATATACCGGGAATTGAACAGGTTGTATTATGGCCCTGAGGTGGTGCTGGATGAGGAAATAGATATGGAATGGTCTCGCATTCCTCATTTTTATTCGGCTTTTTATGTTTATAAATATGCCACTGGTTTTTCCGCCGCTACGGCTATTAAGCAGCAGATTCTGGAGGCAGGACAGCCGGCCGTGGACCGGTATTTGGAATTTCTGAAGGCGGGAAGCTCGGATTATCCTTTAAATATATTGAAAAAAGCCGGGGTTGATCTTACCACCCCGGAACCAGTGGAAAAAGCCCTGCAGTATTTTGGGAAACTGGTTGAGGAAATGGAAGCTTTGTAAGCGGCTATGATGCTACTTCCCCTAAATAAGTTGTGTGAAAAAATTTTTTATAACGAGGCGAAAAGATGTTCCCCGCCAAGCGGCCGGTTCCTATAAATAAAACAGGCGGCGGGTTCTAATCCCCGCCTCGTTGCAGCGGTGCGCAAGAAACTGCTCTGCAGTTTCTTGCGATGCTTAAAACATTCAGGAAAACGACAAGATCCCTGAATGTTTTTTTGTGCCTAAAGAAGATTAGGAGCACGCCAGCCGGTTCTTGGCAAAAAACTGCTGCTAATATAAAAGTCCGAAAATGCGCATATTATTTAGAGACCATGTAAGAATGTTTTAAATAAAGGAGGGGCTAAGGATTTGACCCATCATAATACCGAAAGTCAGTTCGATGAGGTGATAAAACAAATAACCCCGCAATTAGGCCAGTTTAGTAATTATGATCTGGTTATTGGAATTCCGTTTAATAATGAAAAAGAGACGCTGGCTTTGGTTTTGCAGTCACTTGATAAGGTCCTGCAGTCCTGGATTGGCCGAAGGCAATTGATTGTATGTATAGGCGACCACAAAGCACAGGATACTCTGAATTGCATTCAAAGGCTTGAACTGAAGCATCCCCAAATAAATTATCTATTACCAGCAGAAATAAGTGGCCGGGGGATGAGTGTAAGGACCATTATCGAAATAAGCGAACATTTGGAAGCTGACCTCCTGCTTTTTAGCGCCAATATGGCCAGTGAAAAAGGACCCGGTATAGATGATGCATGGCTGGAAAGCCTCTTAACCCCTATACAGGGGCAGTATGATCTGGTTTTGGGCAGTCTGCGCCGGCACCTGGGCATTGACAGTATTGCCCATATGATGGCGGCACCTTTTCTGGAAGTATTTTATGGCTGCCGGGTGGGCGATCCCCTGGGCGGAATTTATGCCATCTCCCACGATTTAATTGCGGAACTGGCACATGAAGCGCGCTTCTGGGGGAAAAGACTGCAGGGTTACGGGATCGATTTTTGGCTATTAACCAGGGCTTTGTGCTGGAATAAACGGATTTGCGAAGTAAACATGGGCGGGGTGATAAATCCTCATAGCCTGCCGACCAGGAACCGAATTTTCCGCGATAATGCGTGTATTATCTTTGAATCTCTGAAACGGGACACTGCGATATGGCTGCAAGACCGCCTGGTAGTTAAAGTAGCTGATATATTAGCCCGCAGCGAGATCAATCGCCCGGATTTTATTAATTATCCAATTCCTGAACTATTACAAAATTTTAATGAACTGAATAATAAATATGCCCAGCTCCTGAAAAAGTGCGACTATGACAATGAAATTGAAAAGCTGGGTACCAGCCCGGCTGAGGAATTTTGTATGTCTGATCAATTGTGGGTATCGGCAATGTTTTGTTTTCTGCTGACTTATGCTTTTGAAGATGAAGCAACAGAGCATGTTCTTTTTGCCCTTACTGCGCTTTATAACGGGCGTGTAGCCAGTTATGCTTTGGAAATGAGGGCTTTCAGCCAGAGTATATCGTTTATGAGTGAACCGGAAAGAGATGCCATTATGGTGGGCAAGATGGATGCGATTCGCCAGCATCTGACTAGCCGATTCTGGCTGCTGAAACCTGAATTAACCCGGCAGTGGCTGCATAAAAGAGAGCAAACCAAGCCGCCGATCATTCCCCTGGGGTATATGGAATATGTTCCGGGTAAACCAATTGTCATACCCAAAAAGATTGTGGGTAAAGATCAACGCATAGTTAACACTGACAATATCTTTAAGGAATTGCGCAAACGCTATGAGAATAAATTCAATAAATTTATTACGGAAGGTTTGGGACTGGATAGTAAGGCCCAAGCTGTAGTGATTACCGCCCGGGTGGAAGAATACATGCAGCAATTGGAAAAGACTTTGGATGAGGTTTTTCCCGGTGATTTGCACAGTGAGCAGGGATTACGGCAATTTGTAAACGGGTTATTTGCCATGTATCCACAACATTCCATGTTCACAATTAGTGCCGATCTTTTAAGGGAGATGCTGGTGCGCTTTCCGCCGGTAAATATAATGATACCGCTGGCTTATTACAAACCGGCTGACTTAATAAAAAACATGGATACCCGTGATGCAGTTACTTATGCGAATTTGGTAGAGGGCCGGGGTTATGCAGACCAGACGCTTTTATGGCTGCTGGATAATCTGAAACCGGAAAGCCTGGAATGGGTGGAGATCAAACCCCTCTTTTTAAAAGAGGAACTGCGTCCCGGCCTATTGTCGCAGGGCAGGTTGTCTTATCTTAACCGGGTTACGGCCAGAATCACCGTCAAATACCTGGAGGATGATCGGGGGGGCCAATATCCTAAAATACGGTATTTTACCAGTATCGTACGCCGTTTGGCAATTGCGGAAAATTATTCGAGGCTTTTCAATCTAAATGTACTGGAGCGTAAAAATATTGGCTTTAAAATTCGTAATGCCTTACTGGAATTGCAAAAGGGCGATGATTTTTGCGCTTATACCATATTTGAAAACTACCATCATCGCAGTCTGGTTGAAAAGATACGCTATTTAGCCGGACGCCTGGAGGAAAAAGGTGACCAAGAAATGGCCCGGATTATTGAACTGATGGCAGATGGCTATGGACTCAGCCAGGTGCTGGAGAACGAAATATTCCTTACCTGCACGGCCTGGAGTTGGGCAAGTTATAGTTTTAAAGGGGGGCGCAAAATTCCCACCCCTCTAACTACCAGTGTCGAAAATCGCTGGTTTAATCATGACTTCCTGGAAGCTTTGTACCAGGAACTGGGTTATGAGGCAGAAGAAATAATGGAGATTGTATTTAGGCTCATTCCTTCCGGGAAGAGCAAACAAAATCTATTGGATACCCTGCTGCCGGCCCGGCCCAAGGACGTAACCGTGGTAGCACAGGAAACGACCAATGAGCCCAGTAAACACTTGAGAAGATGGGAAGGCAATCCCATCCTTGAACCGTTGGAAACCAGTGAGTGGGAGTCCAAGTATGTTTTAAACCCGGGGTCGTTGCGCATAAAAGATAAGGTTTATCTGTTTTATCGAGCGGTTGGGGATGACGATATTTCCCACATCGGGCTGGCTATCACGGATGGTTATCATATTCTTGAGCGACTTCCAAATCCCATTTTTTCACCGGCTACCCCCGAGGAGAGAATGGGTTGTGAAGATCCCCGTCTAATCATTATCGAGGATAGGATTATTATGCTGTACACTGCCTATGATGGTAATATAGCCCAGATAGCATGTGCATCTACCCAGGTAAAAGATTTTCTGGGTGGAAAATATGACTGCTGGCAAAGAGAAGGCCTGGCCTTCAAAAACATTTGGGACAAAGATGCTATTCTTTTTCCGGAAAGAATCAATGGCAAGTATGTTATTTACCATCGGATAGAACCTAGTATCTGGGTTACTTATATGAAAGAGCTTAAATTTCCTTTGAAGGAAAACCATGCCATAATCATCGGGCCGCGGCCTGGAAGAATGTGGGATTCTCTGAAGATCGGGGCAGGGGCCCAGCCACTTAAAACCAAATATGGCTGGCTCTTGATATATCATGGTGTGGATCATAACTATGTTTACCGTCTGGGGGTTATTCTGGTTGACTTGCATAACCCGGAAAAAGTGATTTATCGTTCCCCTAATCCTATTCTGGAACCCGAAGAAGATTATGAGATTGGACTTAGCGGGGCCTGGGTACCCAATGTCGTGTTTAGCTGTGGAGCGGTAGCGGCAAGTGAAAAGGAAATTCTGGAGGATGATGATGAAATCCTGGTTTACTACGGTGCTGCTGACGCTAGCATAGGGGTTGCCACCGCTACCCTGGCTGATTTGCTACCCGAGGCCTTCAGGTTAAATAGTGAGGCGTAAGGCGTAAGGCGTAAGGGGTTAGGGGTTAGGGGTAGAAAACTTTCGGTGCCTGCTTGTAGCTTTATATGCTTGGCGAGATTGCTGCCGGCATGGGCCATGAAATTAGAAAAGACAACGGATGATAAATCAGCAGGTCAGTTCAATATCAGTATCCTGGCTAACGATGTTCTTCATAAGAATATCGGTCAAAAGCAAGGATAAAACAGCTTCAGCTCCTTGATTGAGATTTACCCCGGTGGGAGTCAAGGCATCATAACAGCCTCCGGTAGCAGGGTCATATAGAGAAATGCCATTAATATTTCGTCCCTTGTACCACTGGTAAGCCAACCATGCCAGTTCCAAATATTCCTTTTCACCAATAGCCCGGTATGCTTCGAGATTGGCAAAGGCTGTTGAAGCTGCGTCTACCGGCTGCTGGTCAAAGCAAGCTGTCTGCCCGCCCCTCTGCAACCAGCCCCG
>JAQUXM010000143.1 GCA_028692415.1 Syntrophomonadaceae bacterium | reverse complement strand
CCGGGCAAGGGCTGCCAGCCTTGCCATAGACCTTAAGATGGTTTTGAAAATTGCCCTTTTGATTAAAGCCGTCGCGGTAGTCGCGAAAAGTAGTTCCCCGCTGTTCAATGCTATTTCGTAAAACCTTTCTAATCGCCCGGTGCAGAGAGGTAACCTCTTGGGGGGTCAAAGAATCAGCTATGCGCTCCGGTCTGATTCCCGCAGCAAACAAGGCTTCATCAACATAAATATTTCCCAAACCGCAAACCGGCTGCTGGTTGAGCAGAAAGGTTTTTATAGGTATTTTACGCCCTTTAAGGCTCTTTTTGAGGTAAGCAGCTGTAAAATCATCCGCCAAGGGTTCCTTGCCCAGGCGTTGGTTAAAAAAGATTTCGGTATCCTTCAGCAACCATATGCCGCCAAAGCGTCGTGCATCCTGAAAAGCCAGGCGCTGTCCGTTATCCAAAAACAGCAGGATGTGGACGTGAGCCTTCTGTTCCTGAGCGGTTTCGCTTTCCAAATAAAACCGGCCGCTCATACCCATGTGAACAAGCAATTTATACTGCTTGTCCAATTCCAGCAGGAGATATTTACCCCGCCGCTGGACAGCAGTTATCGCCTTCCCCTGGATTTCTTCCAGTTCATATTCCCTGCTGCGCAGGATATCCTCCCGCCGCAGTTCAATGCTGTTTATTCGGGAACCCAGAATTTTCTGCAAAGAAATCTTTATGGTCTCTACTTCCGGCAGTTCAGGCATCTTATCCCTCCCGGCGCTGCAGCGCCTTCATATCATACCAGTTGGGGCCGGCCTTCAGCGATACTTCCAGGGGCACTTTGAGGGTGAAGGCATGCTCCATGCAGTCCTGCAACAAGGCCGCTACTTCATCGACTTCCTGCTCCGGCACTTCCAAAACCAGGTCATCATGCACCTGCAGCAAGAGCCGGGCTTGCAGATGCCGGTTTCCGAGTTGTTCGAAAACTTTGATCATAGCCAGTTTGATGATGTCGGCCGAGGTCCCCTGCACCGGTGTGTTCAGAGCCATGCGGCGGGCAAAGGACTGCACCATCTTGTTACTGGCATTGAGATCCGGCAAATATCGGCGGCGCTTAAGGACTGTTTCCACATAACCATTGTCTTTACCGAATTGAACGATATCTTCCATATATTGCTTGACTCCCGGATAACTGTCCAGGTAGTTGTCTATATATTTGCGGGCTTCTTTGCGGCTTACGCCGGTGTCCCGGGCCAAGCCAAAATCACTGATGCCATAGATAATACCGAAATTAACCGCTTTCGCCCTGCGTCGGAAATCGCTGTCCACCCACTCCATGGGAATATGAAATATCTCCGCTGCGGTGCGGGTATGAATGTCGATACCGTTTTTGAAGGTATCAATTAGGATTTGGTCACCGCTGATATGGGCCAGGGAACGCAAGTCAATCTGTGAATAGTCGGCAGACACGATCAGCCAGTCCTGACTGCGGGCCGTAAATGCCTTACGAATCCGGCGGCCTTCTTCCATTCGGATAGGGATGTTTTGCAGGTTGGGCTCCACGCTGGAAAGCCTGCCGGTTGCGGTTTGGGCTTGCTTAAAAATAGTGTGCACCCTTCCGGTGACCGGGTGTATCAAATTCTGCAATGCGTCAACATAGGTAGACTTCAGTTTGGTCAGCTGCCGGTAATTCAAGATATACTGGATAATCTCATGGTCTTCATAGAGTTCTTCCAGGATCTCCGCTCCGGTGGCATAACCGGTTTTACTCTTTTTTACGATCCGCAGGCCCAGATCCTCAAATAATACCTTTCCCAGTTGTTTGGGGGAATTTATATTAAAGCTGTCCCCAGCCAGTTCAAAAATGCGTTCTTCACTGCTTGCAATTCCTTCCGCAAGTTCATGTGATATGGCCGCCAGGGTAGGGCAGTCCACTTTCACCCCGCAGAATTCCATATAGGCCAGCACCTCTGACAGCGGAAGCTCCACCCCGTTTAGAAGCTCCTGCAGCTCAGGCGTTGACTGCGCCTGCAAGCGGGTATAAAGCTCTCTTACCAGCGCCACCAGCACAGACGGATTGTTTTGCGCAATGCTGATGTTCAGGAACTTGGCGATGCAGGCATCCAGTTCGGAGCCGTCAAAAGCCGGGTCATTTACATAAGCCAGGAGCATGGTATCCCCGGCAATGCCGCAGAGTTTAATCCCGTGCCGCAGCAAAACAACCTGGGCAAATTTTGCATTATGCAGGTACTTTTTATATTCCTGGGATTCAAACAAGGGTCGCAGCCATTCCAAGCGGCTGCTTAACTCGCCTTCCACCTCAAGCCGGTAAACTTCCTTCTCATATTCACAGAAAACCCCCGAGATTTTAGCCCACATGGGATGGTGGTAATCAACCTGGATATAGATGGCCAGTTCACTGCCACTGCCCAGTTGCTGG
This sequence comes from Syntrophomonadaceae bacterium, assembly GCA_028692415.1. Lineage (GTDB taxonomy): Bacteria > Bacillota > Syntrophomonadia > Syntrophomonadales > Syntrophomonadaceae > JAQUBU01. Next base: position 3,638 of record JAQUXM010000143.1, on the reverse strand, counting down.
AGAAACGCCTCTACATCCTCCTGGTTTTCCAGTTGATGCAGCTCGGGTGCCGCAACTTCCGCTGCAGGCTTGGGAGTTGTTGCCATATCAGCCTGCAGAGCGTTAATAAAATTATTAAACTCCAGCCGCCGGTACATAGCCAGCAAATCCTCTTTATGGGGTTCCTTCACTTCATAATCTTTAAAGGGGAAGTCGCCCTCAATCTCCCGGTTAATCGTCGCCAGTTGCCGGCTGATAAAAGCCTGGTCCCGATGCTCCTGCAAGCGTTCCAGCAATTTCTTGCCCCCTACCTGCTCCAGATGCTCATAAAGATTTTCCAGACTGGCAAAATCCTTGATGAGCTTCACTGCAGTTTTAGGCCCAATTCCCGGCACCCCTGGTATATTATCGGATGCATCACCCATCAAGGCTTTGATTTCAATCATTTTCTCCGGCTCGACTTCCCATTTCTCTTTTACTTTGGCCGGATTATATTTTTCCATTTCACTGATGCCTTTTTTGGTCATTAAAACACTGACCTTATCCGAAACGAGCTGCAGCGCATCACCATCACCAGTTAGAATGACGGTGTTCAGTCCCGCATCCTCGGCTTGCTTGCTGAGCGTGCCGATAATGTCATCAGCTTCATAGCCCTGCATTTCCAAATACTCTACATTCATAGACGCCAACAGATCGCGCAAGATTTGAAACTGTCCCTTCAGTTCTTCGGGAGTAGCTCCGCGGTTGGCTTTATAATCACTGTACAGCTCATTCCGAAAAGTCTTTCTGTCCTTATCGAAAGCAACCAGTACATGGCTGGGCTGCTGTTCGGCCATTACCCGCCTGAACATGGTCAGAAAGCCATACACGCCATTGGTATATATTCCCTCGCTGGTATGCAGCAAGGGCAGTGCATAAAAAGCCCGAAACAGCAGGCTGTTTCCATCGATTAGCAAAAATTTGTTTTCCGGCACGGACATCCCATCCTTTTCTGTACAAACGGGCGGTGTGCGCAAGTGGGGACGGTTCTTGCCTTGCGCTGACACGCAAGGCAAGAACCGTCCCCACTTGCGCACACCGCCCGTTTGTTCCACCAGTATTTTGGCCTGGTTTTATGATAGCATTTTTCCCCAATAAATAAAGAAGTATTGGTCTTAGCCAATACCGGTTCCAACATCAAGTTTTCTATCATATTTAGTCTTCAATTGGAGGCCACCCGGCCTTACGCAAACACCCATCTAAAATTGTTATCCGGGTTATGTCTTCCCCTTGCCCCTAAGGCCTTTTAGTTTTATGGTTGGACTTGCGTTTTTTCCTCGATAAGGTAAATGCTGAGGGTTATTTTTTTATCATTTTTATTCTCTTTATCAATGGTACTATTCTCGTCATCAGGCTGTTCAGCAGGATTATCTTGTTTCAATAATAATTCAGGCTCACTGTTCTCCACCTGCTCAGCCAGGGGTTGGGTTTGGAATTCCTCCTGTGGAGATTCTTCTTTTAAAGATCCCTCCTTTGAGGATTCCTCGTTCTGAGGTGCTTTCTTTACGGGCTCGTCTTTTGGAGATTCCGATTCTTCATTTAGTGATTCCTCATTCGGAGACGCTTCCCTTGCAGATTCCTTCTTCATAGATTCATCCTTTGCAGAAGCATCCATCAGCGACTCTTCCTTCGGTGATTTATCCTTTACTCCTTGATCCTGATTTACGGGATCAATATTATTGGCTCCATCTCCAGCCTGCATAGAAGATGCTACCTCATCATTGACCAGCGGAAGGCCCAAAGCTTCTATTTCCTTAATGATTTGTTGCGCTTCACTCTCCGTGACTTCCAATAATATTTTTCGGGAAATCTGCCGATCATCCTCCGATAAATTCTCTTCAGGTGTTATGATTGTGTAACCGGCACCATAGTTTGATGCTATTTTTAAGACTTGCGTCAGAGATTCCTCGATATTTTCAACCTTCAGGGTTGAAGTATGATTGTTCCCATCTTCGGTAATAATTTCATTTACAGCTGAATTTGATGAGGGTTCTTTGGCTTTTACAACTTTCATCACCGGTTTATTGCCAGCTCCATTACGGTCGTTATCCTTCTGTATTAAATCATCCTTACTATCATCGTTACCCTGCCATTGTTGGAAACGTTCAATAATACTATCAATAGAAATCAGGGGTTTTTTTTGATCATCTTCGCTGTCATGCCAGGCAGTTACAATACTTCCGAGCGACCAGTGACTACTGGCATATATTCCACCAGTAAGCGCAAATACAGCTAGAGTTGCCGCAAACCACCCTGATTTTTTGGGAGTTTTCATAGGATATGAGTTCAGTATTTTATTCTGTTCATCACGCACGCGGCGGTTTAGATCAGCTGAGAAACTACCCGGTAAAGAAGGAGTTTCTATTTTTCGCATCATATTGGCAATATGACGATAGTCTTCAACTTGCTGGCGGCATTTTGGGCATGCTGCAATATGAGCGTCAATAAGCGCTTTATCTTTATCATCTACCATCCCGTCAACATAGGGCGATAATAAATCTCTGATTTGCTCACATTTCACAGTACTAACCCCCTTGCCTTTTGACGATCAACTCAAGGTAAAAGTTCCCTCTCTAACCACATTCTCCTCATTTCATTGCGGGCCCGGCTAATGCGTGACTTAACCGTGCCCAATGAGCAATTCAATATTTCTGCAATTTCTTCATAATTTAATCCCTGAATATCGCGTAAGATTATTACTGCTTTGAACTCAGGTTTTAATTGATCCAGGAGATGCTGTATGTATTGAGAACGCTCCTTTTCTTCATATAATATGTCAACCGTTGGTTTTGGGTCAGCAATTTCCTTTTCAACTTCGTTTCCGTTCCAGGTAGCCAGTGGTTCATCCAGAGACAAGGGTATGGGCTTGCGTTTCTTCCTTCGCAATTCATCCAGACAAACATTGCTCGTTACCCTAAAAATCCAGGTACCGAAACTGGAATTGCCCTTAAAAGAGCGTAACGATCGGAAGACTTTCAAAAATGCTTCCTGAGCACTATCATAGGCATCCTCTTCATTCCCCATATACCGGTAGGATAGTGAGTAGACTTTATTCTGATACTTAAGAACCAGTTCCTCAAAAGCTTCCAGATCACCCTGAAGGCTCTTTTTAACCAGCAGTTCTTCATTTACCATTTATGTTGCTCCTTTGTAGCTGTAATATGAATAATTTGTGTAAGGGGTGAGGTGTTAGGCGTAAAGGGAGGATACAAACTATACCTCATACCTATATAGATCATTTCATAATTTCTAATTTTTACCTTTAGTTGCTCGAAGCAACATAGAAGCGCATGCCCGAAATGGGCTTCATCATTTTTCGCCGCGCAACAGCATTGGCATTGCATGTCCAATAACTAAACCGGTTTATTATTTATCCCATTATCAATCTTTCGCCATTTCTTAGCCAAACCCTTTTACTTGGCCTTGCCTTGTTATGTCAGTATGTGCATCTTTTGGTTAACAAGTCGGAATGACCTTCTTGACAAGGATTCTCCTGGCATTTATAATTATGTTTGCTTATTAAAAATATTTTTTAGCCAGAGTGTCGGAATTGGCAGACGAGCGCGACTCAAAATCGTGTGCCGCGAGGCGTGTGGGTTCGAGTCCCACCTCTGGCACCA
>JAQUXM010000142.1 GCA_028692415.1 Syntrophomonadaceae bacterium | reverse complement strand
TTATAGTCCCTGCGTCTTAGCTTCGTCCCATAATAAATCCATTTCCTCCAGGCTTAATTCCTTTAATTGACGGCCTGACTCTTTGACATTTTCCTCTATGTAATTGAAACGGCGGGCAAATTTATCGTTACAGGCCTGCAATGCTTGCTCAGGTTCGATATTTTTCAAGCGGGCTACATTAACCAGCGCAAAGAATATATCTCCCATCTCCTCCAGCATTTCTTTGCTATTGTCAGCCTGGCAGAATTCCTCAACTTCCTCCTTGAGCTTGTCCAGGGCACCATCAACACTGGGCCAATCAAAACCCACCCGCGCTGCCTTCTCCTGCATCAATACCGCTCGTAGCAAAGCCGGCAGGCTTTTGGGGATTCCTTCCAAAAGGCTTTTCTTACCCTCCTTTTTCTTGAAATCCTCCCAGTTGTCCATCACATCATCACTGGTTTTCAGGTTCATATCAGCAAATACATGGGGGTGGCGGTCAATCATCTTTTTCTCAACGGTTTTAGCTACCGCAGCAAAGTCAAACTGCCCTTCCCGCTTGGCTAAGGCAGCGTGAAAGACTACCTGTAATAGTAAGTCTCCCAGTTCTTCACGAAGTTTATTCATATCCTGGCTGTTAATGGCTTCAATTACTTCGTAACTTTCTTCAACAAGATATCTAACCAGTGATTCATGGCTTTGTTCCCGGTCCCAGGGACATCCGTCGGGAGCCAGCAACCGGTCCATCACCTGCAGCAGACCTTCTATCGCTTGGGCATTTGTACTCATCTAAAACACTCCTTTGGGAATTTTGAATTTTGAATTTATAACTCAACTTTCGTAGTTGACATATTATGCGACACAACTAAATTGTCATTGCTGAGGCAACGCTTCTCCTTTGTCATTGCGAGCGGTAGCGAAGCAATCTAAAATGACTTAGCGATGGATAGATTGCTTCGCTGCACTCGCAATGACATATATGATAGCTCGCGATGTTGTTAATACGGGCAACTACAACCTGATTGTCCTGCTCGCAATGACATATATGATAGCTCGCGATGTTCGTCAATATGGGATTTTAAACAGTCTATTCTATTGCTTTTTCGGGCTTTTCAGCCTATTCTTTTGGTCAGAAAGTTGAATTCATAATTAAGAATTCAATATTGCGTTGCCTTAAGCCCCGCGAAATATCTTCTTAATCATATTTACATCCAATTCCTTGATTATAAACAGCAGCACCCCATATACGGCTACTCCGGTACACATTGCTATTAGCGTAGCCAGGTGTGATCGTATATCTGCCCCAACTAGCAAATGGTAGGATAAATAGGCTCCTATCGCCATTAAAACTGTTGCCAAGGCAATTTTGAATAAGCGCCCATATTCATATTTAACCCCCGTCAATTTCCGCAGGTAAATAATATTTAATAAAGAGCCTATCATAAATGCCAGGACCGTTCCAATGGCTGCCCCCTGAATATTAAGAGCAGGAACGGCGGTGAGCGTGTAATTAAAAATCACTTTGAATATCCCGGTAATAATCAGGTTGCGCATGGCTATTTCCGGCTTCCCTATGCCTTGCAAACCCGCACTGGACAACTGGAAAGCCGCCAAAACAATGCAGGAAAAAGCCAGTGGTTCCAGGGGCAGCCCGGCGCTGGGAGTGGCATAAAGCAAATCACATATTTGATAAGCCAGTATATAAAGCCCAGCCGCACAAGGAAAGGATATTATCATCCCGGCTCTTAAACCGTAGTTCAAGCGCTCCTTTAAAAGGCCGCTGTGGTTGCTGGCCAGGGCTTCCGCAACCGCCGGTACCAAACTGGTGGCAATGGAAATGGTAAATATGGTAGGAAGTCCGATCAGTACCGCCGCCATACCTGAAAGTTCACCATAAAGGGCGGTGGACTGCGAGGTTGAATACCCAATTGACAGCAGACGGCCGGGCACAATTATGGCATCCAGCATCTGCACCAGGGGCAGGACCACCGCCCCAAAAGATACCGGGATCGCCAGACGGATCATTTCGGCGGCCAGGTCACTTGACCTGGCACCGGTATATACCAGCTTCTCCCCGGATCTTTTTTGTGCTCTTTGGAAGCGATAATAGTAAATGATTAGTACAATCAGGCCAAAAACTCCCCCCACCATAGCCCCAAAGGTAGCTCCCGCCGCTGCATATTCCAGGCCCCGGGGAAACAGTAAAAAAGCCAGGCATAAAACTGCGGTTACCCGGAATAACTGCTCCACTACCTGGGAAACCGCCGTCGGTATCATGGACTGATGGCCCTGAAAATAACCTCGAAACACAGACATCAAGCTGGAAAAAAATATGGCCGGGGCTACTGCCAGGATGGGATAATAAGCCCGGGGTTCATGGAGAACCTGGTTGGCAATAAAATGGGCTGACTGCATGACTATTAGGGTTAATAAAAAGCCGAAAATCAAGAGTATCAATAATGATACCCGAAATATTTTTTTGCTGTCACCGGTATAGCCCTGGGTTTCATTTCTGGAAACCAGCACGGATATGGCCACGGGAACCCCGGCGGTGGCCAGGGCGAGAATAGTGGTATAAATAGGATAGGCCATTTGATACAGGCCCATTCCCTCTCCCCCAATTAAACGGGCCAGGGGGATGCGATATATAGCACCCATCACCTTGCTGATAGCCCCGGCAATGCTCAGTATTAAAGCACCTTTTAGAAAGTTCTGCCCCTTTGCCATCTTTATCCTCCCCGATTTCATGAGGCTTATTATAACATAATTTAATTTCCCGCAACACAGGCAAGCGGTGACGGGGACAGGTGGGACAGGGGGACAGGAACCTAGTCCCATTGTTGGGACAAGGTTCCTGTCCCCCTGTCCCACCTGTCCCCGTCACCGGCAACGACAAAGAAGCGATCTTACTTGTCATAAGACCGCTTCTAGCTGGGCTTGTCTACTGTTCCATTTGTTTGGCCAGAAAGCCGGCTGCCGTTTCGGCCAGCTTCACTTCCATCTCGCCCATTTTTATGCCCGGTTCTTTACTGACTAAAAGAACTGCTCCAATGGGATCACCCTGGGTTATAATCGGTGCTATCACCTGCGACCTGATGGTATATTCACGATCATCATTCTGGATAACATGAAAATTATCATCATCCGGAGTTTCCATATCATTCATTATTAAGGTAGTTCTTTCCTCGATTGACCTCTCAATCGCCTTGCCAACAGCTTTGCTCAAAAATTCTCTTTTATTGGCTCCAGCAACCGCAATGATTACATCCCGGTCCGCAATCATGGAAATGTGACCGATGGTTTCGTTTAGCGAATCCGCATACTCTTTAGCAAAATCCCCCAGTTCTCCAATGGGCGAATATTTCTTTAAAATAACCTCACCTTCGCGGTCAACGAAAATCTCTAGAGGGTCACCCTCACGAATGCGTAAAGTTCTGCGTATCTCTTTGGGGATAACAACCCTTCCCAGGTCGTCTATCCGGCGAACAATTCCTGTTGCTTTCAATTTACTATATCCCTCCTTTTTTAAGAATAATTAAATACTGTTTTTATCTCATAGATAGTATATAACTCAAAATCCCCTTTTATTCACTTTTTACCATCAAGCCCAAAAAAATAAGCGCTTGATATCAAACCCCTTTTTTCAGGCATCACAACAAATCCACTTATATATGTTTTATTTGTGGTCACACTAAAGACATATGGAAAACAAGGTGGGATAGATTTGTTTCGCATTACAAAATTTCAACTTTATTGTATGCTGCTTATGTTGGCATCACCATTAGCCTACTTGGAAACACCTAATCTATTAATCCACAATATATACAATAATGCCTGGCTGGCAGTTATTGGCTCCATTATTCCTGGAGTACTGTTAATGTATATGTACAGCCACCTAATTAAAAAGAGCCGCCATCCTTTTCCATTGCTTTTGGATGAACACCTGGGTTTTGCTTTGGGCAGGATAATTGGTTTTATTTATATAGTCTTTTTTTTCCTGGTCTGCAGTTATACTTTGCGCCTTTTTATTGAATTCATGAAGATGAACGTTCTGCCCGCTACTCCTATTAGCGTTTTCATCGCGGTTTTGCTTTTTATAGGTTTTTTGGCTATTAGAACCGGTCTGGAAAATCTCGCCCGGATTTGTGAATTGCTTGTTATGGTCGGCTTGCCTTTCAGTTTTTTAATTGTGATTATCGCTCTATTGAATAATTTTCACCTGGAACGTATGCTGCCTGTCGCCTACATGGACTACCAAGCTTTGGGCATTGGTATTATTAACTCGGTGTTTGTCCTGGGCAAGATTATGCCAGTTTTAAGCCTGGCTTTCTTTCTTGAAAAAAAGGAAAACGCTCTATTTACAATGAATTCTGTTTTATTAACCCACGTTCCACTTATTGCTTTAACCACCCTGAGTATAATCATTATCCTGGGAACCATCCCGGCTCTTTCCTTCACCTTCCCCACTTTTAACATGATCCGCCTGGCTAGAATTGGAAGCTTTATTCAGAATCTTGATATCATTTTTATTGGTATATGGACAATGGGCATTTTTGCCGCCGTCACCATCCCATGGTTTATGGCCTGTTTTACTGCCCAAAAGGTTTTTAATTTGCGGGATTACCGTTTTCTGGCTGCTCCCAGTGTATTAATTATTGGTGTTTTATCTGTAGCCATAAGCCGCAACAATGTGGAAACGGTGGTTTGGAGCCTCCGTATTATTCCTCCCTTATATTTATTTTTTTTCATTGCCATTCCTTTTCTAATCTTTCTTATCACCCTGTTCAAACCTTATCCGGAGAACAGCAGCTCTGAACCTGCCCCGCCAGACAGCAATTCTTTGGGTAGCGAGGTAACCACTTAAAACTTGGTTTCTGTGTCATTTAGTAAACATCTTTACTGTTGCATAAGCAGAACTTCACTGGATAAAACTATCCCACAGGGGTTAAGGAATTAATGAGTGAACAAACAACTATGGGGGATTGCCAATGCGCTATTTAGGCAATAAGAACGACCAAAGAGAAAATAAATCTGCCAGCATGCTAATCCGCGAAGCACTGTCCTCGGACCTGCAGGAAAATAGAGCAAGCCTGGGTGTATTGTTAGAGAATTGTTCGGATGCCGTTTTAAAGGAATTCAGTTTTGGGCAGCCCGTAACTAAAGGACTGATTATATATTTTGACGGGCTGACGGATCGAAAAGAAATTGAAGCCAACCTGCTCAAACCACTTCTGTTGGAATTAAACATGTTAAACCATAACAGCGGTAATTTTGATGGCCATGATATCCTCAAGTTTGTCCAAAGCACTATCCTTACTCTGGCTGAACTGAAAACTTTGGATACGTTGCAGGACATTTGCCATCATATCAGCTCCGGGGATGTTGTTTTCCTTATTGATGGCTATGCTCAATCTTTGGTAGCCGGGACCCGATCCTGGGCCGGGCGTTCCGTCCAAACGCCTGAAAATGAAGTTACGGTATTTGGCCCCAAGGAAGGTTTTTCAGAAACTCTGCGCTTTAATACCGCTTTGCTTAGAAGAAGAATCAAATCGAGCAATTTCAAAATGGAATCCATGGTGCTGGGCAGGATAAGCAAGACTGATATTGTGCTATGTTATATTGAGAATATTGCTCCCCCACAGCTAATTTCCGAAGTAAAAGAGCGCTTAAACAAAATTGATATTGATGCAATACTGGATACCGGTTACCTGGCTGAACTGATTGCTGATAATAAATGGACTATTTTTACCCAGACCGAACATACCGAGAAACCGGACCGGGTATGTGGGCAGCTGCTGGAAGGAAAAGTATGTATTATGGCCGATGGGACACCCATGGCCTTGATATTGCCCATTTCTTTTCCCGAATATATGATTTCTTCCGAAGATTATTATATTCACTTCATACCTGCTTCCCTGTTCAGAATCTTACGCTTTATTGCTTTTCTCATAGCTCTTTTAACCCCGTCTTTATATGTGGCCATCATTACTTATCATCATGAAATGATACCTACCCCGCTTTTATTAACCATCGCTGCCACCCGACAGGGTATTCCGTTCCCGGCTTTTGTGGAAGCACTATTGCTGGATGCCACTTTTGAACTGCTGCGCGAGGCGGG
>JAQUXM010000141.1 GCA_028692415.1 Syntrophomonadaceae bacterium | reverse complement strand
GTGACAAATTGGCTGATAACAGCTTCTTGTAGTAGACTCCAAATGATTTCTAATCGCATGATTTAATATCGGCATAAGCGAAAGCTTATTAAAAGCATTTCGACAAAGCTACTTCATTAGCCTGACTATTTCCGCAAACATGAATAAAATTAGTCCAGCCTTATTCTTTACGTCTGTAACCCACGTACTTTGTAATACGATAGGAAAAAGAAGCAATTTTTCGTGCTGATTAGTCTTGCCGGAGAATTCTTTATTAAAGGCATGCATATAACGAGGCGAAAAGATGTCCACCGCTAAGCGCTCGGGTTTCTATTAACAAACAGGCGGCGGGTTCTAACCCCCGCCTCGTTGCACCGGCGAAAGAAACTACGGTCTTACTATCATAAAACTTGACTTTTGCAGTTTTATTGTCATTTTAAATAAGCTGCAAAAAATATGGCAAGAATATGACCAAGCGCATGCAAATGATAAAAATAAAAGTCTTTACCTTTTTAACCAAGCATATTAAAATTATTAAAAGTCAAACATAGTCAAAGGTAAAATAAGATATGAAGAAAAGCTTAACCGATAGAATAGAACAATATATAAAAGTACTTATCGCGAGAAGTGAAGAGAATCAAATCATCATTCAAAGGATGGAACTGGCAGAGACTTTCTGTTGTGTACCTTCACAGGTAACCTATGCAATTGCCACTAGATTTACCGAACAAACCGGTTATTCAACCGAAAGTCGTAGAGGCGGCAAGGGCTATATCCGCATAAGTATGCTGGATGATGAACAAATGGCTGGAGGTCTGAGCAGAAGGGACTTGTTCATGTTTATTGATAGTTTGTTGGAAGCAAAGCTTTTGAGCAAGAATGAAGAGGAAATGCTTAAACATTTGATAATCAACAGCACCAGGCAGATACCGACAGACCAAAAAAAGCAACTCTACGAGGCTTTTCGTTGTGCGCTGGATGATTATACGAAGTGAAGATAAGGAAGGGGAACTCCTAATAAGGAAAGGGGAGACACATCCCTGGAGGAATGTCCCCATGGCATGAATGTCCCCGTGGCAGAATATCCCCAATATATGCAAGAGTATTAAGGGAGGTTTGAGTAATGTTTTGTCAGGAATGTAAGGAAAGGCCAGCTACGGTCCACTTGACGCAGATGTTTAACGGGAATAAGATTGAAACCCACTTGTGTGAGCAATGTGCTGCACAGAAGGGCGCGGTAATGTTTGATATTGATAACAAATTCTCCATTTCCAATCTGCTCGGCAGCTTTTTTGGCAGCAATTACAATCTACCGGAAGCGAAGCCTAACGCTCAAGCAAGCAGTTGCCCGGAATGTGGAATGAATTTTTATGATATTCGTCAAACCGGTAAACTTGGCTGTGCCAGGTGTTATACATCCTTTGAACGGGAATTGCAGCCCAGTTTAAGAAGAATACACGGGAACCGCCAGCATATAGGCAAAATTCCGCGGCGGGGAGGAGAAAAGGTGCTGCTGAAAAGGCAGATTGATAAGTTGAAATTAGATTTACAACAGTCCGTTGCTAATGAAGAATATGAAAAAGCTGCGCAAATAAGAGATCAGATTAAGGAAATCGAGAAGAAAGCCATTTAAGGGGGTGGTGAAAACGAGCATCAATCAATTGTTGAACAGCAACCATGTACACTGGATGGATGCAGAAGGGGTACGGGAGTCAGATATAGTTATCAGTAGCCGGGTGCGTTTGGCACGCAATCTGGACAAGGTGCCTTTTCCCCATTTGCTTGATAGTGAATCAGGCCCAAAATGCCGGAGAGCAATGGATGAGGCCATTGAAAAAAGCAGTTATCAAGAATTGAAGCATATGGAATGGCTTGCTTTTGACCAGGTAGGAGATCTTGAACGCCAGATACTGGTGGAAAAGCATTTAATCAGCCCCAACCATGCCGGGAGCAGCGATAGTTATCGCGGTTTACTGGTCAATCAGGATGGCTCCCTGGCCATTATGATTAATGAAGAGGATCATTTACGTATCCAATGCCTGTTGCCAGGCCTTCAGCTTGAAGAATGTTTTAAGCAGGTAATAAGAGTGGATGATGCCTTTGAAGAAACCCTGGATTTTGCCTTTGATGATCGCCGAGGGTATTTAACCTCCTGTCCCACCAATGTTGGAACCGGGATGCGAGCCTCGGTGATGTTGCACCTGCCAGCCTTGAGTATAAGCGGGCAGGCGGCGTATATATTTCAGAACATCAGTCAACTGGGGATGACAGTACGAGGACTATATGGCGAAGGTACGGAAGCTTTAGGCAACTTTTTTCAGTTATCCAATCAAATAACTTTAGGCCAAACGGAAGAAGATATCAACAGCAACCTTATCGCTATCACTGAACAGATTGTAGAGCAGGAGAGGCTATTGCGCACCAAATTAGCCAATGAAATGAAATACCAGCTTGAGGATCGGGTCGGGCGCGCTTATGGAATACTGACCAATGCCTGGTTGATTACCTCCAATGAAGCCCTGGCATTGCTTTCCGATGTTCGCCTGGGTGCGGATATGGGTATCATACCCAATATCAGAATGGACGGACTTAATGAGTTGGTGGTGGCAATCAGACCAGCCCATCTGCAAAAAAAGGCGGGTCGTGATATGGATGCTACTCAGCGTGATGTGGAAAGGGCGGCAGTAATCAAAGAAAAACTCATGGGAGACAAGGAGGTTATATAATGTTTAGAAGGTTTACGCAGAGAGCTAGAAATGCAGTTATCCATGGTCAAGAAGAAGCCCGGCAGCTAAACCATTCGGCAATAGGGACCGAGCACATTCTTCTGGGCTTGTTGCGGGAAGGTGAAGGAGTAGGAGCTCGAGCCCTGCTTAACTTGGGCATAGATTTGGAAAAAGTGCGGGAAGAAGTGAACAAAGTAATAGGCAGGAATAATGGCGCGGAGGAAAAAGCCGCCGGAGATCTGCCGGTAACTCCGCGAGCCAAAAAAGTTTTTAATCTGGCTTTTGATGAAGCCCGCTTGCAGGGAGTCAATTATGTGGGAACCGAACACCTGTTGCTGGCGATATTACGTGAGGAAGAAGGGGTAGCTGGGCAGGTGCTTGCTTCAATGGGGATTAAAATGGATGACATTCGCGAACAAGTTATGATCTTATTAGGAAGTGACTCAACAGCAAATGCCAACAGTTCTTATCCTGAAGCAGGCGGAAACCCAACCCCGCCTCCGCAGGCCAAGAAAAAGGTGCGGAGTAAAACACCGACTCTGGATGCGTTTAGCCGCGATCTAACCCAGGATGCCGCTGAAGGCCGGCTGGATCCGGTTATAGGACGGAGCATGGAAATCGAAAGAGTAATCCAGATTCTTTCCCGACGAACCAAAAACAATCCGGTTTTAATTGGTGATCCAGGGGTAGGTAAAACCGCGATTATTGAAGGTTTGGCGCAGCGAATAACTGACAACCAGATTCCGGAAATCCTATCGAATAAAAGAGTAGTGGCACTTGATTTGTCAGCTATGGTGGCGGGAACCAAATATCGCGGTGAATTTGAGGAAAGATTAACCAAGATTGTTAGTGAAATCAAGGCATCCCGTGATGTAATTATCTTTATTGATGAATTGCATACGATTGTTGGCGCAGGCGCAGCCGAAGGTGCAATTGATGCTGCCAATATACTGAAGCCCTCCCTGGCGCGGGGTGAGTTTCAATGCATCGGTGCAACGACACTAAATGAGTATCGCAAACATATTGAAAAAGATGCTGCTCTGGAAAGGCGCTTTCAGCCCATCATTGTGGATGAACCCAGTGTGGAGGAAAGCATAGAGATACTTAAAGGTTTACGTGATCGCTATGAAGCTCATCATGGCGTTAAGATCAATGATGAAGCCATTGAAGCTGCAGCCAAGCTTTCTGCCCGTTATATCAGCGACCGTTTTCTGCCGGACAAAGCGATAGATTTGATTGATGAAGCCTCTTCGAAGGTAAGGTTGAGCAACTATATTGTTCCTGAAGAGCTTAAGAACAAGGAGATGCGACTGGTTGAAGTGGTCAAAGAGAAGGAAGAGGCCATAAATGCTCAGGAATACGAAAAAGCAGCGCATTTGCGAGATGAGGAGCAAAAACTCAAGGATGAGATTGAAAATGACCGCAAAGATTGGGCGAATCAACGCAGTTTATATATGGGCTCAGTGGGCGAAGAGGAAATAGCGAGTATAGTTTCCAGCTGGACAGGAATTCCGGTAAGCAAGCTGGCGGCTACGGAAAGTGAGAAACTGGTGCATCTTGAAGATTTATTGCACAAACGGGTGGTCGGACAGGAAGAAGCGGTTAGATCAGTGGCCCGGGCGGTACGCCGGGCCCGCGCCGGTTTGAAGAATCCTAAACGTCCCATCGGTTCATTTGTTTTTTTGGGTCCTACCGGGGTAGGGAAAACCGAACTGGCACGCAGTCTGGCGGAAGCCATGTTCGGCAGCGAAGAAACCGTTATTCGCCTGGATATGTCCGAGTATATGGAAAAGCATGCAGTTGCCCGGATGATTGGCTCTCCGCCCGGCTATGTGGGCTACGATGAAGGCGGTCAGCTTACGGAAAAAGTGCGAAGAAAGCCCTATTCAGTAATATTGCTGGATGAAATTGAAAAAGCCCATCCGGATGTTTTTAATATCTTGCTGCAGGTGATGGAAGATGGCCGATTGACTGATGGGCAGGGTAGAACGGTAGATTTTCGCAACACCGTGATCATCATGACCTCCAATGTGGGTGCGGAATCCATAAAGCATAGCCGTAAAGTTGGTTTTGCCAGTGCGGTTGACGAAGCGGAGAACTATAATCAGATGAAAGACCGGGTTATGGAACAAATGAAACATACTTTTAAACCTGAGTTCATGAATCGTATTGATGAAATAATCGTCTTCCAGAGCCTTAAGGAGAATGAGCTTAAAGAAATAGTGGAGTTATTACTGGTGGACCTCAAGCAGCGGATTGTGGAAAACGGCTTTGACCTGGAGATTAGTGAAAAGGCCAAGGAGATCATTATGAAAGAGGGTTATAACCCGGCCTATGGTGCCCGCCCCATTAAACGGGCCATTCAAAAGCTATTGGAAGATACGGTTTCCGAAGAGATACTCAAAAACAGCATCAAGCCCGGGGATAAAATAATGGTTGATGCCCATGAAGATAAGATTTTAGTACAAAAGTCCCAATAATTAGCGTCGATTCATAGCCGGAATTACACGTTATACAAGGGAAGTAATTAGTATATAATTATTTTAAGGAAGGCGTAAGTGGTAAGGTCTGAGGGGAAGAATTTTACTTCATAGATATTTTCGGGGGTAGGTGCTCAGGATAAGCTCCAGTTGCGTTGGGTTAGGGTAAGATAAAATGGGTAAAAATACGAGTAGGTTCGTGTGTAACGAATGCGGTTACGAAACAGCCAAATGGCTGGGTAAGTGCCCCGGTTGTTCGGCCTGGAGTACTTTAATCGAAGAAAGCCTGGGAAAAAAAAGCTCGGGCAAGAAACATAAGAATATTGCAGCAGTGCCATTAAACTCCTTATCGGATGAGGATATTAACCGCTTCAGTACAGGTATAGGTGAACTGGACAGAGTGCTGGGCGGCGGCATCGTGCCAGGTTCCCTGGTCTTGCTGGGAGGTGATCCGGGAATCGGCAAATCGACGTTGCTCCTGCAAGTGGCTTATTTTCTAGCTCGGCAAAATCACAAGGTCTTATATCTATCGGGTGAAGAATCCTTGAAACAGATTAGATTGCGTTCCATCCGGCTGGGCATTGCAAGTGAACAAATATTCTTATTAAATGAACAGGATATTGATTTGCTGCCGGAATATATTAATGAATTGGACCCTGATTTGCTAATCATAGATTCCATCCAAAGCGTTTTTTCGAGGAACTTATCATCCATTCCAGGCAGTGTATCCCAACTCCGGGAATGCACCGCCCGGATTATGGATATCGCAAAAAAGTCGGAAAAGGCGATTATTCTGGTTGGACATGTAACGAAGGATGGTGCCCTTGCCGGGCCCAAAGTTTTGGAACACATGGTTGATGTAGTCGTATATTTTGAAGGTGAAAAGAATTTTTCATTCCGTATATTACGGGGAGTAAAAAACCGCTTTG
>JAQUXM010000140.1:2527-6121 GCA_028692415.1 Syntrophomonadaceae bacterium | reverse complement strand
GAACGGTGCTGGGGGTCAGCAATGTTTCACACGGCCTGCCCGCGCGCGAGATTCTCAACTCGAATTATCTGGCCATGGCCTGGGCCGCAGGCTTGGATCTGCCAATCATGAATCCATTTGAAGAACGAATGATGGATGCCAATCGTGCATCGGCGGTGCTGCTCAACCGGGATTTGCATTGTGCTGATTATATAGAAAAGTACCGGGATTTCAAGCCGGGGACGGCCGTGCTTGGGCCGGCACCCAACCGTCATGCCGTTTGCCGGCAATGCAATATTCCCGAGCTTTTGCAAAAACAAAATGCGCCGGCAAGCACTAATATACAACAAACCCAAGCAATATCGGAATCTGACACACCTTGGTCAGTTTACGAACAACTCAAAATAGCGGTGTTGGAAGGTAATAGCGGCATTATTGAAGCGTTATTGCTTAAGGCTCTTGATCAAGAACACATTCCTCCGCTGGCGTTAATTAATCAGGGTTTGATACCGGGCATCGAAAGTGCCGGGGAGTTATATGAGCAGAAGAAGTATTTTTTACCACAGCTGATGATGGCTGCCGAAACCATGAAAAAAGCCTTTGCCATTGTTAAACCGCGCTTGGGGGAAGAGTCTGCTCAATCCAAGGGTGTTATTATAATGGCAACGGTCGAAGGCGATATCCATGACATCGGCAAGAATATTGTGAGCGTGATGCTGGAGAATTACGGATACCGGGTTATTGACCTGGGCAAGGATGTGGAAGCAGGAATCATACTGGATGTTGCCCAGCAGGAAAAGGCTGATATAATTGGATTGAGTGCTTTAATGACCACCACCATGCCGCGCATGCGTGAAGTAATAGAGGGGGTTAGAGTGCGGGGCTTGCCCTGCCTGGTAATGGTCGGGGGAGCGGTGCTGAACCAGGAATATGCTGAGCAGATTGGCGCTGATGCATACTCCGAGGATGCCCGTCAGGCCGTATTGTCTGCACAAAGATTATTGGGAGGGAATTGCAATGGCATATCAGAAAAGCTATGAAGAAATCAATGAAAAAATCAAGCGGGGAGAAGCTGTAGTAGTTACAGCCGAAGAGGTTATCGATATTGTAGCGGAAAAAGGCGTGGCTCAGGCTGCCCGTGAGATAGATGTAGTTACCACCGGGACTTTTGGCCCGATGTGTTCATCCGGTGCCTTTATAAACTTTGGTCACTCCAAACCGCGGATTAAGATGAAAAAGGTTTGGCTGAATGGCGTTGAGGCTTATGGCGGATTGGCAGCGGTAGATGCCTACATTGGAGCCGCCCAGCTTCCCGACAATGACCCGGAAAACAATGTTTATCCAGGAAGATTTACCTATGGGGGCGGGCATGTAATCCATGATCTGGTGGCCCGCAAGGAAGTAAGATTGGAGGCTATTGCCTACGGAACCGATTGCTATCCCAACAAGCAGGTGGATACTATAATTACCCTGGATGACGTAAATGAAGCTTTTATTTTCAACCCGCGCAATGCTTATCAGAATTATAATTGTGCGGTTAACCTGGGGGATAGGACGCTATATACCTATATGGGCATACTAAAGCCCCGAATCGGCAATGCCAGTTATTCCACTTCCGGACAATTAAGCCCGCTGTTAAATGACCCCCACTATAAAACAATAGGGGTAGGAACCAGGATATTTTTAGGCGGGGGTATTGGTTATGTAGCCTGGAATGGCACCCAGCATCATCCCAATGTCTTGCGCGGAGAAAATGGAGTTCCCAAGGTAACTGCCGGAACGCTTGCGGTAATCGGCGATCTCAAGCAGATGGACCCCAACTGGCTGGTAGGTTTAAGCTATATTGGGTATGGTGCCACCATGGCGGTGGGAATAGGCATACCCATACCGATACTTGATGAGGAAATGTTATTATATACAGCGGTAAAAGACGAGGATATTTACTGCCCGGTTGTTGATTTTCATGAAGGCTATCCATATTCGAAGCCAATAGATTTGGGTTTTGCCAATTTTAAAGAACTGAAAAGCGGCCGAATTGAAATAAATGGCAAATCAGTGGTTACCACCTCGCAATCCAGTTATCCGCGGGCACGGCAAATTGCGGCTATTCTTAAACAGTGGATACAAAAAGGCGACTTTGAGTTGAGCAGACCGGTAGCGCCGTTGCCGTCAGCCGAGGCCAACATCGATTTCAAATCAATACCTGAACGAAAACCCGATGGCAACGGGTTAAGTGGCAGGAACAGGAGGTAATGGGATGAAAAACAAGCTGGTATGTTATTTTTCCGCGGCGCAGTCAGAACAACCTGTAGTTTATCGTTTAATAAAGAATTATGACTTAATAATAAATATATTGAAGGCAGATATTAATCCCCAGAAGGAAGGCTATTTGGTAATCGAAGTTGAGGGCGAACGCGATAAATATGAGGCTGGGGTAAGCTTCATGAAAAGCATGGGAATTATCGTTGACCCCTTGAGTGAAACCGTATTGTGGGATGAGCAAATATGCATACAGTGCGGGGCCTGTGCTTCGTTCTGCCCGACCGAGGCTTTGGCTATAGATCGGGAAAGCATGATGGTATCTTTCGATAATGCGAAATGTGTAGTTTGCGGCATGTGCCTGGATTGCTGCCCTACCCGGGCTATTAAACTGCATTTCGAAATTAAGGAGGCGGTATAAACCGCGGATGAAAGGCAATCAGAACCAGGGTTATGAGGAACGTTATTATCGCTCGCTTCATAAAGCCAAGGATTTGCATTATTTTCACGTAAAAATAAAAGAGACGGATCTGGCTATCGGTGTTGATGCTACGAGCTTTACTGATAGCCTGGTGTCTTTATGCCAAAAAAAGGTGCTTCGTTTAAGGACTGAACTGGAAGAGTATATCGTTCTAGATCCGGAATACCAAATATCCCTGGTCCCACTGGAAATAATGCCGGAAGCCCCGGAGATAGTGGTTAGAATGGCTTGGGCCGCAGCCCGGGCCGGAGTCGGACCGATGGCAGCCGTAGCGGGTACCTTTGCTCGGAGTGTAGGAGAGATGCTTGCGCTCCAGGTAAAGGATGTAATCGTGGAAAACGGCGGGGATATTTACCTTAATTCCAGCCAGGATCGTATAATAGCCATCTTTGCCGGCAAATCATGTTTCAGCTGCAAAATTGGTCTATGGGTAAGAGCGGGAGAGAGTCCGCTGGGTATTTGCACATCATCAGGAACGGTAGGACCAAGTTTTAGCTTGGGCAAGGCTGATGCAGCGATTATCAAAGCAAGACCTGCCGAATTGGCCGATGCTGTCGCTACCCAGGCGGGTAACCTGGTGCAAAACCAAGATGATTTAATGAAAGCAATTGATTATGCCCAAAATATTGAAGGTGTATCCGGGGTGCTGGTCATTAAGGATGACAGACTGGCGGCCTGGGGCGATGTTGAAATACTTCCTTTATAAGTTTTTTTAATAGATGAAAAAGCCCTTTTTTCATAATAAATACGAATTAAATGCGGGTTTTGCCAGGATATCAGAAAAAACCATAATTTGTGGCAGGATTTGAAGACCTGGCGTGGAATATAATTATGATTGGCAGATAGAAAAGATATTGACTGATATGAGGAGGAGT
>JAQUXM010000140.1:0-2427 GCA_028692415.1 Syntrophomonadaceae bacterium | reverse complement strand
CGAATTAAATGCGGGTTTTGCCAGGATATCAGAAAAAACCATAATTTGTGGCAGGATTTGAAGACCTGGCGTGGAATATAATTATGATTGGCAGATAGAAAAGATATTGACTGATATGAGGAGGAGTATTGAGGTATGAAGCCTGAGCTTGTAGTTCAACACCTGGTTGATTGGTTGCAGGCAAAAGTCAAGGAGGCAGGTGCCTCCGGTTTGGTTCTGGGAGTTAGCGGCGGGGTGGATTCGGCAGTAGCTGCGGTTCTGGCCAAAAAGGCCTTTCCTGATGATTGCATGGCTTTATTATTACCTTGTGAAAGTGTTATTGATGACCGGATGGACAGCCAGACTTTGGTTGAAAAATTTAGTATTCGTTATAGAATAATAGACCTCGATAATCCTTATCGGCTTCTTTCAACTCAATTTGAATCATACCTTAAATTCGACGGCGCCAAAGGAAAATTACTGCGGGGTAATATCAAGTCCCGCCTGCGGATGATGGCTTTATATTATTCAGCTTCAGCCCGCAATTACCTGGTATTGGGAACCAGCAATAAAAGTGAAATTAGTGTTGGCTATGCAACCAAATATGGTGATGGCGGGGTAGATATACAGGTGTTAGGCGACCTGCTGAAAAGAGAAGTCTTTGAGCTGGCTCGCTACTTGGAGATTCCGCAGGCCATTATTGACAAACCACCTTCGGGTGGCTTATGGTGTGGTCAAACTGATGAAGCAGAGTTGGGTTTTACTTATGAGGAATTGGACAATTATTTATCCACCGGAGAAGCAGAACCCGAGTTGCTGAAAATGATTCAAAGTAGAATAAACAACAGTGAACACAAACGTACCATGCCTCCTCTGGCAATAATTCCTGAAGATCTCAGATTTTAATTAGAAAGCTTAAATGGGACTATGCCGCAAAGTTATTTCCGAGTATGGGAAATAATAAACACAAGGTTAGAGTACGGGCAAAATTGGAGGATGGTTTTTTGGATTCGCGCCAGCGCAATGTTTTAATACGAATGATCATTGTCTTGATATTATTTGCATATATAGGCTATCTAGCCTGGTCAAGGCTGCCGCGCTTTGATTTTTGGGTTATAATGGCTTTTTTTGCGATTTATCTGACCTGGTCAATTATAGAAACTATTATATATAGGGCACCGGAGACCCGCGCCATAGAAGATGATGATCGTCGTTCCTATGTATACCTGCAGTTATCTTCATTGTTTGTATTGTTTTATGCGTTAATGGATTTTTTGGAGTATCACTTAACCCGGATTAATGGCTTGGAACCAGCCATTAATTATGCGGGCTTTTTATTGTTCTTTATTTATTGTCTGATACGTTACCGGGCTATAGTTTCGTTAGGCAAGTATTATAACCCGCGGGTGGCTTTATACGAAGAGCATAGTCTGGTGAAAGATCGAGCCTATCTGCGTATAAGGCACCCTTTTTACTTAAGTGCAATGCTTAGCGTGCTCTCCATTACATTCATATTTAATTCCTGGGGATCATTGCTAATTGTTATTTTGGCAGTTATACCGGCTATCATTTATCGCATTAAAGTTGAAGAGGAATTTCTTTTACGCCATTTTGGCGAAAGTTATAAAGAATATATGGGACAGACCAGCCGTCTGATTCCAAAAATATGGTAATAATATTATAGGGAGGAAATCTTATGTCTGGACATTCCAAATGGGCAAACATCAAACATAAAAAGGCCCGTTCGGACGAAAAAAAAGGTAAGGAATTCACCAAAGTTGCCAAGGAAATAACCATTGCCGCACGTACCGGCGGCAGCGGAGATCCGGAAGCCAATGCCAAACTGAAACTGGCTATCCAGAAGGCCAAGACTATTAATATGCCCAATGAAAACATTTCCCGCGCTGTGAAAAAGGGCACCGGGGAGATAGAGGGCGAAGCCATCGAGGAAATAATCTATGAAGGTTATGCCCCCGGCGGCATTGCAGTAATGCTGGATATTGCGACTGATAACCGCAACCGGACGGCTTCAGAAGTCAGGCACCTTTTTTCCAAACATAATGGCAACCTGGGCGAAAATGGCTGTGTGGCCTGGATGTTTAAAAGGGTGGGTCTGATAACCATAAACCGGGATAAAATCAAAATGGATGAAGAAGAATTTATGTTAAAAGCCTTGGAAGCCGGGGCTGATGATATAAGGGAGGAAGAAGAGTACTTTGAGGTCTTGAGTACTCCCGACGTATTTATGGAAGTAAAGGAAGCCCTGGAGGCGGAAGGTTTTATCATTGAAGAAAGCGATGTAGTAATGATGCCTGAGAATACAGTGGAGATTAACGATCAGGAAATGGCGGCTAAAATAATTAAACTGGTTGACCTGCTGGAAGATCATGACGATGTCCAGAATGTTTACACCAATATGTCCATACCAGATGAAATATTGGAAAAACT
>JAQUXM010000139.1 GCA_028692415.1 Syntrophomonadaceae bacterium | reverse complement strand
CATGGCAATGTTTTTTCCGATTGTTTATCAGCTCTGGCAGAAGCCGATCTTAAAGGAGATTTTGCAGCCTTTGGAAGTTCCCTGGGTTTTGCCTGTCCCAATGATTTAAAACTTTTGGCTGAACTAAAGGATGAGGCTGATATGAGAGGGATCAATTTTGTGGCTCTGGACCAGGACAAGCTGCGCAAGTACCGGCTTAACTCCCAGCTTGATCATGGTATTCTGGTTCCCCTGTATTACCTGCGCGAAGCAGGTTTGCCGGAGTTGCCGGTTCTGGCTATCAGTATAGGCTATTTGTCAAACCTGGAACTCTACACTTTCGGCAGCCTTATCAAATCGTCTGCTGATAAAATGGGCAGGAAGCTGGCCATAATCGCCTCCGGGGATATGTCGCACCGTCTGAGCAATGACGGGCCCTATGACTACCATCCGGATGGTGCCAGACATGACGCAAGCGTAAAGGATTTAATAGAACAAGGCGATGTAAGGGGGCTGTTAAATCTTCCTGAAAAGCTAAGGGAAAATGCCGGGGAATGTGGCTACCGTTCTATTGTGATCATGTTAGGGGCCTTGGACGGATGGACATTTGAATCCCGGATATTCAGCTATGAAGGTCCTTTGGGAGTGGGCTACTTATGCGCCGGATTGCAGCCGTTAACCCCCGGGGCTAGTTTGCTTGATCAACTGCAAAGTGAAAAGGCGCGAATCATCCGGGAAAAACGTGAACAGGAGAGCCTGCCCGTACGCTGGGCAAGAATGAATCTGGAAGCTCACATCAAAAAGCAGGCTGTTCCAAAGATACCCGAGGAGATGAAAGAGCTTTGCGGTACTCAGGCCGGAGCTTTTGTTTCGCTGAAAAAGCACGGGCAATTACGCGGCTGTATCGGAACCATAATGCCGGCCTATCGGGACCTGGCTGAAGAGATCGCATCCAATGCACTGGCGGCCGGGACTGGCGATCCGCGTTTTACAGCCGTGGAGATATATGAACTGGAGGATCTGGTTTACTCAGTGGATATACTGGGACAAGCGGAAAGCTGCTCCCAGGAGGAGCTGGACCCGCGCAAGTATGGGGTAATAGTAAGCCAGGGCGGTAAACGCGGTTTGCTGCTTCCAGATCTGGAAGGAGTAGACACAGTGGAAGAACAGCTGACGATTGCCAAACAAAAGGCAGGTATTGCTAAGGACGAAAAATGTAGTATAATGCGTTTTGAGGTGAAACGCTTTACGTAGATTTGGTGGTGAGAATATGCCGGCAATTGAAGCAATGTTTTATGAAAAAATGCCCCAGCAGAAAGTACGATGCCTGCTCTGCCCGCATCACTGTTTGCTGAGTGAAGGGCAGCCGGGATTATGCCGGGTAAGAATGAATACTGAGGGAAGTTTGGTTTCTTTGAACTATGGCGAAATAGCTTCTCTGGCACTCGACCCGATTGAAAAAAAACCACTTTACCATTTTTATCCGGGGAAAAGGATATTCTCGGCAGGCACCTTCGGCTGCAATCTATTCTGTGGCTTTTGTCAGAATCATATTCTGGCTCATGGTAATCCGGATACGGAGGCGATCAAACCCGAGGGGCTGGTAAAGATTACCCGGAGGAGCAATGTACACGAAGGCTCGATCGGTATAGCCTTTACTTATAATGAGCCAAGTATCTGGTATGAGTATATCATGGATGTAGCCCCCTGCTTGCAGGAGGAAAATCTAAAAACTGTACTGGTAACCAACGGTTATATTGAACAAGCACCATTGGAGAAGCTGCTGCCCTATATTGATGCCATGAATATTGATGTAAAGGCTTTTAACGAAGGCTTTTATCGTCGCAACTGCAAAGGGCAGTTGGAAGCGGTCAAGGCCAGTGTGGAGAAAGCGGTTGAAGAAACCCATGTAGAGATAACCACCCTGCTTATCCCTGGTGAAAACGATACTGCAGAAGAAATAAAGGAACTGGCAAGGTGGCTGGCCAGCCTTAATCCTGATATACCGCTGCATCTTTCCAGATACCATCCGGCCTACCATTATGAAAAAGAAGCTACTGCACCGGCAATCCTATATAGAAGCCGGGATATTGCCAGAGAATTCTTGAATTTTGTGTATATTGGCAACTTGATGACGGAGGAAAACCACACCTATTGCCAGATCTGCGGAGGAATACTTATTAAGCGGAGTGTTTATCAGGTTACTAATATGGGGCTGGAACGCGGGAAATGTGTACACTGCGGAAGTCAGATTGATTATATTATTAGTTAAAAAGTAAGGGGTAAGGCTTGAGGAGTAAGGGGAGGATTCTTTAATAGTACCCTTCAGCCTTATTCCTTCATTTGTATAATACTATTTCATAGGTGGTTGACCTGCTTGCTTGCTTGTGCCCGGAGGGTATGCGTCGGTTTAAAAGTTTAGTTTAATGAATGAAGTTAAAAAGATGGGGAAGAGCAATGCTCTTCCCCATCTGTATATGAAAGCTCCCGGAAGGTCCGGTAGCTATTCAAGCTCTATGCCTATAACGAGGCGAAAAGATGTCCCCTGCTTCTTTAAACGGTCGGGTTCATATTAACAAAACAGGCGGCGGGTTCTAATCCCCCGCCTCGTTGCAGTAGTGCGGAAGAAGCTGCTCCGCAGTTTCTTCCGGTGCTTAAATACCTACAATTAAGAATATGAATTCCGATAGCCAAGTGTTACACGGCAGTATATCTTTATCAATTATTTGATAAATCAGCTAAATATATACTTGTCAGGAAAGGAATCCTGTATTAAACTGAACTTAGTACAATAATGAAATGGTTATAATAATATACTGAGTATAGAGGTAGAGAAATGAAAGATAGGATTCAAAATAGAACGGAGCGGAAAAAGGCTGAAACCCGCAAAAAGATCATGGCGGTAGCCATGGACTTGTTTAATCGGCAGGGTTTTGAACAGACTACCATCGATCAAATTGCGATGGAAGCGGATGTTGCCAAAGGAACTATCTATAATCATTTTCCCGAAAAGGAAGCCATTATTAGTGAATATATATTCAGCCTGGTAAGTGAGCAAGGACCGGACATGCTTGCGCTTTTGCGAAAATTGCCCGATACCAGGTCCCGATTGATTACTGCCCTGCACAAATCACTGGAATGGATGCAGGTTGATCTGAACAATGATTTATATGAGAAATATTTTACCTACAAGATGTCAAAAGCTGCTCAAGCTTTGAAAGGTCACGGTCCCAGTGTCAGCAGCGGTTTCCGGACGGTTCTGGAACAAATCTTTGTATGGGGCAAGGAAAGCGGAGAAATACGAGATGACGTGGACTGCTCTTTTCTAGCCGATCAATTGGAATTAAACCATATCATCAGGCTCATCTTTTGGGTAACCTATCCGCAAATGTCATCTATTCATGAGAGTATTGAGATTAATGTGGAGCTTTTTCTCAATGGTGCTAAAAGCGCGCTTTGAGATGAGCAATACTGAGGAAATAGCAGTTTAAATTTAACTGGAGAGGTGAGGGTCGTGGAAACAGCACGAAATGCATCGTTGTTGGAGTGGCCCGAGGCTTGGACCGCCGGGGCGGATGTGGTCGGGGGGAAAGGCTGGAACCTGGCCAGGCTGGACCGCTATGGCTTTACGGTTCCTAAAGGTATTGTCCTTACGGCTCCAGCTTACCAGGATTTTATCGCGAATAATGACCTTATTGAAGCCACCGCGAGAATCTCTCACTTTGCTGCCAATGGTTTAGGGAAGCAGGAGAGTGAGGCAGAGCTCCGGCAGATTCGGGAAAGGATTGAGTCTGGTCGAATCCTTCCTTCCGTTCAGGAAGAATTGCTTAGTAGCTTAAAGCGTGCGGGAATTCTGGAAAAGGCCTTGGCGATTCGGTCTTCGGCAACCAGCGAGGATTCGCTTCAGGCATCCTTTGCCGGTATTCACCATTCCTTTTTAAATATCCGAGGTCTGGATAACGTTATATTGTCGATTAAAAGGTGTTACGCCTCGTTATGGACGGCCCATGCTGTTGCTTACCGCCGGAAAATGAATATTACAGATGATGAAGTACTCCAGGCCGTGCTTATTATGGAAATGGTGGACGCTCAGGCCGCCGGGGTCAGTTTTAGCTGCGATCCGCGTAATGGCCGGGAAAATATTGTACTGATAACTGCCAATTTTGGCTTGGGAGAGAGTGTGGTAGATGGTAGAGTTCAAGCCGATGAGTACCTTTTGGATTCCGCTCTCCAAATCGGCCAAAAGATAATAGGCCGGAAGGAAGGCAAAACCGTTGTCAGTGTACACGGAGGAACCGAATTTGTTGAATTTCAAGAACCCTCAAGCATTCAAGTGTTAAGCGATAAAAACATCAACCGGCTGGGCCTCTTAACCAGGCGGGTTTATGATGCACTGGGGGCAGGGGAAGTTAATCAGGATGTTGAATGGGTCTTTGATGGAAAGGATTTTATTCTGGTGCAAGCGCGCCCGGTAACGGCATTGCCCCGTTACACCTTTGACAGCCTGAAAAACCAGTCCGATATCTGGTCAAATGCCAACTTAAGGGATGCGCTGCCCATGGTGCAGTCAACTCTCAACTGGAGTCTGATGCGAATGTTACCTCCGGTTATGGACCATAATTTCTTTGGCTTACCAGGCTTCGAGGGTCTAAAGCATATCAAATTGTGGCAGGGTCGGATGTATTTTAATCTTTCCCTGCAGCAATGGATTCTCTTTGAGGCTTTTGGTATTAGCCCCCGGCAGACCAATGAATCCTTGGGCGGACACCAGCCGGAAATAGAGATCCAAGAAAAACATCCCTATCGCGGCCTCAAGGGGTGCCGGCGAATAGGGCGGGTATTAAAGCTGCTGAGTTTGGTCCGGAAAAACACTAAAAAAGCTCAGGCCTCCTTTGCCCGGTTTGATGCATTTAATGAAGTCTTTTTAAAAGAAGATCTTACTGCCCTGAGCCAGGAAGATTTGCTTTATCGGTTTGCTGCTATCATGGAAATGCTTGCATTATGTTCACCACTGCTCTTTGCCTGCAATATGGCGGCTAATAGCAATCCCCTAATCAAGTTCCTGGACAGGTATTTTCCCGGCCGCGGCAAAACCCTGGCGCACACCCTGATGATTGGGAAGGGCAAAATCACCAGTGCTGAGCAAGGCTACCGCTTGCTGGAACTGGCTGCTATGGTCCGGGAAGACGATGATGCCCGTAGCTTTTTCTCCCGGGAGAGTTTTGAGCCGCTCTGCTGGGACCAGGAACTGCCGGAGGGATCGTCTTTTAAGCAATCATTCTTAAGCTTTTTACATGAATATGGGCATAGAGGAATCTATGAAATGGATATCATCAATCCCCGCTGGCGGGAAGACCCCGCATACCTGTTAAATCTCATCCGAAGCACGATAGAAGACAGCAAAATCGCGATTGTTAAGGAGCGGCAAAAGGAAGAAGTTATGAAGGCCTGGGGGGAGGTTAAACAAAGGCTTCCGGCTTTCCGCTACCGAAAGCTTGAACGCCGTCTGGAAGAGGCGATAAGAGGTTTTGAACTTAGAGAAATGGCCAAGTCAGAGTTTGTAAAGCTGTTTGGCACTGTGCGTTGTCTGGCCCAGGAAATAGGACAGCGTTTGGCGGCCGAGAAAATTCTGAAGGGCACAGCAGATGTATACCAATGTACTTGGAGCGAATTGCTTTCTATTCTGCAAGGTGATTCGGATGGACGGGGGTTGCAAATCCTGGTTGAGGAACGGAAACTACGCAGAGCAGAACTGGAAATTCTTTCACCCCCCGACTATATTGTTGACGAGATCCCGAAATTCGCAGAATCATTCGCAGTTTCATCTTCAGGTCATGGCTTGCAAGGCTTGGGGGTATCGGCGGGCAGAGCTTCCGGTCCCGCCAGACTAATTAGGCATCCCGATGAAGGGGCAAGATTGCAATTTGGAGATGTTCTGGTTACCCATTCCACTGATCCCGGCTGGACACCTTTGTTCATAAGGGCAGCGGCAATTGTAGTTGAAACAGGGGGAGCAGGCTCCCACGGTTCCATTGTGGCTCGGGAATATGGGATACCGGCTGTTGTCAATATACCTGGTATTATGAGAATTATTAAAGATGGCAAGATCCTGCTTGTCGACGGAAATGAGGGTAAAGTTGATTTGCAATAAATAATTAGTCTCGATTTCCCACCCCA
>JAQUXM010000022.1:19761-30118 GCA_028692415.1 Syntrophomonadaceae bacterium | reverse complement strand
GGTATCTCCAGTAAGGTATATTACCTGCCCGGTGCTGCCCTTTTGGGGTTCATTTATACCGCCGCTGCTGCCGGTGGCTCCGCCACCTGCTTGTTGAGGTTTGGAACTGAGTATCGTTATGTGGTATTGAGGTCTGCCATTTACCATGATTTTGTCAAAACCCAATGCGGTGCTGAGATTCATTTCCCGGGTCTCCCGGCGGCCCCAGCAGCCCGAGATCAACAAGGGTATTATAACCAGCAGTATTATGATTAAAACTTTCCTACGATTTTTTCTTGGCAGGACCACTCACCCCCTTTTTACGAATGACGGCAATCAACAGGAGCATAGCCGGGATTAATAATTCTATGGTGCTTCCGTAGTAAGGCCAGACCTGGGAGAGAAAATCCACCACCTGCACATAGCTTCCATAGAACATATTCCCGACTATCATGGCCGCTATGGCAACCGGAAGCAGCATGCCCCGGTAGTTTTTCAGACCCAGGGTGCTGGCTGCGGCGATACCGGCCGTGTGAAAGAATATGGCCAGTTTTACAATTACCCCGGCTACCCAGATTATTACAATAAACAGTTCCAGTCTTTCCAGAATATTTGCAACTGAGATATAGCGGGCCAGGACATTCACCGGGTAGACCAAGCGGGAAGTATAGAGATCACCGAATACTCCCACGGTGACAGCTACAACCGTAGTGACCAGAACTGTAGCCAGCAATACCATACCAAATGCAGCCTGATAGGCTTCCTCTTTTCGGTTCAGGTAGGGATAAAGCCAGAGGATTACGAAAACTTCACCTCTCCAGACGCCGGGGACCATGGCTCCCTTAAGTACCGGAACTACACCGTTTTCCAAAACCGGCAAAAAGTTATGCAGCTTTATATCCTTGGCGACCAGGACAATCAAGATGCTGAGGGAAAGTATAAAAATAGGGAATACCAGTTCATTGTGACGCGCTATCACTTCAATCCCCAGATAGCTGCCATAAACAGCTACGATGACTAATACCAGTTGCAAGGCCAGAACCGGAGTCTCAGTAAGGAAATTGCTTTGGATAAACTGGGCTCCCTCAATTACCATTACCGAAGTGATATGGATTAGAACCCCGGTATAAATGGCTGCCAGCAGTTTGCCCGGGATTCGGCCTATGACTTCAGGGAGATATTCGGTAAATACCCGTTCAGGAAAGCGTTTGCCCAAGGCCACACAGGCCGCTGCTACTGCCGAGGCATAGATGGTGGCGGGAATCAAGAGCGACAGCCAGCCATCCGGGCCGGCGGCCTTGGAGGTAATGGCCGGGACATAAAGGAAGGCGGTGGCCAGTTCGGCAATCAGCAAGAGGAATAATAATTGTACACTGCTTATCCGTCCCTTATCCAACATCTAGATTTTCCCCTTTCGCCGGTCCGTTTTTCCGTGGGGCGGGCCGGGTTTTAAAGCCGGGTCCTGTCTATCCAGTTCTGCATAACCGGTTAAACGCGGGCGGTTTTGCATCATCCAGTGGGGTACTCGGACAAAGGTATCCTTCAGATCGCCCAGGCTTAGCGGAGCCAGGGGTGACAAGTAGGGTATGCCAAAGGTTCTTAAGGAACAGAGGTGGAAAGATAGAAGCGAAACTGCGGCCATAATACCAAATAATCCCAGGACAGCTCCGGCGAACATAAAAAAGAATCTCAAGATACGAATCGCGTTGGATAGTTTAATCGATGGGATAGTATATGACGCGATGGCGGTCAGGGCCACCACCACCACCATTCCTGATGAAACCAGGCCCGCACTTACTGCGGCCTGGCCTATTACAATGGTGCCCACGATGCTTATGGTCTGGCCAAAGGTCCGGGGCAGCCGGACCCCGGCTTCACGCAAGGTCTCAAAACTAAGTTCCATCAACAGGGCCTCCAGGAAGGCGGGAAAAGGCACACCCTCCCGGTTGGATACTACTGTGACCAGCAAGGAAGGCGGAATTAATTCCTGATGAAAGGAAATCAGGGCCACATAAAGAGCCGGGGCCAAAGCGGCGACAAATAAAGCGGACCAGCGAATAAGCCGGATAAAGGAGGCGTACCAGTAGCGATAGTCATAATCGTCCGATGCAGTCATATGGGTGGCCAGGGTGGTGGGCAGCAAAAGCGCAAAGGGAGTACCCCCGATGATCAGGGACACCCCTCCTTCCAGAAGTATGGATGCCACCCGGTCCGGACGCTCAGTGGAATCGATGCCGGTAAAAAGCGAATAAGCACTATCCTGAAGGTGCTCATCAATTTGCCCGCTGCATAAAATGCTGTCTACTTTGATTCTATTCAGACGTTCTTTTACTTCGTCAAGCAATCCGTTGCGGACATAGCCTTTAAGGTAAACCAGGTTTACGGGGGTTTTGCTTATCAGGCCGATTTGCATGGACTCCACGGCCAGCCGGGAGGTTGGGAAACGCCTGCGCAGCAAACCCATGTTGGTATGCAAATCTTCATTAAAAGCCTCGGCCGGACCGGTTACCGAAGTTTGGGTAATCGGCTGCGATACCGGGCGGTTGCTGGCTTCAGGCAATTCAATCAATAGGGCGGTCTTCTGCCCGTCAATAAAAAGCGCTACGGCTGAAGTACAAATGCCCTCACTTACTTCAACCCAGCGATTTTCTTCCTTTACTTTGCCGGTGGGAATTACCCTTTCCCGTATCCAGGCCAAACTTGATTCCCGGACCGACTCATGGTGGATATTTAACAAGGCTTGCATAAGACCGGTCTGTAAAAGATCGTCTTTAATCAAGGAATCAATATAGACCAGCATCGCCTTGGCTTTTTTATCTGCACCCAAGACAAATTCATGAATAATCAAATCATCGCAATGATCAAATATTTCTTCGATGATTTCCCGGTTTTGATCAATATGCTTGCTCAGTGAACGAGTTTCGATTTCAGATTCATCTTTCCATTGCTGCCCGGATGATAATGCAGCTTGATTCTTGGTTTGGCCATTTAAAATCTTTGCCAGCCATTTAAACATACTTGTACCCCTTAAAATTCATAGTAAAGAGACAGCGAACATCCTTTATCAATCAATTTATAACAAAGCAAAAAGACGTCCCCCGCTTCTTTAAGCGGTCGGGTTCCTATTAACAAAACAGGCGGCGGATTCTACCGCCTCGTTGCAGCGGTGCGGGAGAAACTGCTCCGCAGTTTCTTCCGATGCATGAAAAAAGATAAATGGATTTACTGATGCTATAGTCTTCCACCTATTTGCCGTGCTAATCCAAGTATTTGTTGATTATTTTAAGATTGTCTGTCCTTTGTATAATGCTTGCCGGTCATATTTTAGCTGCATGGAAACCCAAAGGCTTGAGTATGAATAATGTTTAAGGCCGGAACCGTTTGGATAATGTGGGCACCCCCCGTTTTCTTAAGATCGCAACCAGTCAAGCATCGCTGCTTGAGATGTTTTGGTTCGAATTTGGAGGCATGTATTGACATGTTTGCGAGGGTAGAGTATTTTAGAATAAAATGAACGAATGTTCAGTCAGAGTGGAGGGGTGCAAGTGGGGCAGATGCGCGATATCAAAATGCAGGAAAAAAGGCAGAAGCTGTTAGAATGTGCGCTGACTTTATTCAGTGAAAAAGGTTATATAAACACTCCGGTGAGAGAGATCATTGATATGTCAGGTTATGGTACAGGAACCTTCTACAAATATTTTAACAATAAGGAAGATATATTGAAGATATTGCTGGAGGATCTATTTGAGCAGATTGTTGATAGTGTCAACGATTATTTTGCTCATGAAAGTGACCTTTATAAGCGCTTTGTTGAAACCAAACGGGTTATTATCGAGGTGTATGCCCGGAATGAAAAGCTATCTGATATTTACAGCAGGGTTGCCGGAATGAACGATAATATAGATCAATGTTTAAAAGACTTCGATGACAAGTTCCTCGATTTTACCAGCAAAAACATTGAATACGGTATTAAAAATGGCAGTTTCCGTACTCTTCCAATATTACCTATAGCCCATGCTACTTTGGCTATTATTAAATATGCGGTTTACAAATGGGTGGTTGCCAAAGAGATAAGCAAAGAGGAAATGGTCGATTTGGTAATATCATTCATGCAGTGCCTGTCAATTGGTTTAGTCAAAAAGAAGTTATTGGAAAATAATCTACTGCTCGAGCAATACGGGGAGGCTTTCATAGAAGAACGGTCCTGATATTTTAGAAACACGGGGGGAAATCAAGTAATCAACTTCGGAAAAGTGTAGCAAAAAGGTTTTCTTCGTTGATTAAAAAGAGGAGGCTGGCGTTTTATGGGGGAACAGATACGTTGGGTTAAAACCCATTGTGCGCGGATGGATCATGGCGGCTGCGGGTTGTTGATTGGGGTCCAGGATAATAAAATCGTGCAGGTCAAAGGCAACCCGGAAGGTTATTTAAACCGGGGATATACCTGCTTCAAAGGCCGGGTATCAGCTGATCGTCTTAGCCACCCCGATCGTCTTCGGCATCCGCTGAAGCGGGCCGGGAAGCGCGGCGAGGGGAAATGGCAGCGTATTGCTTGGGAAGAAGCCCTTGATGAATGTGCTGCCAATATGCTCAGCATAAAAGAAAAATACGGAGCACGGGCCTTTGCCTTTGGTGTGGGGATGCCCAAGGGTCTGGAGCATTTCATAATGATCCGCCTCGCCAATAACTTTGGTTCCCCCAATGTGGTGGCCTCACAGGATGTATGTCATGCCCCCCGCGAGGTCAGCGGCCTGCACACCTGTGGATTTTATCCGGTTGCCGATCTCCACAACCCGACCAGCCTGATCATGTCCTGGGCCAGCAATGTCCTTTCCACCAACGAGGAAGGGCAGATTGCCGGCAACACTTTACAGCAGCTTAAGAACGGCGCCAGGCTGATTGTGGTTGACCCGCGGCGCACTGAACTGGCTGCCAAAGCTGATTTGTGGCTGCAGCTCCGGCCCGGAACTGCGCAAGCCCTGGCATTGGGTTTCCTGAATGTCATTATTGAGGAATCCCTTTATGATAAGGACTTTGTAAGCAAATACACTTATGGCTTTGAAGACCTGGCGTTTCACGTGAAACAATATGACCTGGAAACAGTTTCCCGGATCACCTGGGTGCCGGCCGAATTGATTAAGAAAGCTGCGCGGCTCTATGCTGCGGCTAAACCTGCGGCCCTGCAGTGGGGCAACGCCATTGAACACGATATTAGTGTATTTGATGCTACCCGTTCCCTGCTGTGCCTCATGGCCGTTACCGGGAACCTGGATGTGCCCGGTGGCAATATTAATGCTCATGATCCCAAGATCATGGGGATGGGTGAATTCTTACGCGCTGATCTCGTGCCCAATAAGCGCAAGGAGATGATCGGAGCCTACCATGGCACTATTCCCCGCATGATGACAGTACCGCCGGCCTATTTCCGCCAGGCGGTCTTGGAGGGAAGCCCGTATCCGGTCAGGGGATATTATGGCATGTGCACCAATCCCATGGTGGCCTGGGCGGATAGTGCTGCTAGCTATGAAACCTTTATGAACCTTGATTTTATAGCGGTGGCCGAAATATTTATGACCCCCACCGCAGCTCTGGCAGATATTGTATTTCCGATAGCCCACCAGTATGAGATGAATGATATAGGCCATTACGGGATCGGGCATGGCCTGATTTTTGCGCGGCCGAAGGTGGTCGAGCCTCCTGAGGAATGCTGGCCTGATATCAAGATTATGAATGAACTGGGCAAGCGCGTATCGTCCCCGGAAAACTGGCATGATGATTATGAAGACTTTCTTGAGGACTTGCTTCGTCCCAGCGGTTTAAGCTATAGCGAATTTGCGGACAAGGGTTATCTAAAAGGACCGGACCGCTTCCGGGAGTATGAGGAAAAGGGTTTTCGTACCCCTACCGGCAAAGTGGAATTGAAGCTGAGCACCGCGGAAAAATATAAGCTTAAACCCTTGCCTGAATATGCTGCTTTGCCGGAAGAGGATAACCCTGATTACCCGCTGATTTTAATCAGTGCCAAGAGCCGTTATTATCTGGTATCATCCTATCGTTGGGTTGAAAAACTGCGGCGAAAACGGCCAGACCCGGTGGTGGAAATCCATCCCGAAACAGCAGCAGTTTATGGAATCAGCGAAGGTGACCGGGTGCTTATTGAAACCGGGCATGGCGAAATTATCCAGATGGCACGGATCACTGATATCGTTCACCCGCGCGTAATCAGTGCATCGCTGGGCTGGTGGTTCCCGGAGGGAGATGCCAGCCAGCAGTACGAGTGGAAAAAATCGAATTATAATATGCTCACTTCCATGAACAAGCTGGGCAAGGAATTCGGAACCCCGAATATCAAGAACATACCCTGCCGGATACGAAAAGGATAAAAAATCAGGAATCTATCTGTCCAATACTTTAAATTATTGAACTGATGTAACCGGGTTGGATATGATGCCAAGGTTTGAATCAGCTTTTAAGGTTGGAGTCTTACTCATCCAAAAACCGCTCTTTCAGGCAGATTTTACTGTATTAATACAATGCAAGCTACTTAATATAGCGAACGTATAGTAGTAAAAGATATGAAAGAGGGTTTGTATATGCAGAGATATTTAATCGGGTTCCTTATTTTACCTTTATTATTCGCAATACCTGTTTCATGCCTGGGTCAGGAAAGATCAGGCCAACTGGATAATGCTCAGATTATTGGCCTTAATAATCAGCCCCTTTGCGGGATACCTCAGCAAGTGCCGAGTGAGTTTACGGATATCCATGAGCACTGGGCTAAAAGCGATATCCAAGCGGTTTGCAAATCTGGATTGATGAGCGGGATGGGCGTTAATCAATTGGGACTCAAGGTGTTTTCTCCCGATAGCTCGGTTAGCCAGGCTCAGTTGGCTTCGGTGCTGCAGCGAACCTTCCAGTTGGATTATGGCCAGTTAAGGTTTATAAAACAGCCATTGGTCAGTGATTATTATTCTGACGTAAATAATGATGCATGGTATGCTAATGCGGCAATGCTCTGCGCTATTAACAAAATATTCGATGATGGCAATAATTTTAAACCCAATCAAAACGTAACCCGAATTGAGATTGCCCAGGCTGTACAGCGTTGCTTCAATGCCAAAAAGATTGATATACCTATGATTCTGATTATGCCTGTTTACCAGGATATGCAGGGATTATCCCAGGAGCAAACCAATGCCCTGGTTTTTGTAAGCAATACTGGTATTATGAAAGGAGACGGGCAGAATTTTCGGCCTCTCGAAGGTGTTAAACGCGCTGAGCTGGCCAGGATTTTGAACCGCTGTACCGAACTGTTGGAGTTGAATACTGAGGTGAGTAAAAAAGTGGATGAAAGCTATAATGGTAAGACCCTGAACCTTCAAGCCGGCGATACTTTTGTGCTATCGCTGGACAGCAACCCTACTACCGGTTATACCTGGAACCTGGATGATTCCTGGAATGAAAAGATGCTGACTTTAGTGGATCAAGGTTATCAAAGCAGCACTACTTCCAATATTGTAGGCCAGGGAGGCAGGCATTATTGGAAATTCAAAGCATTAAAGTCCGGGAGTGCGGATTTAAAGGTGTATTATGCCCGCCCCTGGGAGAGTGTCCAACCGCTTAAGACCTTTCAGGTGAAAATAATAATAAACCCGATGGATGGAACGAAATAAGATTATGGTGATATGAGAAAGGGGGCAGATGCCCCCTTTTTTCAATCTTGGGGGATGTCAAAATCTCTTCCCGGCTATTGTTGAACAGTTACAATATAATTATGATAAGCTAAAGAAACAAAACTTAAGGATAGGCAAAGCAGCAGTTATAATACCGTTCCAGAAGGGGGTTGACCAATTGCCGGAAACGAAAGTGGATGAACTGGACGTAATAGCCAAAGCCCTATTGGATAGTCCTTACATGGCCTGTGTGGTTATCAACAAGGAAGGCAGAATTACCTTTATCAACGAGCCCTATCTTGATTTTTTAGGAATGAAACGGGAAGCTGTAATGGGTAAGCATATCCTGGATGTGACGCCTAACTCAAAGCTGCCTGAAATCTTGAGAACCGGGAAAGTGGACCCGGTAGACATCTGGTCAGTCAGCAATCGGGAAACCATTGTTACTCGTCTCCCAATCGTTAAAGATGGTCAGATCATTGGAGCTATTGGGCAGACTATTTTTGAGGATATGTCAGGGGCCAGCATCCTGATGCAAAAATTAAAAGAAATGGAAACAGCATATACTACGGTATCCGAAGTGCTAGACCCGTACATGGTGTATGTAATTGTTGATAAAGACGGAATCATTACGTTTATGAACCAAACTTATTTGGATCTTTTGGGAATGGAAAAGGAAGATGTGGTAGGCAAACATGTGCTCGACATAACCCCTCATTCCCAGCTTCCAGATATAATAAAAAGCGGCGAAATTCACGAGGTTGATGTTTGGACTATTAATGGCCGGGATACGATTATCACGCGAAGCCCGATCATTAAGGATGGTGAAATTACGGGAGCGGTTGGCAGAAGCCTGTTTCTGGATATGTCAGGGGCCAAAAAATTAGTGAACAAGCTTATCGAAACCGAAAAAGAATTGAATTTATATAAAGAGGAAGTAAGGCAAATTTACCGGGCCAAATGGCAATTCAAGGATCTGATCGGCCAGAGCAGTGAGTTTACGTTTATAAAATCAATGGCTCAGCAATTGTCCAATACTCGCTCTACCATCCTTATCACTGGTGAAAGCGGTACCGGAAAGGAGTTGTTTGCTCAGGCTATTCATAATAACAGTAACCGGGAAGGACCATTCGTCAGGGTTAGCTGTGCGGCCTTACCGGAAAACCTTCTGGAATCAGAGCTTTTTGGCTATGATGAAGGGGCCTTTACTGGTGCCAAAAAGGGTGGAAAGCCGGGCAAGTTCGAATTGGCCAAAGGCGGCACCATTTTTTTGGACGAAATTGGGGATATGCCGCTTGGCATGCAAACCAAACTGCTTTCGGTATTGCAGGAGAGAACCGTTGAACGGGTCGGCGGCACCATTCCCATATCCATTCAAGTCCGGGTTATCGCTGCCACTAACCGCGATTTGGAGAGAATGGTGGCCAAACGCGAATTCCGTGATGATTTATACTACCGTTTAAATGTTGTGCGCATAAACATTCCCCCGTTAAGGAAACGGATGGATGACCTGCCGCTCATAATTAAAGATCTCATAGCAAGGATTAATAGTCAGTTGAAAACCAATATACTGGATATCTCTGAAAAAGCGTTGAAGGTACTATGCAATTACTCCTGGCCCGGTAATGTTAGGGAATTGGAGAATTTATTGGAAAGGGCTATTAACCTGGCGAATTTAAAGCGGGAAAAGCAGCTGGAATATAAGCATTTCCCTTCCCTGTTTGAAGGAAGCAGCGAAGAAATGCCGGTTGACATGGCGATTGATCATTTGGGAGAGGCTGTCGAAAAATTAGAGAAAATTACCATAGAAAGAGCTCTGGAAAAAGCCGGCAACAATAAAACCCAGGCTGCCAAAATACTGGGACTGAATAAATCCGTTCTTTACCGCAAGATGAAAAAATATAGTATTGCTATAGAATAAGAATTGCGTCGCATTTTGCAACTTTGGTGCGAAATGCGACGGTATGTCAATCTCCGATCAGATAAGCGTTTTATTCAAATCCTATTGCGATCTGCATCTTACCCAAGGCCGACAAAAAGTCGATTCCTGTGACATCATATCCAATAATCCTCGCTTCGAATACTTCGTGACAATTTCTCTCCTAAACTTAAATACCCAATAATACAATAACGAGCGCAAAGATGTTCCCCGCTAAACGGTCGGGTTTCTATTAACAAAAACAGGCGGCGGGGTCTAATCCCCCGCCTCGTTGCAGCGCATGGGAAGCAACTGCTCCGCAGTTGCTTCCCATGCTTAAATATAGCATGTGAGGAAATACGTGCGTTGCATAATGAGTCACATGATCCATTTTTGGAACAAAAATATACAGATAAAATAATACTGATAAACGCTGCAATATTATGAAAATAATCTGCATACATATAAAAATATAGTTGCAAAATGATACGCCAATTATTTGGCAGGATATATTGCTGCCGGTAAAAGCCCAATATTAAGGGGAATTGTTTGCATATATAATATGGCATGTTTATTGCAATATTACAGTTCGAAGCTTGATCCTCGGACTGTTGCTTTTTAGCACAGGCTTTGGACCGTTATAACGAGGCGAAAAGATGTCCCCGCTTCTTTAAGCAGTCAGGTTTCTATTAACAAACCAGGTGGTGGATTCTAATCCCCGCCTCGTTGCAGCGGGGTCTAATCCCCCACCTCGTTGCAGTGCTGCGGAAGAAACTGCTCCGCAGTT
>JAQUXM010000022.1:18213-19661 GCA_028692415.1 Syntrophomonadaceae bacterium | reverse complement strand
CCCCGCTTCTTTAAGCAGTCAGGTTTCTATTAACAAACCAGGTGGTGGATTCTAATCCCCGCCTCGTTGCAGCGGGGTCTAATCCCCCACCTCGTTGCAGTGCTGCGGAAGAAACTGCTCCGCAGTTTCTTCCGATACTTAAAACGCTTAATGGATAATATTTATTTTCGAAAGGAGGGGAGTTTTACCGCCACTTAGAAAAATACCTGATCCAAGCTGAAAAAAAATAAGGAGGAACATAAATGAGTGTAAAAGAGGTTGTAATTGTAAGCGCGTGCCGTACTCCTATTGGAAGATTTTTGGGTACGTTAAAGGATATTTCATCAAAAGAGCTGGCCATTATTGTGGCCAAGGAAGCAATTGCGAGAGCTGGCATAAATGCTGGTATAATTGATGAACTAGCATTGGGGCAGATATACCCGCATTTGCAAGGTTCGCTACCCGCCCGGCAGGTAGCCATGGCAGTGGGACTTCCCTTTAGAAGCAATGCCTGCAATGTCAACCAGAATTGTGCATCGGGAATGCGGGCGCTGGAGATAGTCTGCGATCACATAGCATTGGGCAAAATCGACATCGGCCTGGTTGTAGGTGCTGAAAGCATGACCAATGCGCCCTACTTGTTGGGCAAAGCTCGAATGGGTTATAGAATGGGTCCTGGATCCATAGAAGATGCCATGCTTTATGATGGTCTGGTTGACATGCTGGTTCCGGGACATATGGGAATAACCGCTGAAAATATCGCCGAGAAATATGGCATAACCCGTGCAGAATGTGATCAGTTAGCCATGGTGAGCCATCAAAGAGCCACCAGCGCAATGAAGAACGGCATTTTCAAACGGGAAATAGTGCCGGTGGAGCTCAAGAGCAAGAAAGGCTCAACCTTCTTTGAAAATGATGAGCATATGATCCCTGATGCCAACCTGGAAGCCATGGCTAAACTGCCCTCGGCCTTCAAAAAGGGCGGAGTGGTAACGGCTGCTAATGCTTCGGGAATCAACGACGCAGCTGCAGCGGTTATCGTCATGTCCAAGGAAAAAGCCCTTGAACTGGGTATTAAACCTTTGCTGAAGATGATCAACATAGTTGGCGAGGGAGTTGATCCCAAGGTAATGGGGCTGGGCCCGGCAGTGGCGATTCCCAAAGCCCTGCAGCGTGCTGGTATGAAATATGAAGACATCGAATACTGGGAAATCAACGAAGCCTTTGCTGCCCAGTTTATTGGTGTAGGACGAATGCTGAAAGAGGATTTCGGCATAGAAATGGATTTGGAGAAAGTAAATCACAATGGTTCCGGAATCGGTCTGGGGCATCCGGTAGGCTGCACTGCCTTGCGGATAATCGTATCAATGTATTATGAAATGGAACGTTTAGGTCTGACGGTTGGCGGCGCATCCCTCTGCGTAGGTGGCGGACCGGCCATGGCCTCGCTCTGGACCAGGGAGATATAA
>JAQUXM010000022.1:9716-18113 GCA_028692415.1 Syntrophomonadaceae bacterium | reverse complement strand
ACCGCCTGTTCCTTGGGCTGCATTTCCTGATAAATCCTGCTCAGATAGTTATCCAGAAAATAGTTTGCGGTTGCGGAGTCCCAGCCCAGAGCCTCCTCCAGATAGTAATAACGAGGGTCGGGGATAGTATTCAGCTTTTTTTCAGTCCCGAAGATCCGGGCATAATGCATAATCATTTCGGTGGTATGGGTAATGGTATTGTCTATATCAATTCCGATTTTCAAAACTTACTTCTCCTTCCATAAGATGAGGCGAGGGGTTGAACGTTGGGATTAAGGGACAAATCGATGCAAGATTTGGATGGCCCCTTACTGCCGCTTGCAATGACCGGGCGATGGCGCCACTCGCAATTATCACGGGTATTTAACCCGCCACTATAAACGAAAAGCGTTAGAGCATTTTACATTTACGCGGCAATGACCGGGGAAGATTGCCGCGTCGCTGCGCTCCTCGCAATGACAAATACGCAAGTTTTCATAGCAATGACAAAGGAAAAGCGTTGCCTCAGCAATGACAATTTAGTTGTGTCGCATAATAAGTCAACTGCGAAAGTTGAGTTAATAATATACTATTTTAATTCCATAAATAATCGCAAGAATCCTTCTCGCATTATCGAAAGGCAATAAGATTTGGAGTTTGCGAGGCAAACGTCTAAAGATTTTAGAATATATTGACAATATAAATGATATATGTTTATACTGCTTTAAACCGTTGAAGAGGGAGTAAAACCACAAAATCAACCTTACAGAGAGCCGGGATGGTGGAAATCCGGCAGGTAACGAAGTGGACAAATGGGCCTCTGAGGGCGGGGTGAACAGGCTGCAAGGCTTCAGTAGCTTCCGACGCCAAGCCAGCGTTAACCGGCTATGGGTGTTTCAGCACTCTGGAGAGGGGATGCATGGTATTAAGTGCATCAAGTAAGGTGGCACCGCAGGTATAACACCTGTCCTTAGCAAAGGGGAGGTGTTTTTTCTTGCCCATTTATACTGGTTAACCTTTACAACGAGGCGAAAAGATGTCCCGCTAAACGGTCAGGTTCCTGTTAACAAACCAGGCGGCGGGTTCTAATCCCCCTTCTCGATCGTGCTTAAGAAACTGCTCCGCAGTTTCTTTCGATGCTTAAAACTTATGTTTAACGAAATCGCAGTAATGGATTTTGGGGTGATGTCGTTAAATATGAGCTTAGAGGGAAAGAACACTCGAAAAATATTTTATGGGAGGTATCAGCGATGAAGAAAAATCTAAAGGCAGTTATCCTGGTCTGTATGTCGATCTTGTTATTATCATTGGTGGGCTGTACAGCAAACCCTGACAAGGAATCCCAGACCGGCCTGGAGGACAAAAAGGCTGCAGAACAGAGTGAAAAGGTCGCCAACCCGGACCAAAGCGGTGAGAAGATGATAGGCATAGTGCAGATTGTAGAACATCCCTCACTCAACACCATCCGGGAATCTTTTGTGCAAGAGCTGGCTAAAGAAGGGTTTAAGGAAGGTGACAGAATAAGCATTGATTATCAAAATGCCCAGGGTGACCAGACGAACTTGAAGACTATATGCCAGAAGTTTGCCAATAATAAGTATGATTTGATTGTAGCCATAGCTACCCCTTCAGCCCAGGCCGCAGCAGGTGAAACCAAGACTATTCCGGTGCTTTTCTCGGCCTGCACCGACCCGCTGGGTTCCGGCCTGGTTGCTAATCTGGAGAAACCGGGCCAAAATGTAACCGGGACTTCTGATGCGGTATCAGCCGAAAAGATTATGCAGCTGGCTAAACGGATAACCCCCAAGATTAAAACTGTGGGCGCTCTCTATAATTCCAGTGAGACCAATTCGGTATCGGTGGTAAAAGATTTGAAGGCTTATGCAGCCAAGAATGGCTTGAAGGTCGTAGAAGCAACCGTAACCAACTCATCCGATGTGCAGCAGGCGGTCGCTTCCCTGACCGGCAAGGCAGACGCTATATTCTCGCCCATCGACAATACCGTAGCCTCAGCCATGCCGGTGGTTGCACAGGTAGCCAACAAGGCCAAAATCCCGGTTTATGTGGGTGCTGATTCAATGGTAAAAGACGGCGGTCTGGCTACTTATGGCATCAATTACACCGTACTGGGCCAGGAAACGGCCAAAATGGCGGTAGAGATCTTAAATGGCAAAAAAGCCGGAGATATTCCCGTTAAAATGATGTCGGAAATGGATATCTATGTAAACAAAGATACGGCCAAAGCCATTGGCGTTGTAATACCCGAAGATGTTGTGAAGGAAGCCAAGGTATTTGGCAAATAACAATTGAACAGTGAGGTGTTAGGGGCGAGGCGTGAGGGGAATAAAACTCTTACGGCTCCCCCTTATTTTTTTAAAGTATATAGCGCAACTTTCACATTGACTTTAACCCGATTTTAGCTTGTGAGGAACTTGACGCAGGAGTCTTATAATACCCTGCGAAGCTTCTTTGTAACTCTGTTAGGTGGTGGGCAATATTTAGTGAAAACGTTATACTATTATAATGAGTCGAAAAGATGTCTGCCCGCTTCTTTAAGTGGTCAGGTTTCTATTAACAAACCAGGTGGTGGATTCCAATCCCCCGTCTCGTTGCAGCGGCGCGAAAGAAACTGCTTCGCAGTTTCCGATGCTTAATAAGAAGGAGCGGCAGACCATGACATTAATGGCCTTGCAGGGCACAATGGAATTAGGCATAATTTATGCCATTATGGCCCTGGGAGTTTTTATATCTTTTAGAACCCTGAATATTCCTGATCTTACGGTGGACAGCAGTTTTACATTGGGTGCCGCCTGCTCTGCAGTGCTCTGCAGTACCGGCCAGCCGCTCTTGGGGATGGGGTTTGCTTTTATTGCAGGGTGTTTGGCAGGTTGTGTTACCG
Source organism: Syntrophomonadaceae bacterium (assembly GCA_028692415.1). Lineage (GTDB taxonomy): Bacteria > Bacillota > Syntrophomonadia > Syntrophomonadales > Syntrophomonadaceae > JAQUBU01. Next base: position 15,235 of record JAQUXM010000022.1, on the reverse strand, counting down.
CCTTGTTCAATACCAAGTTGAAGATACAACCTTTGCTGGCGGGTATTTTAGTCATGCTGGGGCTTTATTCGATCAACTTGAAGGTAATGGATAACCGGGCCAATATTCCGCTGCTTAATAAGGATACGATATTTACCACGCTGCAGGGAACTCCGTTAGAGGCCTATGCCACAACGCTAATACCCTCTGCGGTACTCCTTGTCATATTGTTATTACTAGTCTGGTTTTTAAAAACCAAACTGGGTTTCGTACTCAGGGCCACCGGGGACAATGAAAAGATGGTCAGAGCACTCGGAGTCAACACCGATACGATTATAATTATCGGTCTGGCCCTTTCCAACGGACTGGTGGCTTTGTCGGGAGGATTGATAGCGCAATACCAATCCTTTGCTGATGTCAGTATGGGGATAGGCATGGTGATTATCGGTTTGGCCTCGGTTATTATTGGTGAAGTAGTATTTGGCAGCAGTCCCCTTTTGCGCCGCTTAATAGCAGTTATTCTAGGGGCCATTCTTTACCGCCTGGTTATTGCTCTGGCACTTGAACTGGGTATGCCGCCCACCGACCTGAAACTGGTCTCAGCACTTATCGTGGCCCTGGCCTTATCCATGCCAGTTATAAAACGCTACATTGATTTGCTTAAAAAACGCTGGCTTGCTGATTCAAAACTGGAAGGACGGGATTAATGTTAAAGATCGAAGCATTGAGCAAGACATTTGGCATGGGAAGCATCAATGAAAGGCGGGCCCTGGATAATATCAGCCTGGCTATGAATGAAGGCGAGTTTGTAAGCATAATCGGCGGTAACGGGGCAGGCAAATCAAGCTTGTTAAACTGTATTTCCGGGGTATATGAAATAGACCGGGGCAGAATAATGCTGAACTCCCGGAATATAACTTTTTGGCCGGAGCACCGGCGTTCCCGGCATATCGGTCGGGTGTTTCAGGACCCCTTGCAGGGGACCGCTTTTGACATGACGATCGAGGAAAACCTGGCCATAGCCTATGACAAAGGAAAAGCCCGGGGGCTAAAGCTGGGGATCAAGAAGTCAGACTTTAGAATATTCAGAGAACGTTTAGCTTTGCTGGAACTGGGACTCGAAGATAGAATGAAGCAAAAAGTTGGATTGCTTTCCGGCGGGCAGCGCCAGGCTCTTACCTTGCTTATGGCGACAATGGTAAAACCGGAGATATTGCTGCTGGATGAGCATACCGCGGCTCTGGACCCGGCCATGGCGAGAAAAGTCTTGCAGCTAACCCGGGAAATTGTTGTGGAACATAATCTGTGTACGATTATGGTGACGCATAATATGAAATCCGCCCTGGAATACGGCAGCCGCACCATCATGATGCATGAAGGACGGATCATCATGGACATTGCCGGAAAAGAAAGAGAAGCTATGACCGTAGAGCAACTGGTAAAACAATTCAGCCGCCAAAGCGGTGAAGAACTGGACAATGACCGGCTGCTGCTGGGATAAATAACCGGTTTGATTTAACAGCTTAGCCAAGGATGAATATCTCCCTTTGCTAAGCTGTTTTTATTTATGGCTACTTTACCATTATTTGCTTGGCAAAAGGGAATTGAAATTATATAATATGAGTGAGTACTCACTCATATTATACGAAGGGGGAGAGCTGGATGGCAAAAAAGGGCGGCGACAAGGAAATGCAAATTCTCGAAGCAGCGGTTCGGGTTTTTGAAGAGAAAGGCTTCAATGGGGCGACCACCCGCGAGATCGCGCGTGAAGCGGGAGTTGCGGAAGGCACCATTTTTAATTATTTTCCCAGCAAAAAGGATATTTTGAAGCAAATCCTAAGCAAAGTAATAGAAACCTTTGTTCCTGAACTTGCTATTCGTTCCTTGGAACAGGCTCTAATAGAATCAAAAGGCAAAGACCCGGAGGAAATCCTGCGTTTTGTGCTGCATAATCGCTTGAAATTTGTAAGGCAAAATATTACTCTGCTGAAGATAATAATGCTTGAAGCTAGATTTGATCCGGCTTTACGCGAAGTTTATAATAAAAAGATTTATCAATCGGTAAGGAAACTGCTCGAGCAGTATATTGAGGAAGCGATTGCCGCCGGGTTTATCAGGCCGCTGGATGTTTCGGTTGCAGCTACCTGCTTTATGGGGATGTTCTTTGGCCTTTTATTTTTTGAGCCGGCGATCTATGCGCAAGGAGATGCCGACGAATATACCAACGGAATAATCAATAAGGTGGTAGATATTATGCTGCACGGAGCGGGAAGGGGCGAAAGGTCATGAACTTAAGCTTATACCGCGGCAGACTGGTTTGCTTGGTTCTGGTAGCGTTATTTCTTATTGGGGGATGCAGCGAAAATACTAGTGATTCTAAACAAGTATTTAGCGGGGTGAGGGTTGAAAATGGCATCCTACAAAGCCAAACTGCCATAAACGGCAAGCTGGAAGCCGTGCAAAACGCCAGTGTGGTAAGCAAAGTCTCCGGGAAAGTGCAAGCAGTCAATGTCGATGTAGGCAGTGTAGTGAAACAAGGACAGGTCTTGATGAATCTGGAGGCCGATGATCTGGAGGCCAACATCCAGCTTGCCCAGGCAGCATTGGATACCGCACAAATTGCTTATGAACTGGCGACCAAGAATTACGAGCGCGGCAAAGTGCTGATTGCTTCTGCGGCATTAAGCCAGGCCAGTTTTGATGATAATTACGATGGCCCTTATCGTAAAATGGAAGCCGCTCTAAGGTCAGCCCAGGCCAGTCTTGAAAAAGCGCATATCGCTTACCATGATACTTTTATCAGAGCTCCTTTTTCAGGGGTTATTACAACCAAAAATATTAATCCGGGGGAAATCGTGCTGCCCCAGGTACCGGTTATCACTATGGTCAATATCGATCAGGTGCTGGTAAAGCTGGGGGTGGGGGAATCGCAAATTAACCAGCTTAAAACCGGGCAAACTGCCGAGGTGATGGTAGCGGCAGCTGCAAAGCAGACTTTTACTGGAACCATCAGTGCTATTTCGCCGGCCGCCGATCTTCAAACCAAAGCCTATACCGTCAAAATACAGGTTGATAATCCCCGGCATGTATTAAAACCTGGTATGTTTGCCGAGGTTAAAATAAATACCCAGCCCGAACCGGGGTTGCTGCTTCCCAAAACCGCCCTTATCGATAAAGCCGGAGATAGCTGCAGCGTGTTTGCGGTGGAGAATGGCAAGGCTAAGAAAAGAGAGCTTGTGGTGGGCGGTTCTGACCAGCAAAATACTCTGGTCTTGAGCGGCCTGAAGGAAGGCGAAACCGTAATTCTTGCTGCACCGGCCGACTTGCAGGATGGACAGCAAGTTCAGATAAGGGTTGACAACCCGGCCATTTAGGAGGGGGGAATAGCTATGAGAAAAATGAAGCTGGTTTTAATCGGGCTGTTGATGATTACAAGCCTGAGCGGGATAGCTTTTTATTACTGGTATCAGAATGAACATTATGTTGAAACCGAAGACGCGCGGGTGGATGGCGATATTATAAAGGTTAGCCCCCAGGTCACCGGTAAGATTCTGGAATTGACCGTCGAAGAAGGACAAATTCTCCAAAAGGACGATTATATCGGACGGCAATCCGATCTAACCCTGGCGGCCGCCAGTAATCTTGATTTAAGTATTATAAAAGCGCCGATCAGCGGAACCGTTATCAAAAAAACCGCCCATCCGGGCGAAATAGGTTCTCCGGGGGTGCCTTTATTGATGATGGCTGATTTAAAAGCATTGTATATCACCGCCAATATTGAGGAAGACAAGCTGAAAAGGGTGAAGCCGGGACAGAAGGTTGAATTCACGCTGGATTTGCTGCCCGGCTTAAAATTTGCGGGAAGTGTTCTGAGCAAAGGCAATGCCGCCAACTCCGTATTTTCCCTGCTGCCTCAGCAAAATACCGGCAACTCCTTTGTGAAAATCACCCAACGCGTGCCGGTCAAGATTAGTATTGCTGATTATCAGGGTCAGCAATTGCTGCCGGGTATGAACGCCATAGTCAAAATACATATAAAATAGGGGGCGGGGAAGATGAGCGAAACTTTGCCCGGCCAAGAACCCCGGGTTCCCTGGGGAGCGGTATTAATTCTGGTGATCGGAGCTTTCATGTCCATACTGGACAGCAGTATTGTCAATGTGGCTTTGCCGCGAATGATGGCGGTTTTCGGTGCTTCCACCGACAAAATTCAGTGGGTTTTGACCGGATATCTGCTGGCTTCGGGGGTGGTGATTCCACTCACTGCTTATTTTTGTGAGCGTTTCGGCTGTCGGCGCATGTATATCATAGCCCTGGGAATTTTTACAGCCGGTTCGGCCTTCTGCGGGCTGGCCTGGAGCAGCAACTCCATAATTACCGCCCGGGTGGTGCAGGCGGTGGGTGGTGGGATGCTGATCCCGGTAAGTATGGCGATGATATTTTTCCTGGTTCCCAAGGAGAAAAGCGGTATTGCTTTGGGGGTTTGGGGAATTGCGGCGGTTATGGGACCTGCCATTGGACCTACGCTGGGGGGCTATTTAGTTGAAACCTTCAGTTGGCCGTGGATATTTACGATTAATATACCGGTGGGGATAATTGCTATCATACTTTCCCTGTTCTGTTTACCTGAGACCCCCTTGAAAAAGGAGTTAAAACCGGACCTGATGGGTGCCGCCTTGATAGTTGCAGCCTGTTTTTCCTTGTTGCTGGCGTTAAGCAAAGGCCAGGATGAGGGCTGGACTTCACAATACATTGTCACCCTTTTTGCAGTGGCGGGATTTACTTCGGTCCTCTTTGCCTTCTGGGAATCCTCGGTCCCCAATCCCTTGATTCCCATGCAACTATTTAGAAACCCGGTTATGCTGGCCAGTATCTTAAGCATGGCGGTGATTACCGTATTGCTGTTTGCAGTGGTGTTTTTAATACCTATTTATGCCCAGAATCTCCTGGGTTACAGCCCAATGAAAACGGGTATTCTGATGTTGCCTATGGCTCTGGCGACCGGTATTTTAATGCCGGTGAGCGGGAAGATTTTCGATAAGTATGGAGCATTTTATCTTGGTTTGCTGGGTTTTTTGATTATCATCTGGTTTACTTATGAACTTCGCTGGTTAAGCTTGGCAACCAGTTATCGTGAACTCCAGGTACTCCTGGCCTTGCGGGCAGCAGGTTTCGGTTTGGCTATGATGCCGCTGAGCAATGCCGGTATGTTGACTCTGCCTGAACACCTGGTAAACAGTGCCTCCGCCGCTATAAATCTAGCTCGACAGCTAGCCGGATCTTTGGGGGTGGCCTGGACTACCTATATGGTAACGGAGCGCCAGTCTTATCATATGGCCGTGCTGGGCGATAATATAAACTACAATTCTCCGCTGGCGGTTACCACCTTAAGCCAGATTCAGGCTTACCTGGGCAGCTGCGGCATGAGTTCGGATACTTCCTGGAATGGAACCCTGGAGATAGTGCGGGGACTGATCTTAAAACAATCCTATATGAACGGTATTAATGATACCCTGGTGATACTGGCGCTGGCAGGGGTA
>JAQUXM010000022.1:0-9616 GCA_028692415.1 Syntrophomonadaceae bacterium | reverse complement strand
CGGCGAAAGGAAATATTTATTTGGATGGTAACAGCTTTTCTGTTGATAGCTTTTTTTCCTGGCATGGCGCAAGCTGATACTATCCTGGAAGCAACCCTGAGTGACCCCGATCAGCCCAAGGAATCGGGAACCGGTCAAGGAAACACGATTAACACAGTACTTTCGGCCCCAACCGTTGCTCCGGGCGCGAATCAGGAACTGGGAACGATAAGGGTAACTGGCAAACCGGGCATTGCAGTTCCCCTCCAGACAGGTCAGAAAATAAAGCTTACGCTTCCGACCGGGACTGCGTATATGCAGCCTGCGAATTCATCAAACTTCCTGCAATATGTGGATTGTCCGGAAATGGTGGATGGACAAAAAAACCAGCTTGCTACGCAGAATGGGCAGCCCGGGATTAAGCTGCTGGCATCAACCCCCCGTTCGCTTACGATTGAAATAAGTCATATTGACAGTAGCGCTCCGGTGATGAGTCTGGACTTCATATTTAACCATCAGAATTTCAGCACGGTACGGGTGGCGCCATTTGTGGAAAAAGTTGAGGAATATACGGCCAATCCGGATGATAATATATACCGATTGGAATTTTTCCAAATCGTGGCGGGAATGATTGAACGTTTGTCACCGGTAACTCCCGACTTGATTGAGGCCGAAGCAGAAATGTTTAAAGATGCCGGTCTCCTTGATTATGCTGATTTTGCTGATATAAAAACCCTAATCGAAGCTGGATATCTTAGAGGAAATGAAGCAAATCAGCTTAGACCTCATGATTACATAAGCCGTATTGAAGCAGCCTCATTATTGGGCCGGGTTTTCCCAGCTCAAGGCAGCCGGCCTATGTTTCGTGATCCCATACCCGCCTGGGCGGAGCATGATATTAACGCTGCTTTTGCCAGCGGCATTGTCAGTGGTTATACGGATGGCAGTTTCAGGCCAAACCAATTGCTCAGCAAAGGTGAAGCTTTATCTCTTTTGCAGCACAGTCTGGAAACCTACAGCGGCAAACCCGGTTTATAGATTTCAACACGCTAAATATGTTAATCATGTGCCTGGTCGTTGATCACTACGGCCAGGTTTTGTTTTCCAGGCAGGGAAACACCTCTAATCGCTTTGCAACGGGCTGAATGAGGTATCCCGTTGATCTGTTTATTTACTTTTCTGACTACCCTGCCCCGAGGACATTTTGGACAGACCAGCTTCCAGTTGTTTCAGGTTGTTCATCACAATTTCGCCCTTGATGATTACCAGGTCTGATTGTTCGCTGGTAATAGCGTCCATAAGATCATGGATGGAAAACTCGCTTTGGTTCAAGAGTTTGGCATCCGTACCCTGCGCCTGAACTTTTAGACTGTTCCAATGTTCTTGAATATTGGGCAGATGTTTTTGGGCGGCTAACCAATCTTGTTTGCCGGCTTCCGTAATTGCAGCCATGACCTCGTATTTCATCTGGAAAAAGTCAGGGGGGGTCGGCATGGCAAATACCTGGGCCAGTTGGGCAAAATACTTATAAAAGCTAACTGCAGCCATAAGGCTCTCTTCACTCTTCTGCTGGCTTATGTTTAAGGTGAGCTCCTCCAGTGCTTTCTCAAAATCGTCCCTCGCTTTGATTTGCAAGCCCGCTTTTATTGCTTCCGGTTCCAGCTTATTCCAACTCTGATGTATGCTTTTGAGACTCTTATCTGCCTTCTGCCATACACCTTGCTGGCCTTGGGTCTGCATTCCGGCTTGTGATTGCTTGGATTTATCCTGGGATTGCTGGTCTGACTGCCCTTCCGATGACTGTTCCCCTTGATTCTGGCCTTTTGATTGCTCCGGGGATTGACCCTGCTGAGACTGTCCCGCTGATTTGCCGCCACCTTCTTGTCCCTGCGGTTCCAACTGGGCTGCTTTCTCAACTGGAGACATTTTTTTCTGTTTTATATCTTTGTCCAATTCTGCAATAAGCATATCAATATCGCTAAGAATTTTTTCAATCTCGGGTGGAGCTTTGGGTTTTTGTCCCATCGAAGATTCCGGCTTTTTTGATGGGGATTCCTTTTTAGAACAAGCCGGCATAAGAATAGTCAGGCTCAGGGATAGAATAATTAAAAGCCATAGATGTTTATTTTTATGCAAATTACTCACCTCGAAGTATTTAATATGGTTGATCTTTTTTTCGAACAATAGAATCGAGCATTATAAATTTTATCTTTTCCAGAAACCGCAGGAATAATTCCAAATAGAATAGTCCGCTTGAATTTATGCAGGAATTATGATAAGTAATGGGATAAGCGATAAAGCTAGATTTTGGAAGGAGGAAAAGGAATGGATTTTTATGAGGTAATATATGCCCGTCGTGCCATACGCAAATACAAAGCGGATATGGTGCCGCAAGATATACTATTGAAAATTCTTAATGCCGCTAACTGGGCACCGTCGGGAATGAACATGCAGCAATGGGAATTTATCGTGGTCAGCGGAACCAAGAAAAATCAGATCGGAGAGAGTTATGCCCGCTTCAGTGAAAGTTACACCAAGGATTGGGACCAGGCCCGGAGGGAGATGTTTCTTCGATTTGCAAGCGATTTTGGCGGCAGCCCGTTGCTTATCGTTGCTTTGACCCCGGCCAGCCAGGATGATTCTATCCGAAAAATGCATCTGGAGAGCGTTAGCGCAGCATTTGAGAACTTGCTGCTGGCTGCCTGCGCTGAAGGGCTGGGAAGCTGTTGGATGACCGGGCCGCTGCGTGATGATGCTGGCATAAGAAGAATCCTTGATATTGACGATGACCAAGAAATTGTGGCGGTAACTCCTTTAGGCTATCCAGACATGGCTCCAACGGCTCCCGCAAGGATAGACCCGGAACTGAAAAGCAAAGTGCGCTGGGTGGAATAGGTTTTGCCATGACTAAACGGGCGCGGCTGAAATACTGGACAGGAGCGAAATATGATAAATACGCTGCTTATCGTGGAGGATGAGGTACAAATTAGAAATATGCTGGTTAAGCATTTTGAGGCGGAGGGTTTCCGGGTGCTTACTGCCAGCGATGGGCAGGAGGCACTTGAATCCTTCACCAGGTTTGGGCCCAATCTGGTGATTCTGGATATTATGCTGCCTTTGCTGTCAGGAATGGAAGTCTTGAAAAAAATACGAAGCCTTGATAATACCCCGGTAATTATGCTAACCGCGCGGGGAGAAGAAATAGATAAACTCCTGGGGCTGGAACTGGGAGCGGATGATTATATGAGCAAGCCCTTTTCGCCGCGCGAATTGACTGCGCGAGTACGTGCGGTGCTGCGTCGCAGTCAGGGCGGGGAAGAAAGAATACCTTCCATGATCAGGGGCTTAAAAGTTGATCTTTTGCGGCAGGAAATAAGCCTTAATAATGAAGTTTTAAACCTTACTACCACCGAGTTTAAAATTCTGGCTCTGCTGTCTGAGCATCCGGGACAAGTTTTTTCCCGTTTGCAAATATTGGAGAGAATCTATGGGGACATCTATGAAGGCTATGAAAGAACCATAGACACTCATATCAACAATCTAAGGCGTAAAATGGAGGCAGCCGGAGACCAGGAGATTAAAATCAAGACGGTTTATGGAACTGGATACAAATTACTGGAGGAAGGGAATTCCCATGCTTAGATCCAGTTTAACCAGTCGCATAACGACCATAATTATTCTGGTAGCGGTGATAGCTACCAGTGTTTCCGGGATTATGACGCTATATATAAGCCGGAAGCAATTTACCAGCTATATTAATAGTAGTAACCAGGCCTTGATAGGGCAGTACCAAGACCTCATCAACGCTTATTATGATGAAAATGGCAGCTTGCAGGGTGTTCAGGAGCTTATGCCTAAAACGCTTAAAACGGGAACCGGAATGGGTAAAGGCAAGGGTATGGGTTTCGGCAACCGCTCCAATAACCTGCATATGGGGATGCAGGGCAGGAGAATTCTAGTTACTGACCAGTCCGCTGCCATTATTGCAGACTCTTATGACCTGGACTTGGGCAAGCAGCTAAGAGATCAAGCGAATGGATTTGTCAAGGTTCCACTTAATCACGATGAAGGGCAAATAGGGAACCTTTTTATTGCCAGTCCTTTGCAAAGTGGAGTAGCCAGTTTGGAAAATGCATTCCTGAGCAGCATCACCCAACAGATTTACTGGAGTATACTTGTGGTATCACTGCTGGCGTTTATTCTGGGTTGGCTGCTGGCGCGGCGCATTAGTCTGCCGCTGGCTGAATTATCAGTGGGGATTCACGATTTGGCAAGGGGAAATCTGGGGGTCAAAGTTAAACCCAGAGGAGATAAAGAATTGTATTCTTTGGGCATCGACTTTAATCTGATGGCTGATAAGCTGAATAAGAATGAAGAAAACCGCAAGAATCTTATGGCCAGTATCGCTCACGAGTTACGGACGCCGCTCAGTATTTTAAGGGGACAACTCGAAGCTATACAGAATGGGAAGTTGCAGCCCGGGGAAGATATAAGCAGCAGTTTGGTGGATGAGGTCATCCGGCTTAGCCGCCTGGTAAAGGATCTGGAAAATCTGGGCCTGGCCGAGGCTGGCGCGCTCGAATTGAACTGGGAAATATTCAGCCCTGCGGAAATGATAGATCGAATTATGCCATTGCGCATGGCTATGGAGTCAGATGAGATTAACTTTCAGGTGGAAATCGATCCTGAAATCGATTATATTAAGGCAGATTCCCAGCGCTTGACCCAGGTATTGATTAACCTCTTGAGCAATGCGATGCGTCATGTTGCCCAGGGGGGTGAGATCAAGCTGGAGCTTGGGGAAAGAGGGCGGGAGATCATTTTTACGGTAAAGGATACCGGCTCGGGGATTGCCGCAGAAGACCGGGAAAGGGTTTTCGAAAGGTTTTACCGGGTAGATGAAAGCCGCAACCGCCAGGCTGGAGGTACGGGACTGGGACTGGCGATTGCCCGCAGCTATGTTGAAGCGCATGGCGGCAAAATTTGGGTGGAGAGCGAACCCGGTCAGGGAACAGAATTCCTCTTTACCATCCCTCAGGATTTAGCGTTAAAGGAAACCGTATTAATGTGAAGAGTGAGGCGTCAGGGGTAAGGTGGCAAAGGGCCGAATTCCTTGACTTCACGCTTGCTTTTTGCAGTGCGTGCTTGTGCCCTCAGGCTATGTCCTCCGGGCAAGGGGATTAATCGACCAAGTATAACGAGGCGAATAGATGTAAAAATATAAGAGGGGGAATTGATTTGGAAATCCAAATAAGCCTGGATGAATTAATAGGGGACATTAACCAGAGCAGATTAGTCGAAATGTCTATTTATTTATGTACTGGGGTGGGCATAGGAACCAGAGAGGAAAAGTTTGAGGAATTAAGGGTAGAAAAAGATGAGGAAGGAAACATAACATTAGGAATTGATTTGGATCTTAAAATACTTACGGATAGTAGCGAGATATACAAGAGCGAGGATGCAGCCGAGTCGGGTAAAGCAAGCTATGAGATCAGGGAAGACGGGCTGTTATTACTGATAATGAATCTTTACAAATAGTTGGTAAGATGTAAGGAGTAAGGGGTGTATGCAATTATGATAAAAAACGGTTATTACAAATTAAGGATTAATTCTACCCCTCACGCCTAACCCCTTCCCCCTAACGCCAATTACAATTTAAACTTTTCGATCAAAAGGTTGAGCTTTTCTGCATTTTCAGCCATTCGGGTGGATGCTTCACTGATATCCTGGGCAGACAGAGCTGCTAACTGGCTGCCGCCGGCTATTTTTTGCGAGCCTGAACTGCTGTCTTTAATGGCGTTAGCGGTTGATTCAATAGACTTATTAATTGATTCCATCGCCAGTATTACATTTTGAGTATGGTGGTTAAGCTTTTGAGTGAGATCAACAACCAGATCACTATCATCCTTGTAGCGGGTACATATCACTACCATTGAACCATAATCACGGATAACATCGTTGTTAATAAAACTAAGCAACTCATTAGCATAGCTTATCAAATTAGCGATCGATTTCTGCACCTGTTCGGTCATGCCTTGAATGCCATCTACCGCAGCTGAAGCGTTTTCTGCCAGTTTTCTAACCTCTTCGGCAACTACCGCAAAACCTTTACCCTGCTCACCGGCTCGAGCCGCTTCGATAGCTGCATTCAAAGCCAGAAGATTGGTTTGACTGGCAATGCTCGATATATTTTCAGCTAGTTCCGAAATCCGCTCTACGACTTTTGCATCTTCGATTGCATGCAAGAGTTTGGTCTTTATAGTTTCATAAATGTTTTCTGCAACTTTTTTGGAATTTGTTGCCCCTTCCTGCATACGTAAAGCGCGCTTTTCCATTTTTTGAGACTCAGCATAACCCGTTTCCGAATCTTGATTGGCCAGGGCCAGGGCAGCTGAAATACCTTCTCCCGATGTAGTTATTTCCTTGCTGGCAGAGGATATTTCCTCCATACCGGCAGCAATTTCCTGGGTGGAAGATGAGATATCATGCATAGTGGCAGCTATACTCTCACCGGAAGCTGCCAACTCCTGGCTTGAAGCCGCCACCTCCTGAGAACCCATGGATATTTCCAGCATCATGTTTCTTAAGGATTTAATCATGTTGTCCAATCCCCGGGAAAGATAACCCAGTTCATCTTGATGGACCAAATATTCTTTGGGTATTTCGACACTCAGGTCTCCCTGCGCAATCAATTGGGCATGCAGGGCGGCCGCTTTAATGGGTTTGGACAAACGGCGTCCCAAGTAGATGGAAATACCTATACCCAAAAGCAGAAAGACAAAACCGGCTATTCCCACTCGAGTCTTCATAGCTGCCAGTCCGGCCAAAACCTCATTTTGAGGTGCGGTAACAGCAATAGACCATGCGGTGTCTTTTACCGCGGCAAAGCCCATAAATTTGTTAACCCCGTCAGTCCAGAGGTACTTACCATAACCTGGTTTACCTTGAATCATTTCCTTAACCAGATTGGCCAGGGGTTCCAGTTTGGGATCTTTTTGCGCTTCAGCGATAGGATTATACTGGTCGAAAATCAATTCTTTTTTGGGATGGGCGATAACACTTCCTTGATTATTGAGCATGTAGCCATAGCCGCTTTGTCCAAATTTTATCTGAGCAATAGTCTGGTTTAAGAAAGTAGCATCGGCTGCAGCAGCCAGAACCCCTACCAGTGCTCCATCATGGTCTTTGATGGGAGTTACCATCATTATAATATAACTGCCATCCAGCTTGCTGGCTAAGGGATCGGAGATGGCAGTTTTCCCGGCCAGAGCCTGGGTAAAATAATCCCGATCGCTTAAATTGGTAATGGAACCTGCCGTGGTGCGAACCTGCCCGTCAAGACCGGCTACCCCCATCATCTTATAATCCAGGCGCTGGTTTTCAACCTGTAAAACTGCAAGTTGCTTATTCCAATCCATACTTTTCATATTGTCCTGACTGGCAATCGTCTCCAAGACCGAAAGCCTAGTAGCCAATTGACTGCTGACCAGCTGGGTGGCATCTTCGGCTTTGGCTGATACACTTTGCTCAATACTACTCATAAGTGCATTAGATGCCGTATAATATGTAATAAGACCAAGGCCGCCAGAGAATAAAAAAATAGTTATAACCATGTAAATAGATAATCGTGCACCAATGCTTTTCATAAATATCCCTCCTGAGCGCGCAGTATAACAAGGTGAAAATATTTCCCCCGCTTCTTTAAGTGGTCGGGTTCCTATTAACTAAACAGGCGGCGGGTTCTAATCCCCCACCTCGTTGCAGCAGTTTGTTGAAACTGCTCCGCAGTTTCGTCCGATGCTGAAATCTAGAACAGAATGCAGGTTTGAACTATTGTATATAAAATGGAGTTTAGTTATTGATGGAGTATATTCCCATAAGAAGCAAATAACGTTATGATTTACTTCTACACTATTGTGGAATTTCCTGCAAAAAAAATATAATTTAGATTTTGTCCTACTTTGAAGAAAAAGTTCCATTAAATGAAAAAATTTCTCTTTAAAAGCTGGACCTGCCATGATATGATAAATATACTATCGGTATCCTGGCATATAATAGTATAAAGGTCATGGAAAAAGCCGGGACCCTGAATGCCAATTGCAACATTATAGTTCAGCTCAATCCACTCTAAAGGATCTATATGGGCGTGTATTTTGATGGCTATCCAAAAGACTATTTTAATGGGTAAGCAAAGGGGGAGGCAAATGAACAGGAACCTTGGCAAAACTTTGTTTGGTTTCAAGCCCAGGGATGTTTTGAATGAATTTGAGCGAATTGATGCCGAATACCAGCAGAAGATCGAAGCTATGAAAACTGAGATAGAACAGGCTAAAATCGAATTGAAACATTCCGAGGAGAAACAGGTCGAATTACAAAAAAAAGCTGACGAATTTCTAGTGCGTGAACGGATGGTTACAGATGTTATGGTAGCCGCGCAGATTAACGCGCAGAAGATAGTGGAACAGGCCAAGGAAAAATCTCGACTGATGCTGGAAAACTCTGAGGAAGAGCTTAAGCATAAACTGCAGGAACTTGACTTTTTGCGCCTGAAAGTGGCCCGCTTTAAGGAAGAATTTCGCGAAGTATTGGATAATTACCGGGTTTCGCTGGAAAAGATTAAAGAAACTCCCGATGATATTAGCTTTACCCCAACATTAATAACTAAAGATAAGGCATTTGACTCCAAAAAGCTGGATATTTCATGATTATAAAAGGAGAAGATTACTATTATTGACAGGAACAGTGATAGTATCGACAAACAAAGTAAATATGCGCACATCCTGAACAAGCTGTCCCTGGAACTGGATAGTATCTCCTCTAAAAAACAAAAATGCCAAAGAGAAATCGAAAAATTAAACCAGGTAATTGCCGTTGAGGAATCCAGACAAATCGGTATTGAATTGTCTTTGGAGGAAAGTAAAAGAATAGCGCTTGAAATGGAGGAGCAAGCAGAGCAAAAAGCCCGAAGCATTTTGGCTGTTGCTGAAGCTGTGGTTGCTCGCAATCAACTGCAAATATCCCGGGCCGAAGAAGAAATAATCCTGCTTAACGAAGAATTGAACCCTCCTTCCCCTAAACCTCAATCAGCCACCCCCCATGAAGATTACATAATTATTAACGAAGATAACTTAAATGTCATAGAAGAAACTGAAGCACTTCAGCTGGCACAGCCTGCCGAAAAGAAGGCAGCCCAAGAAAACCGGCTTAGAGTTCCAGCCCGGGAAGAAGAAAACATAGGCCGCGATAAGCTGCAAAGGCTGTCCCGAGAATCTGCCATCTATGATATGAAGCTGGTTTCGTTTGTTAATGCCCGGCATTTCGTAACCTTTGGCGCATCACCAGGTCCGGTTCATGCCCATTCCTGGCAGGTGGAGGTAGAGATCCAGGTACCGCATGAGCTTGGGGATACGGTTGAATTTAACAAGGTGGTGAGGGCGGTTACGGCAGCCCTGGCGGTTTATGAGAATAAAGTATTAAATCAGGTGCACCCTTTCGATTTGATCCAGCCTACCACTGAGAATATTGCCATGTATTTTTATAATCGCGTAGAGGATGTCTTGCAAGAACTGCGCTTGGGGTTGATTCGCCTGAACCTCTGGGAGAAGCCAACCCAGGGGATTCAGGTAATAAACCGCAA
>JAQUXM010000138.1 GCA_028692415.1 Syntrophomonadaceae bacterium | reverse complement strand
CTGGTTTATAAGGATAACGGAGATTATCTTGGCGCTTATGGGGAGAGCGATGGACAGGGTCCCTATATGATCGTTATTCGGGGTGACCATTTCAGCCAGCGCTGGGCAAAATACGTCTGTGAACTGGATGTGCAATAACTGTGGGTTTAGAAACATGAAAGCGGTGGAGGCAAGAGAGATCACATTTACGTACCAGGGACAAACCTCGCCGGTTCTGGATAGGATCGATTTTTCTCTGGAAGCGGGCGAAATAGCTGCCCTGACCGGGCTTTCAGGCTGTGGCAAAAGCACCCTGGGATATTGCCTTTGCGGGGTGATTCCCCGATTGATCAAGGGAGATTTTAGTGGTGAGGTGATTCTGCGCGGCCGACCCGGCATCGTATTTCAGGACCCGGATACCCAGATCTTTATGCCCAGTGTTGAAGCTGAGCTGGCATTTGGCCCGGAAAATTTGGGTTTGCCGCGCGGGGCAATAGCGGTAAGAATTGCTGACATAGCAGAGCTGGTTGGAATAAACGATCTGCTCATGCTTAATCCCGCTCAGCTTTCCGGCGGGCAGAAACAATTGGTGGCACTGGGAGGGGTATTGACCTTATCCCCGGATATTATCGTAATGGATGAGACCCTGGCCCAATTGGATGCAGCGACACAGGAAAATGTCAAGAGAATTTTGATGACTCTCAAGCAGCATGGCAAAGCTATTATTATAATCGAGCATGATATCAGTAATCTGGATATAGCAGATCAGATCTGGCTTCTGGAGCGAGATGGCCTGCTGCGTATGCCGGCTCGAAAGGCAAGCGCAAATGAATAAAGCCATTGCGATCGAAGCAAGAAACCTGTCCTTTGCTTATCAAACCAAGATAAACATCATCAAACATTTGAATCTGTCCTTATACAAAGGAGAAACCGTGGTGCTGCTGGGTGCTAATGGAGGAGGCAAAACCACCCTCGGAAAACTTCTGACCGGAATTTTAAAACCATCATCGGGGGAGCTTTTGCTATTTGGCGAAAATCTTAGCATGCTGCCGCTTTTTAAGATTGGCCAAAAGCTTGGCTATAGCTTTCAAAACCCAGTGCAGCAGCTTTTTACGGTATCTGTTGAGGAGGAGATCGCCTTTGGCTTGAAATACCGTGGCGCAAATGCGGAAGAGATCAGTCGAGTAACCGAACAGCTGATGAAATTGTTTGAGATTGAACATCTCAGGGACGCTTTTCCCTTAAATCTGAGCTGGGGAGAAAAGAGGCGGGTGGTTTTAGCGTCTTGCCTGGCTTTGCAGCCTGAATATCTTATCCTGGATGAACCAACTACCGGTTTGGACCAAAAACGGATTGATATTCTTAACCGGGTCTTGAACAATTTGCGCCAAGAGGGTGTCGGCATGCTGCTGATAAGCCATAATCAGAGCTTTGTCCGGGAAAATGCCCAACGCATCCTTCGCATGGAGAAGGGAGCGATTGTTGATGACCTTTACCTCTAAGCTGGATCCGAGAACCAAGCTTTTTCTAATCGCCTGCCTTTCCAGCTCCGCAGTGATAATGAGCCATTGGACTTTTCTTGCTGTACTTTTTGGGATATCAGTCCTGCTGCTGCTGCTGTTTGGTGTTAACCCATGGGGCATGCTCAAAAAATGTAAATTGCTGCTATATATGGTTTTGGGCATAGCCATATTGCAGAGTATATTTATGCCAGCCGGTCAAGCAATCATAACGGTTGGCAGTCTTAAACTGCTTAGCCTCGGCGGACTGAAGATGGCCGGGGAATTTATCTTGCGGATGTTGATTATCATAGCATCCGCCGGTATTCTATCCACTTCCAGCAGCCGCGAAATCATTCAGGGGCTGGTCCAATGTAAACTGCCTTATGAAGTGGCACTTATGGCCTCCCTGGGAATTCGTTTTCTGCCGGTCTTTGCTGAAGAGTTCAGAGACACGATGATTGCCATTCAGCTTCGCGGTGTTGATTTCAAGACACTTCCCTTCAAACAGAAAATAGAGGTTATGGGATCTTTGTTTCAGCCTGTGGTGGCCGGGGCGATTATCAAATCCAAAGCACTGGCGATGTCGATTGAGATGAGAGGATTCCGGGCTTCTCCCCATCGCAGCAGTTATTTGGTGCTGAAATGCAGGATTCGGGACTATGTGATTATGATAAGCTGTGGGATATTAACAGCGCTAATGATGTTTTGCTATTTTTCGATTTAATGAACATTGATGATAATTTTATGGGCTAACACGCTAAACCACGGAATGGTTGTATCCTCGCAATCTTCACGGGTGTTTAACCCACCACGATAAACGAAAAGCGTTAGAGCATTTTTCATTTACGTAATCAATTACCGGGGAAGATTGCCGCGTCGCTTACGCTCCTCGCAATGACAAATACGCGAGTTTTCATAGCAAGGACAGACTTGAAGATCGCTTGCCGATATTGTTTTCATAGCAATGACAAGCACACTAGTTTCCTCGCAATTACATCAAGCCAAGCCGGCTTGCTTGACTGGCATATAAAAACAGGAGATATAGATAATAATGAAAAGAAACGACATTATACTCACTATGATAATCATTCTGGCAGTAATAGCTACCTGGGGCTGCCTGAAGTGGCATCCCGGAAGGGCTGAAAATACTCATTGCATCGCTACCATCACTCAGAATCATAAACTTATCGAACGTATTGATCTTAATACGGTAAGCGAAGCCAGAGAAATAATCCTGCCGGGAAAATACCATGAAATAATTCAGGTGGAGAAAGGTCGAATAAGGTTTAAAGAGGCCAATTGTCCTGACAAAATATGTGTAAAAGCAGGCTGGCTGGAGAAACCTGGTGATATAGCGGTCTGTCTTCCGAATAAGGCGGTTATAAAAATTGAGGATTAAGCCAGAAGCCTTAAAATCTCCAGAGCGGCTTCATTCAGGCTGCGTATATTCGTATTCACCTTTAATCCCCGTTCCGCCAGAGCAGATAAAAGCTGTATATGGTCGGGCAGCTCCAAGCGATATTTAGCAAGGATATTGTTATTTTCCAGCAGTTCGGAAACTGCTCCGAAAAAGACCAGGCAGCCGCTGTCCATAATCGCTATTTTATCGGCAATGGCTATTATTTCTTTCAAATTATGTGAAGTCATCACGCTTGTTAGTTTATGCTCTTTGCGATTATTAATGATATCAAGGATTAGTTTACGTCCTATTGGGTCCAATCCGGCCATTGGTTCATCCATAACAAGTATTTCCGGGTTCAAGGCAAGCATGCCGGCGATTGCCACCCTTCTTCGCATCCCTCCGCTCAGGCTGATAGGTGTCACCCCAATGGTTTCTTCCGGAATTAATCCAACCTGCTCCAGGGCCAGATACACTCTCTGCCGGACTTCTGTTTCACTGATGCCCAGGTTTCTCGGACCATAGGCTACTTCATCATAGACCGAAATCTGAAATATCTGCTGTTCCGGATACTGAAAAACCAAACTTACTTTTTTCCAAAGCTGCTGTCTTAGTTTTTTATCAGCAGTATCTGTATCACATACTGTAACCGTACCCCGTCCCGGGGACAGCAAGCCGTTAAAAAGCTGGACCAGGGTTGATTTGCCCGAACCATTCGGTCCAAATATGCCCAGGAACTCGCCCTCATCTAAAGAAAAGCTGATATTCTTCAAAGCATTTTGCTCATATGGGGAGCCTGGCATATAGATAAAATCAAGTTCTTTAACATCGATTATTTTTGGCATATTATCTCCACCAACTCCTGAATCGAATTGGGGTTATCGCTAAAATAACAACCCGCTTGCTGCAGTTGCCTGATTAATTGATATATTCCCGGTGCTTCCAAACCGATAGCAGCTAATTTGCCATCCTGTGAATATACCTCCCGGGGACTGCCCTGCAGGTATATTGAACCATGATCTAAAACAATCAGTCGCTTGGCGTGCATAAAATCTTCAGGGTTATGGCTGCTTAAAATGATCGTTATATTATGCTCAGTGTTTAACCTTCTTATTTGTGCCAGCAGTTCCCATCTGCTGACCGGGTCCAGCATTGCAAAAGGCTCGTCCAAAACCAGATAGCTGGGTAGCATGGCAAGGATCGAAGCTAGCGCAATCTTCTGCTTTTGTCCTCCGGATAGCAAATGGGGGGAATGGTGCTTCATTTTTTCCATCTCTACAGCATGCAAAGCCCAGTTGACCCGCTGATTGATTTCGGAAAGCGGCAAGCCCAAATTCTCAGGGCCAAAGGCTATTTCTTCCTCGATTACCGGGCAGATTAACTGATTATCCGGATTCTGAAAAACAACCCCCACCAGTTTGCGAATACTTGTCATGTTATCGCTGTCCGCAGTATCCATACCATTGATATGGATTTTTCCTTCGCCTGGCTTAATCAACCCGTTCAGCATTCGGATCAAGGTAGATTTACCTGCGCCATTCATTCCCATCAAGCCAATATAATCACCGGGTTTGATAGTCAAGCTGATATCGTGAAGAACAGCTATTTCATTACCTGCATTATTATATTTTTTACTTACGTTTTTAATTTCAATTCCTTGATTATCCATGTTTAGTTAATATCCTTTACGAACTGCCGAGTGATATGGAAATCCCTATTCCCAATACAAGAAACATAAAACCTAACAAGACGAGGTCTTTCCCCATCAGCTTTAAACTGCTCATCCGCAGCTGGTTGGGGTGCCCGGTGTAACACCTGCTGTCCATGGCTTCTCCCAGTTCCTCTGCTCTTAGCAACGATGCTTCAAATAAAGGGATAATAATTGCCATATAGCTTTTTAACCTGACTATCAGATTGGGCGAATCAAACTGGGCGCCCCTGGAGCGCTGGGCATTTTTTATAATCGTTGCTTCCTCAATCAAAGTGGGAATGAAGCGAAAAGAGATACTTAGAATAGTAGTAAAATGATGCACTGGAATATTCAATTTGTTTAAAGGTAATAACAGAAATTCAATTCCTGCCGACAGTTTAATTGGAGAGGTAGTCATTATTAAAAGCAAAGATCCAAAAAACAAGATTAACAAACGTAATAGATTAATACTGGCAATCAGCAATCCCTCCTGCGAAATGCTGATTCTTCCTAAACTTAGAACCGCTTCACCAGGAGTAAGAAAAATCTGCAAAACAAAGGTGACGAGCAAGAGGTAGCGAATACTGCGCAAACAGCCTGACATAAATCTAAAGCTCAGCCCGGAAGCCTTGATAGCCATGATTATTAACAGTAGGTGAAAGAGCAGATAATACCAACTATAATTGATAAGTACCGATACCATAATCACGATACAGCAAATAATCTTAATGCGAGGATCCAGGGAATGCAGGAATGAATCCCCATGCACATATTGGCCAATTTTTATTCCGGTCATAAAAGAAACCCCTTTGAAGACAAGTCCTGTATCATATATTATAATAACTGTGGATTAATCTTCCATTAATTAAGCATTAAAAGACAATGTTTGATAAGATCCTATAAATCCTTAGTGTTTGAGGAGAGTTGAATTATTTGATCCCCACCAAAAAACTGGCCGTAATTGCCATGCTGGTTGCTCAAGCATCCGTGCTGCATTTCATCGAAAGCCTTTTGCCCAACCCTGCTCCTATACCTGGCGTAAAATTAGGCCTGGCAAACATAATCTCTTTGTTGGCCCTGGTGGTTTTTGATTTCAAGACCTCGATGCAAATCACGGTTTTACGGACCATACTTGGTTCCATGCTCAGTGGCACTCTATTTGGCGTTGGTTTTTTAATGAGTTTTTCCGGGGCCTGTACGGCCACTTGTTTTATGGCCGTTCTATTACGCTGTTTTCCAGGTTTCAGCCTGCTGGGAATCAGTGTTGCAGGAGCTGTAGCCCATAATCTGGGGCAGTTGTTTATGGCAGCCTTGATATTAAATTTTTCAGGCATCTTTTATTATTTGCCGCTGATGCTGCTTTTTTCTGTGCCTACCGGATATATTACCGGATTACTGAGCAGAGAGCTTGTTAAATATACCAAAGCAACAAACCGCTTCGACAGCTACTTTTAAGGCCGGGTATCATGTTTGATTCTAACACTATAGAGGCGCAGGGGATAGCCTTCAGGTCCTTTCATTGGTTTAATACGTTAAAATATATGTTGCAATTGGAAGATTATAGAGTAAACTTTGGTTTGGGATGGGATAAGTATCCGGTAAGCAAATATTCTGAGGGAGGCGTAAAATGAATTACAAAAAGGTATTGGGACTAATCGTTATTATTGCGTTGTTGAGCTGGGGTAATCCGGTTTATGCTGCCTCGACCAGCAGCTACAGCAGTGCCACTGTAGCTGGGATTGGCGTCAAATATGTCACC
>JAQUXM010000137.1:4807-6471 GCA_028692415.1 Syntrophomonadaceae bacterium | reverse complement strand
ACATCCTCCCCTTGGTGCTGGCAAACACCGCACAGCATACCCCCTTCAGACATATCCATGGCCAAAAGAGGAGATTCAGCATTATGGCATTTTACACAATGCTCCAGGATTGGACTGTAGCCAAGTGAATCCAGCAGGCTCATTTCAAAATACCTAATAACCAGGGGATTATAGCCACTCTGGTTTAGAAAATCCAGCACTGCTGCACAGCGTAAATATAATCCGGCTAAAGCAACCCGATCCATCAAACTTTTATCCAGGAGTTCCAAAATATAAAGGGCATAAAGGGTACGGTCAAAATCCTCCCTGGTGTTGCCATAAAAGTCCAGTATTTTGCCCTGCGTAATAAGATCCAGTTCCTTACCGCTGCTGAAAAACAGCTGGGAATGACAAAAAGGCTGGATACATCCGCGCAGGCTGCTGCGCGGTTTCTTGCTCCCCTTGGCCACCGCTCTTATTTTCCCAACTTGTTCGGTAAATATGGTAACCAGTTGATCTGCCTCACGAAGATCCATGGTTTTTAAAACTATGCCCCGGCTGCGGTAATACATTATATCCACTCCAATAAACATTAGCCACCTTGACTGCCTGGTTAACACATTCCACCGGTACGCCAATTTTCTTGCGGATGCTTGCCGTAAAATCATTGGACTGATCCAAAGAAATATGATTATAATCAAAAGCTAAATATACTTTTTGTAAATCATGGATTCCCATGGATTTCAGATTATTTGCGAAGCAGGAGCTATTATCCAAGGATTCCCGATTCACCCACGCAAATGCTATTCCATGAATTTTGCTCATGCGCTCCCGCACTACGGGCTTAAAAGCTGATGAATTGCTATTATAGCGTACATTAGCCAAGGCTTTCCTGATAATTATGTTTAAGGCCTGTTCGTTTTTAATCAACGCCCAGCGCGGCACGCTGACCAGCATGGTGTTAGACCCGGTTTCTTTGATTAGTTCGTGAATTTTGGTCAATTTCATGCCATCCGCCATATAGCTGTGAACTGCATAGCCGGCCAGCTCCGGAACCACAATAATATCCGGGGCCAACCCCAGGGTCGGGAGGTGGTGGCCGCCATCATAAATCACTGCTCGGTAAGCCTGGCGGCGAAGTTTGGCTAAATAAATCTGTCCATCCTGGCTGGTATGCCAGGTATCGGCTGCTGAACACTCTACGATTACCTGGCATTGCCCAGCCAGTAATTGCTCCAGCTGGGCGGCATAATCGCTATTATTCCCGGGCAGCAGGGTTCCGATTTTAAGCTTGGAACAGGAAAGATTCAGGGGCCGCAGCCCTGGATCATATAATACCTGACAAACGGCGCGGGAAGAAACGCTTGCAGCGTACCAGTCCAAGGCCCGATTATAGCCCAGGGATTTTAAGGTTTCGGAAGGATAGTTTATCATAAGGCTGGTGTAAAAGGCAGCAAATATAAGCAGCAGGTATATACTCTTTCTCCACATTAAGAGGACTATCTCCCTTCAAGTCCTCCCCTTTGACGATACTCCTCCAGCAAATGCAGCGCATTGCTGCTGCCAATTCGATCAACCCCTGCATCTATAAGCTGCAGGGCGAAGTCCAATTCTTTTACTCCCCCGCTGGCTTTTACCTTGAGATCTTTCCGCTTGTGAGCATTAATAATCTCTATATCTTTCAG
>JAQUXM010000137.1:0-4707 GCA_028692415.1 Syntrophomonadaceae bacterium | reverse complement strand
TAGCCCAGTTGATTGAGGTTGTTTTCACTGTCCCGCCAGTTCTTTTTAACTTTGACCCATAAATCCAGATAAACCGGGGACTCCAGCATCCGCTCGATATCCTGCCGGGATTGCTCACCAATCGTCTTTAACATTTGCCCGTTCTTGCCGATGACAATGCGCTTCTGCGAATCTCTCTCCGTATAAATGACTGCTCTTATATAAATTTTGCCTCCGGTAGCATTTTTAAACTCTTCAACCTCCACCGCCAGTGAATGAGGAACCTCATCCCGGGTCAAAATCAAGGCCTTTTCACGAATAAGTTCAGCCACGATAAAAGAAACCGGTTGATCGGTTAAATCATCCTCGGGATAGTAAAGCGGTCCTTCCGCCAAGCCTCCAAAGGTCTTTTCCAGCAGCAACGGAAGATTGGTTCCGCAAGCGGCCGAAAGCGGAATAATTTCCGAAAAGCTCATATGGCCGGTAAAGGCCTTGATGTATTCGTTAACTTTAGCTGCATCAGCCAAATCGATCTTGTTGACCAATAAAAACACTGGTACGACGGCATCTTTCAACTGCTCTATAATAAACTCTTCTCCCCCGCCAAAGGGTCTGGTGACATCAGTCATATAATAAATAATATCAACTTCTTCCAGACTGCGGGAGGATACCTTTACCATATATTCGCCCAGGCGGTGACGCGGCTTGTGAATACCGGGGGTATCAATAAATATAATCTGCCCGTCTGCGCAGGTGTATATCCCCTGGATGCGGGTCCGGGTAGTCTGGGGTTTGTCTGAAACAATCGCGATCTTTTCTCCGATCAGCGTGTTAAGCAGAGTGGACTTGCCAACATTAGGCCGGCCCACTATGCCTACAAATCCGGACTTCATTCGAATTACTCCTCCTATTTGCCCAAAGAAAAAACTTGAGGTAACATTTCATTCAAATTATATTCTTTATGCTGGTTATTTTTATCTGTAATTATTACTGTCAAATCCTTGGAAAACTCGGCCAATACCTGCAAACAAGCACCACACGGATATACGAAGCCTTCCCCGCTGGCACAGATGCATATGGCCGCAAAATCCTGACAGCCATCATTGACGGCTCTAAAAACTGCCACCCGTTCGGCGCAGATCGAGAGTCCATAGGAGGAATTCTCTATATTGGCTCCTGTATAGGTTTTCCCCCCTTTAGTCAAAAGGGCCGCTCCCACTCTGAATTCGGAATAAGGTGCATAGGCATATTCTTGAGCTTCACGGGCCAATGCTATTAGATCATTTTTATGCAAAAATTCCATCCTCCAATAAAACCCTAAATACGCAGATTTTTTACCCCCCCATTAACCTGAATACATACCCTGTGGGGGATACCCAATATCATCATAAATCAAAAATATTAGTAAGATAAAAATTCTTTCTCTTCACGCCTTACCCCTAAAGCCTCACTCACTTCAATTAAGGCAAAAAATACGGGCCGAAAATTATGATCGCCATTATAAGCGCATTAATTGCGGTCAGCAGCACTGCTCCCGCTGCCAGGTTCTTGGCCAGTCTAGCCAAAGGATGGTAGTCTTCCGTAATCAAATCGATGTTTATTTCTACCGCAGTATTAATAGTCTCTGCAACCAGGACCATAAATATAGTAAGAAAAAGCAATCCCCATTCCAATCGTTGGAGGTGCAGAATACATCCCATGCTTACGACGATTATGGCCGCCAGTCCATGAATTCGCATGTTTCTTTCGCTTATAAAGGCATAAACAATACCTGCCAGGGCATGAGAAAAGCTAGCCAGGAATTTGTGCCTGCTCATTATAATTATCTACCTTTCCAGCTTTACCAACTCCATTATACGATCTTCCAAATCCCGCATGGCCTTGCTCTCTTCTTCGCTTTCATGGTCATAACCAAGCAGGTGCAGCATGCCGTGTACCACCAAAAACCCCAATTCCCTTTCTAAACTATGTCCATATTCCCCGCACTGAGCGGCAGCTTGTTCCAAAGAGATGACAATATCGCCCAGGACATTCACTTCGCCGGGAACATCAAAGTCCATCTCCGCTTCACTCAATTCATTCATGGCGAAAGAAAGAACATCGGTGGGATTATTTTGGCCTCGATATATAAAATTCAACTCCTGGATATAGCTGTTATCAACAATCATAATGCTTAACTCCGTGTTTTTAGCCAGCTTGACCAGTTTGGCAGCGGTATTCACTACATTTATGATTAACTGTTGTAATTCCCGAGTATAGTTAATTTTGCTCTGATGGTTGATTATCATGGTTTCCACGCACTTCTCTCCTTTTCTCAAACTCTCTTACTATGGTTTCCGGGTATTCAATACGTTTATGATATACACCCTCCAGCAGTTTGCAAAATGAGTTGCCAATAATATCTAAATCTCTAAATGTAAGTTCACATAATTCCAACTGCCCATCATTCAATTTATCTTTTATCAAGAGCCGCACCATATTACGAACCCTTTCGGGGCTGGGATTAGCAAGTGACCTGACCGCTGCTTCCACTGAATCGGCCAGCATAACCAGGGCAACTTCACGGCTTTGCGGCTTTGGCCCTTCATATCGGAAAGTTTCTTCCCCCAAATTACCCTGCCGGTCTTCTTCCAGGGCCCGGCTATAGAAATACTTGGTCAGACTAGTGCCATGATGTTGTTCTATAAAATCAATAATTACCTGAGGCAGACGGGCCTCCCGGGCCATTTCAACCCCGTCTTTAACATGAGAGGTGATAATCAGCGCACTTAAAGCGGGAGCAATTTTTTCATGTGGATTATCAAATACCTGCTGATTTTCTACAAAATAATTGGGCCTTTTAATTTTACCAATATCGTGATAATAGGCACCAATCCTCACCATCAAGGGATTAGCCCCGATGGATTCGGCGGATGCCTCAGCCAGATTGGCTACCATAAGGCTATGATGATAGGTTCCCGGTGCCTCGAGAAGTAAACGTTTCAAAAGATAGTGATTGGGATTTGACAATTCCAAAAGTTTATTCATGCTGGTAATAGAAAAGGCCGTCTCCAAGTAAGGAAGGACACCAATCATTAAAACCGCAGAAAGAATCCCGTTTACCGCTCCCACGATGGTTCCTACGACCGCCATATTTAAGTTTAGATTACCGCTGATAAGGGACAGCGTAAATATTGAGATTACATTAGCCAGGGCTATATAAAGACCTGACCTGGCTAAATCCGAAGTCTGATTTAGCCGGTAAACCTGGAAAACGCCTACCGTTCCGCCAATAAAAGCGGTGATGCCGTAGAATAACTGGTTGCCTTCGTTTAGCAAACCTACATAGACGGACATTATCATGGTCAAAAAATAAGCCAAACGATTGTCCAGCAATATCGCCACCAGCATCGAACCGGCCGCTACCGGAGCCAGGTAACCCATCAGGGTGTTTAATTCCGGCTGGTCGCTAATCTTGATTATAGTTAGAAAACGGGTGATTAACAATATGATTATAAATATCAAGCCAATCAAAAGCATTAAGCGGTCATTTTCATATATGGCGTGATAATAACGTCTTAGAAATTCAATAATTAACCAAAAGGTCAAAAGGACAAAAAGCCCTGATCCCAAAACTGTCAGCGGATAACTCCTGCTTCTCTGTATACCTAGTTGCTCGAGAATAGATATCTGTTCAACCGTAACCCGGTCGCCTTCCCGAACAATGATTTCACCAGCCTTGATGGTCTTTTGTACTGCTTGCACCGAATCTCTGGCTTCGGCGATCGCCTTATCCGTAGCCTCATTGTTAAATATGAGATTCGGCTTTAAATTACTGATGATAACCAGCTTCATAATCTCCCTGGCCTGTGGAGTAAAGGCAACCGCATCCACCTGCTTCTGGATTTGTTCAAAAGCAGCCGGCATGGTTTCCACGGTTAATGGTTTATCCATGACCGACCCTACCAGGCCAATCGAGGTTTGCCTCATCTTCCCCAAATCCTCGGGTGAAGTATTGATTATATAGCTTAACAGTTCTTCATTAGTAAATTGTCTTTTTCCGTCATATTTCTGTGAACTCAAACTATCAAGCAGCTCTTTCGCCTTAGTCTTTTTATTATCACTGGCCGCCGCTACCTCTTCAACTAAATTATTATAAAAATTATTGATCTCACTTTCCACATTAGCCAAAGCATATTTGTCTTCCTGGTAAACCTTCTGAACTTTAACCTCCGCCTGTTTTCTAAGTTCTTCAGTCTGTTTTTCATCAACGATGACCGCGTTAATGTTTGACTGGATATTGCGCTCGGCAACTTCA
This sequence comes from Syntrophomonadaceae bacterium, assembly GCA_028692415.1. Lineage (GTDB taxonomy): Bacteria > Bacillota > Syntrophomonadia > Syntrophomonadales > Syntrophomonadaceae > JAQUBU01. Next base: position 431 of record JAQUXM010000137.1, on the reverse strand, counting down.
TCCGGACTCAACATAACCTGGGTAGGAGAAAGACTGCTAAACAAAATGGAGATGGTGATCGAAAAGAAAACCAACAAGCCTATAACCTTCCGGGTTACCGAACGGTTTAACAGAATATACAATTTGTCCCATAGAAAAGCAAACATTCTGCTGATTTTCATGCAACGCTCCTAATGTCCAATAGGCTGCCGTTATTTAATGGCCGGCCTCCTCATAAGACTCATACGCATCAATTATTTTTTGCACCAAAGGGTGCCTTATAACATCCTCTTTAGTAAGGTATTCAAAAGAAACTCCTTTGACATGGCTCAGGATTTTTTGTATTTCTATCAAGCCTGAATACTCTTCCTTGGGTAAGTCCACCTGGGTTATATCTCCGGTAATAACTGCCTTGGAACCAAATCCCAGCCTGGTCAAAAACATCTTCATTT
>JAQUXM010000136.1 GCA_028692415.1 Syntrophomonadaceae bacterium | reverse complement strand
TCTTCGTGGTTATGAAGTATATATAGTTTTAATTCATCAAGAAACTGTTCCCGCGTGAAACTTTGCCGATTAAATTCATTAAAAAACCAGTACCAGGTAGTAGCATTATCTTTATTTGAAGCCAGATTATAATGTAATAGCCATAGGGTTCCATAGGTTTGAAAAAAGCTATCGTATTCGACTATGAATTTAGTAACATCCAATAACTTATGCTTGATATTTCCTTTGCTATCTTTGCTTTCTTCCGCTAGCTTCATGGCCTTAAGCCAATACCTTAAGGAGCGTACCATTACTCGCCCTACGCCTAGTTCATCGACAGCCAATAATTCATTTTGAGGTGAAAAAATATTGTTGTTATTTTCAGAAAGGATGACGTCAACTGCTTTCATAGGCCACGTTTGTCTCACATAGAAACTCCCGTGTTTGTTAAATTCCATACTACATTGCACCTTTCACCGATTGTAATATTAAATATATTTCTACAGATTTAGGCTGCTTTATCTTTACTTCGGTTTTTATGTCCCCTTTCCTTCATTCAAATTTCCCCTGACATCGATTTTTTTCGACTATGAGTTACTAATACTTCTAAATAGTTAGAGCTTGGCGGACTATAACTACAACTGTGTTAATGGGAACCCTACCGCTTAAAGAAGCGGGGGACATCTTTCCGCCTCGTTATAAAGAATATGCCGACGAGTATATTTCCACGCATTGCGTACGTTATGGACATAATGTATATTGGAGGTGTGGAGGTCGATGATAATGTATGATGTTAGAAATGCCACTGATGTACGTAAAGATTGGGGCTTGTTTATTGACCAGGTAGTTCATGGCAAGCCAGGAGTAGTTAAGCGTAATCGGGATTATTTTTTATCAATTTCATTGGAACAAGTATTGCGATTATTAGAAGGATACCGGTTTAAAGCTGAAATCTTGCCAGAAGATGATGGCTCTATTACCCTATCATTGGAAGAGATTGATTTAGTAGTTAACGGTCCAGATTTAGATACCGCTAAAAACGAAATGGTTGCAGAACTAATTAGTTATTCCCAGGATTATTTCAATGATTTCCAGCTTTATTACAATGCTCCCAACCGTAAAGGGCACTTTCCTTATGTGCTTAAACTTTTACTTCTCGAAGATATAAAGACTGTGTATGGTTTAATCGATGCCTAGCTGGAGTGATTTTAAGCGGTTTTGTGACCGGGATGGCTGGGAGTTATATAAACAAACTGATTATTACTACTACCGAAAAGTAATGCCGGACGGAACGTTTAAATATACCCGGGTTTCTATGGGCACTGGCGAAATTAGTAGGAATTTATGGCAAACTATCTTAAAAAATCAACTTCAAGTCTCGCAAGAATACTTCAATAAGATATAGACAGCTGAAATGAAAGACTTAATCGGCTGGTACCGTCCGCCATCGCTGCATATTAAATACTCATACCGTTGCTTACGACAGGTGATACCCGCAAATAACCAATTATTCTGATGATTTCATCAACCCATATTAAATTCTTGTCAGCACATTTTCCGAAACGTATAGATTGCGGCGTAAAAACTCCATCGGCGAATAAAGCATAAGGTATATCCTCGCCTTTCCTTTAATACCGGCAGGGAACCATGGTTTGGTCAAAAAGTAATCATCTTTAAAAATCCATTCCGGGTACTGTAGTGAAAAGTCAGTACAAAGTTTTTCTACCATAGCAGCTACGTAAGCATAGTTCTCACAAGAAATATTCTTACTGAGCTGAGGTTCCTCATTAATACTGGCCTGCCGTTCAGCCTGAGTTGCACAATAAAAATAATCCAGAAAATTAGATATATTCAATTCAATATCAGTACCAGGGTAGACATCAAAAATCTCTTTAACCCGCATTACTTAATCACCTAACTTATCTAATAAAAATTCCCTGACTTCGCCCCTTATCTGATTTATAGCTGCTTCTCTATTCCTTTTATTTGGTAATTTTATTATATTCCATATTTATGGGTATTTCAATTTTGATTCCAATGCAAAAACCCATGGTGTCCCTGAATAGCATTGAATAGAAACGATTGCTTGGCAATTCTGTCATTGCGAGCGCAGCGCGGCAATCTTATTCTGCTTCACACGCAAAGACACTATAGATTGCTTCGCTATCGCTCGCAATGACATTATGCTGTCGCTCATATTTACCTGCATCATCCAAGGCAAGAAATAGCAACTGCTTAGCCGTAGGGCATAAGCCTGCCAAGCATTTATTTCAATAATTTTGATTTGCTATTAAGGATGTATCTTATAAGAATAGCAAAAGAGCCGCAATTCTGCGACTCTTAATTTTCTTATGGTGGGCGATGACGGGATCGAACCGCCGACATCCTGCTTGTAAGGCAGGCGCTCTCCCAGCTGAGCTAATCGCCCTAATAATGGTGACCCCTGGGGGACTCGAACCCCCGTTACCGCCGTGAAAGGGCGGTGTCTTAGACCGCTTGACCAAGGGGCCATGATGGAAGTCGAAAGTCTTGACTGAATCTGTTATAACTTATCTGACTTGCAACTTCATTAGGAAGCCGGGTTTCCGAAATCTGACTTCATTGCTCCGGCTTCTGACTTCTGAGATGGTGGGCCTACCAGGACTCGAACCTGGGACCAACCGGTTATGAGCCGGTAGCTCTACCAACTGAGCTATAGGCCCCTGAATACTCTGAAACCCCGCAAGAGTTAGTATATAAAAAATCTACCTAAAGGTCAAGAGTAAAACTTGGATTCTTTAGAGAATTTCCTTCAAGTAAAAAGCGGTAACTTTTTGAGGGTTACCGCTTATGCTTTTCTGGCTCCCCGAGTAGGATTCGAACCTACAACCCTCCGGTTAACAGCCGGATGCTCTACCGTTGAGCTATCGAGGAAAATGCCCCAACGAAAGATATTATATAGCGATCCAACCTATCTGTCAATATGCTAAATGATTATCTTTACCTAATGCAAGGCACTTACTCAATATAGTCTTTCAGCTTCTTGCTGCGTGAAGGGTGTCTGAGCTTGCGCAGAGCCTTGGCTTCAATCTGCCGTATTCTCTCCCGGGTTACGCCAAATTCCTGCCCGACTTCTTCCAGGGTTCGCGGACGCCCGTCATCCAGCCCAAACCTCAACCTTAATACCTTCTCTTCGCGATCCGTAAGCGTATTGAGAATGCCATCCAGGTGTTCCCGCAAGAGTACGAATGAAGCTGACTCCTCTGGAGATTCTGCATCTTCATCTGTAATAAAATCTCCCAAATGACTGTCATCTTCTTCCCCGATAGGAGTTTCCAGAGAAACTGGTTCTTGCGCGACTTTCATTATTTCTATTACCCGTTCTACGGGGATCTCCATTTCTTCAGCAACCTCAGCCGGCAGCGGTTCCCTGCCCAAAGTTTGGAGCAGGCTTCTCTGCACCCGGGAAAGTTTATTAATGGTTTCGACCATATGCACCGGAATTCTTATCGTCCGGGCCTGGTCGGCAATAGCCCTGGTTATCGCTTGCCTGATCCACCAGGTAGCATAGGTACTGAACTTAAAGCCTTTGCGATAATCAAACTTCTCCACGGCCTTCATCAAGCCCAGGTTACCCTCCTGAATCAGGTCCAGGAATAGCATGCCCCGGCCCACATAACGCTTGGCAATACTTACTACCAAGCGAAGATTAGCCTCAACCAGCTGCCGTTTGGCTTCTTCCTCACCCAGTTCTATTTTTAAGGCCAGGTCTATTTCTTGCGCTGCGGTTAGTAGTGGTACTCTGCCAATTTCTTTGAGATACATCCGAACGGGATCATCTATTTCAATCCCGTCTGGAATAATTACTTCCTCAGCTTCAATACTCTCATGTTCCGGTTCGTCCTCGCTTTCGGGGTCGCCTCCCACACCTATACCCAGAGTTTGAAGGTGTTCAAATATATCCTCTATTTGATCGGCTTCCAGGTGAAAGCCCTGCAAATCATCGATTATTTCTTCATAACTCAATATCTTTTTCTTCTTGCCTTTTTCAGCTAAAACACCTACTGCTTCTGCTAGTTTTCTATCCAGTTTCATCTTATCCCCCCTTCCCGGGTATGATTTAGAAATTGATCCAAATTAAGGATAAATCTTAGTAAAGAATTAAAATCTCCATCGTTTTCCAACTTGCTTAGCTCAGCATAAATCCTTTGCCATTGTGATTTGCGTTTCAACACTTTCACTTTACGTATAAATTCCTCTAATTCAATAAAATCTATTTGAATGTCATCTTCTATCAAGAACATAATCCGGGCCAGGGTTGGACCCAGCCCTTTCTCAGCGGCAATCAGCCTTAGTTTGGGCAGACCGTGCTCCTCTGAACCTCGAAGTTCATCATAGGTATTAGCCAAGGTCCGGTAATCCCGGTTAGCAAAAAAATCCAAACCGATGGTATTCTTGATTCTATCAAATACTTCCTGGCTGCCTAGCATGGAAGCCAGAATTTTGTCCTGCAGACCATAATTGCCGTATTTAATATTATCCCTGGTTATTTTGCTATTATTCCTTTTTATCCCTGTTTTATACTTATCCTGGTTTTTGAGCTCCCGGTTAACCAAATTTTCTTCAATCAGCAGCTTTTTGGCCAGGTATTTTACAAAATAGTCTTTTTCCAATTCATTGCTTAATTGTTCAATATCATCTTTTACTAGATTTATCGTTCTGATTTTAGCTTCCAAATTCAGCAGTTTCTGTTCCTGGAGATAGCGGTTGATCTTATATTCAATATCACTAAGCTTATTATTCTGTATATAATGTATAAATTCCTCTTTTCCGCACAATTCCAAATATTCATCGGGATCTTTGGCCCCGGGGAGGGTGACAACCGATACTTTAAGCCCTTCCTTGGCCAGAATTTCAATTGCTCTTAAGGTCTCCCGCTGCCCGGCCTCATCACTGTCATAGATAATTAAAGCCTTTTCCGCATAGCGGCGCAAAAGAACCGCTTGTTCCCTGGTAAGCGCTGTGCCCAGGGAGGCAACCGTATGCTTTATATCGGCTTGATGTAATTTCAGGCAATCCATATAGCCTTCAACAATTATGGCTTCATTCTGCAGCCGAATAGCCTCCCGGGCCTGAAACAATCCATAAAGATTGTTTCGTTTGGAAAATATCTCAGTTTCAGGAGTATTCAAATATTTAGGCAGGCTGTCATCCAGAACCCGCCCTCCGAAACCGATTATGTCCCCATTATACTGGTAAATCGGAAATATAATTCGCCCGCGAAAAAGGTCGTAAAAACGTTGCTGCTTATCGCTGCGCTTGATTAGACCGGATAGCTTCAAATACTCCTGGGAAAACCCTTTTTGCAGCAAGTATTCCTCCAGGTTATTCCACTTGTCAGGCGCCCATCCCAGTTGATACTTGGCAATAGTGGCGGCGGTTAATCCCCTCTTAATTAAATACTCTTTGCCAGGCACTCCATTTTGGCTAAGGAAAATCTTCGCATAATATTCGGCTGCGGTCTTGTTGACTTCAATAATCCTTTTCCTATGGTCAATTTCCTTCTTATTGACGGATTTTACGATTTCTATTCCGGCTTTGGCAGCCAGCATTTCAACCGTTTCCTTAAAGTCCGTGCCATCTCGCTTCATGACAAAACTAAACATATCGCCACCAGCATGACAGCCAAAACAGTAAAACATATTTTTCTCAGGCGTCACACTGAATGAGCCAGTTTTTTCCTCATGAAAAGGGCATAACCCCCAGTAACGATTCCCTTTACGATTGAGCTTTACCGTTTCCGAGACTATATCAACGATATCCAATCGAGATTGGATATCGATCAGTATTTGATCATCATAAAAAGCTGCTATAGTCTTCACCTACTATTCTATGTTTATCATTAAAATCCTTCTAAACATTCGAAATTTGTCATTTTTAATCCTTAATAGTTGGTATTGGAATATAACTTTCAAATTAAAGATCACAATCCAATACTTTCCAGGCATTGGGAACCAAGGATTGGGGGACGTATATGTCCTGAAATAATGAAATGCAATATTCATCACTCATCCCCGATATATAATCAGCTACTGCTCTTTCCAGCCCCTCCTCATCGGCAATAGTCCGAAAAAGAGGCGTCATGCGATGCGGATGCTTCATATAATAAGCAAAAAGATGTTCGATAATAAATACCGCCCGGCTTCGTTCCGCCTGGCATACCGGTCCCCGGTAAATGGTTTCAAACATAAATTCCCGTAAACCTCGCAATGCATTTTCTACCGGCTGCTCAGGCTCTACTCTCGGTTGCTGGCCGGTTTCCAGCAAGCGACGGCTGTTTTTAATGGTATTGATTACCAATGTAGCTATTCTATTACTGTGGGTATACCCCAGTATCTCCAAATATTCACCAGGAATATCATCCATCTTGAGCAAGCCGGCACGAATGGAGTCATCGATATCATGCTGAACATAAGCAATTTTATCACTCAGCCGGATTACTTGCCCTTCCAGGGTAAATGCTTCCGGTTCATTGTTCC
>JAQUXM010000135.1:1357-6556 GCA_028692415.1 Syntrophomonadaceae bacterium | reverse complement strand
GTGGGGTCATCTGCTCCCGAATCAACCGGGTTGGCTGGTTCGGAAACATCTGCGGGGACAACAGCACTGCCTGGTGCGGTTACGGCCAAAACCTGGTTGGCTACATTGCTGCCATAACCGGCCACTACGATAAGGCTTACTCCAGACGAGACATTGGGCGGCACTATAAATTCTCTACTGTAATTACCGTTGGAGTCGGATTTAAACGGATCTGAAAGGACTATGCTCTGGGTGTTGTCCAGGATTTTAATGGACATCCAGGTATTGGGATCAGTACTGCCTGATGCAGTTACGGTGGTTCTAACCGGTGCGCTGATAATATTTAGGTTCAGGGTGGTACTGGAGCCCAGGACTATTCCCGGGAGCAAGGCGGTGATAAGCAACATTAATATGGTTATTGATATAAATTTTTTATTCATTGTTTCACTCCTATAACGATGCCAAAACATATCCCTGTTTCTTTAAACGGTCGGGTTCCAATTAACAAAACATGCGTTGGGTTCCAATCCACCGCCTCGTTGCAGCGGTGCGAAAGAAACTGCTTTGTAGTTTCTTTCGATGCTTAAAACTTGGGGCATTTGTTCAATTGGAGAAAAGAATTTTATTATCGCTTACAAGTCTAAAGCAGGTTTACGTTTTCTTGTTCTGTACACTACGAAACCCAGCAGAATCAGCCCAACAGCCAATGTCATCAGCACCGGGTGGAATAGAAGGTAAACCACACCGACAACCGGGGCCAGAAACCCTCTTACTCCAGCTTTCAACAGCGCGTTATGGGCGATATAGTTGGCTATGGGTGGGGAATTCCGGTAATAAAATTTGACAAAAGCCTTACCCAAGGTATTTGTAAGTAAGAACTTGTCGCGGAAAGAACGCAACAGGGCTACCGATGGTTCAAACTTGGAACCAAAAGCGGCGGTAGCTATAAAACATTCATCTACTCCGGCAGAAACCAGCAGGTTTTGGCTGACCACATTAGTTCCCAATCCTGCCACAACAGTCAGGTTGCCTTCATTAACCTGCGGTATGTTGAATGATATGGCATAGTTCCCATCTGCACCGGATTTTGTTCCCTGAAAATAGACAATATTACCTATAGTATCGACTATTTTGATTGCTACCCAGGTGTTGGGATCAGCGGTTCCGCTGGCGGTAATGGTTTCTCCGGGAGCAGCACTGCCGGTATTTAATGTCAGAGTCACTTGAGTAGCCGGTGTGCCTATGGTCAGGAGTTGACAACTGGTGTTGTCGCCGACCCCGGCGACAACATTTAATACTCCTTCAGGAACATCAGGAATAATGAATTCCTTGCTGTAACTCCCGCTGGCATCAGTTTTAACCGTACCGAAAAAGACAATCGCACCTGCGCTGTCGACTATTTTGATGGAAATAGTGGTGATGGGTTCGGCTTGTCCGGAAGCAGTTACACTATTCCCGGGAAGAGATGAGTTACTGCTTAGGATCAGACTAACGGGGTTAGAGACACTAATTTCAGTTATATTCCTGGTGTTCGCGGCCTGTTCAATGTTGGCATTGATTGCATCGTTCGTTTTAGCCGGAGTCTGAATATCATCGGGTGTCAACACTTCGATATGGCTTAAACTATTTTGCATTTCATTGATGGTAATGCTATCTGTGGTGGTAATGGGGTCATTTTCATCAACTGTAACAGTAATCGTACTGGGTTCTGTTCCTGTGGTGTTCGCAGCATTTACTAAGCCTGGATTCACAAGCCAGTGCAAACTGAGCAACGCTGTAAAACATGCCACTAAGGTGAGCATCCTTGTTTTGCGTTTAAAATGGAATATCATTGCGAGCATTTCTCCTCTCCTAAAAGGGATGAAAAAAAGTTCATCGTCCTCCTTTCCAACCATTTTCACTTAAGCGTTTCCAAATACCTGCACCATCATTTACTAAAGCCTTGACCTTATTAATCGAATTGAAGGTATTGCCCTAAGTATCAACAACGTTCTTGGATTATTCTTAAATTTTTGATTGTTGCATGGTGCATTTAAGGATTAAAGAGATTTGGATTCTCCCCCTTTCCTGAGTTCATCAATAAAAAAACGAACTGTGAAAAGCAGTCCGTTTCAAAATAAAAAGCGAACTACGAAAGGCAGCTCGCACTATAGGCTAAATTTAGCTTCTCCTTTCCACATTGGGAGGCGTACCCGTTTCCAGATACACCTATCGACTTGATAACCATTTCATAAGATTTAGGTTAACAAGCTCGGAGCATATTAATTTTTATAGTTTTGCATTTTTAAGCATCGAAAGAAATTGCAGAGCAGCTTCAACACACCGCTGCAACGAGGCGGGGTATTATAACCCGCCGCCTGTTTTGTTAATAGAAAACCGACCAATTAAAGAAGCGGGGGACATCTTTTTACCTCGTTATACGATTATATATTGCTTTTCGGCATAAAAATAAGATTTCCTGCATAGTTTCTATATTTTTCTTAATAAATCTGCTAATGAAAGGGGAGAGGCATCTTTATTTAAATACATCCTCCAGGTTTATTTCCAGGCCGGGGAAAAGATCGCTGTGTAAAATCTGATCAGCGGTAAAGTCGCCGGTTTTTTGATATTTGCCACTATCATCCAGGTGATAAACTACAATAACATCGAATTTTGGGAAGACTACCCAGTATTCAGGAACCCCTATGCGTTCATAGAGATTGAACTTTTCGTTAAGTTCCTTTTTGGCGGTGGAAGGGGAGATAATTTCAATGACCAAATCAGGTGCTCCCTTGCAGCCGCGCTCATCCAGCTTGCTCAGGTCGCAGATTACGCTGAGGTCTGGCTGAACAATGTTTTCGATATTCTCGTCTTTTTCTTCTCCCTGCGGCAGACGCACATCAAATGGGGCGGCAAAAACCCGGCATTCTTTATCACGGAAAAATGCCCATAACTGTCCACTAAGTTCCATGGATATAGTTTGGTGTTTGGTTGAAGGTGCCGGGCTCATATCATAGGGGACCCCATCGATAATTTCCCATCTTTCTTCATCCGGCCAGTTCAGGTAGTCAGCATAGGTACATTTTCTATCGGTTTTGGGGGAGGACATGGACATGTTTATTTCCTCCTTTTCTATCAACGGCAGGCTGTGGAGTCAAAGGGTGGTTCTGTTTGTAAAAACCAGGCTTAAATCAATTTCTAATTCTGGCAGGATTCCTACGCTTATTCGGTCGTTACTTTGGTAAGTACCAGTTTTAACATAGCGCAGATTATTATCATCAATTAATTGATAAACTTCCAGCAACTCTTCGCTGGGGAAGACCACCCAATATTCTTTGACACCGCTGCGTTCGTACAAGCGATATTTCTCTTGGAGATCTTTCTTGCCGGTTGCGGGAGAAAGGATTTCAATTATCAGGCCTGGTGCACCTCGATAACCGCTTTTATCCAATCGTGAACGGTCACAAATTACTACGATATCCGGCTGCACCACTGTTTTGATTTCTTCATCTTTTTCATCGCCGGCAGGGATTCTCACGTCGAAGGGCGCAATGATGGCCTGACAATCTTTATCGAGCAAGTAATTAGCAAACTGTCTTCCTAATTCCATGGATATAGTTTGGTGTTTGGTTGAAGGTGCCGGGCTCATATCATAGGGGACCCCATCGATTATTTCCCATCTTTCTTCATCCGGCCAGTTCAGGTAGTCAGCATAGGTACATTTTCTATCGGTTTTGGGGGAGGACATGGACATGTTTAATCCCTCCTTTTCTATCAACGGCAGGCTGGATAGTGGATATGGTAAAAAGCCTGTAAGGAATTCCAAACTTTGTAATTCCTATTATACTTGAGGTACATAAAACAAGGCAAGTTGTCTTAAGCTGAGACAAGGACCAGATGAGACAAGGGACAGCTTAAGAGATAAACAAAAAGGAGGGGAAAATCCCCTCCTTAAGCATGTTTTAAGATAATTACTTTAAATTTAGCCGGCTATTATTCTGCGGCGGCGATAGGCTGCAAGCAGGAACAGTCCTGCCAGCAGAGCTGTCAACAGAGCCGGGTGGAAGAGCAGGTAGGCCATGGCAATGGCTGGTACCAGCAGGATTCGCACCATGAATTTCAGGCTGCCATTGTTTGCAATATAGCGGGCAATGGGCGGTGAATTTTGATAATAGAAATCTACGAAGGCAGCTCCAAAGCTATTTGTAAGCAGATAACGGTCGCGGAAGGCTCTAAGTAAAGCTACCGAGGGTTCGAACTTGGAACCGAAAGCTGCAGTAGCGATGAAGCATTCATCAATTACCTGGTCTCCAGCGGAAAAGGCTGCACTCGTAATGGCCTGACTCAGAACTGACCCGTCGGTATTCTTCAGGGAGTTGCTGTCGAGCCGGATAATATTGCTGCTTCCAGTGAATGGCTCGCTGAATTCTACAGTCAGGCTGCCACCGGAAATACTGATGCTGTCACCTTCAGCCAGGTGACTAAATTCTTTACCGTCAGCGGAGAAACTCAGAGCCTTTTTCAAGGCCTGAAGATCGGATAGATTATTTACAATATTTTGATTGAAGTTCAGCTTAATGCTCATATTGTTTTCCACGCTGACTGATTGGTAAGTGAAAGGTACAGGAGCTACCATATCAACGGTCAAGGTCAGGCTGGAAAGGCTGCCGCTGCTGAACACTGCGGTTTCTTCAGCCGGGTGGCCGTTAACCAGGAAGCTTATGGATTTGCGATTCAAGTCATATAGGCTTTGAACGATCAGCAGGGTCTCGGGAGATAGCCCGAACTGCCCGTTGCTGAACTGAATCTCACCCCGTACCACACCGTCGACAACTGCCTGGATGGTGGCGGAATCAATGACTGTACCCTGGGGATCTACCACTTTTCCAGCAAAAGCCGCGGGTATTTCAGGAATAGCCGAGGTGGAAGGCGAAACTTCCTGCAGACTGCGCACAACGCCATCCTGGTAGACCGGCCCGCTGTAAGGTCCTTCCACCGGAGTATAACTTAAACCGGCCAGGCTGGCTGCTTCCTTAAGATAAATCCAGTATCCTCCGCCGGCAATCATGCAGGGAGTTTCATCATAATAACTGCTGCTACCGCTGGAGGTATAGTTCCAGGCATTCTGGCGGCTGGTTTTGGGGCTCACCACCTGGGAGTATTTGCCGCTGATACTTGATAGAACCTGAGTTACTGCTTTGTAATGTTCATCATAGTTGCTGAGATCCAGAGCCGGACCCA
>JAQUXM010000135.1:0-1257 GCA_028692415.1 Syntrophomonadaceae bacterium | reverse complement strand
AAAGGCTTTGCGTTCGCCGGGTATGACCTGGTTGCTTTCCCCTTCCATTTCCGGGTACCAGGGGAAGTGAATAGACAGCCGGTCAGGTCCTCCGACGGTATAACCAAGAGTACCCTGGGCAAGTCCCGGAACCTGGGCTAGAATTGTCCCGGTTCCGCTTCCGCTGGCGACGAAGAATAGTTCGGCCTTGAAGCTGCCGGGAGATATTTGAACCTGGGTTACAGGCTGGGTTTGCTGTGCATCCAGGTAAAAACCGCCTACCGTTCCGGTGTTGGAAAGATTGATAACAATGGGTGAACTTTGATTTACCCGGTTTTCCCATACACTGGCGTCTTTGATATAAACATTCAGGGGGAAGGCCATATGAGATAACAGGTTGGTCTGCTCGCCTTCGTGTCCCCTTATTGCCTTGCCGGTCTCAAGTCCCTTGATATTGAGTCCGTAATAGACCGGGTAGTCTTCCAGGGTTAAGCCGATGGCGGTGGAAGGACCGGCGTATATAAATAAGCCCCGTTCGCTTCCGTCAATTGCATTCGACCAGGCCTTCATTGCTACATGATAATATTGCGAAGTAGCCCGGCTATCCTGGTAGTAAAACTCAACCTTGGAGGCGCCGGACGGTATGGTAATAACATTGATAGAATCAGCAGTGAGAATGTTGCCATTAGTATCGGCGGCAAAGAATTTACCGCTGTCAGATGCCTGCTCCGGGTCCTCAACGGTGTTAACTGCGAGTAAGTTTACATTTAGGGATGTATTTCGGGTGGTTGGATTGCCGTACTGGTCGATGAGCGTCAGCTCGAATTTTTCCGGCATTCCCGCTTCGATCTCACTGTTTCCTCCCAGGATGACTGTCCGCACTCCGCCGGCTGCGGCTGCCTGGATGGATTTCTCAGCTTCGATGGCAAAGCTGGTGCTGCCGCTGATTATTGAAGCTGCCAGGGTGGAGAGTATGGAGGACCAGTCACCGGTAATCTCGATCTTGAGGCCGCCGGTGTTGTCAGCCAGGTCATCAATGTTGGAATAGCTGGAATCGTATAAATTCATTATGCTATTGATTTTTGCGCCCAGTTGATTGGCCTGGTCCAGAGTGTTCTGATACAGGTTATTGTCATCTCCGGGTTCATCGGTTACTACCACGATGTATTTGTTCCCTGAGTAAGGATAGCCCAGAGCATTCTGAACGGCTCCCATGGTATTTTCCGTGCCGCCGGTGCAGCTCTGGGAAACGGTAATCAGGTTGCTGGCAAACTCGGC
>JAQUXM010000134.1 GCA_028692415.1 Syntrophomonadaceae bacterium | reverse complement strand
CGATTTATGGCAGAAGCACTCTTTGCTACGCTTACCAATGTCAATTTTGATCCCGAAGCACTCTATGACATGGTAAAAACCTCTGCTGGGCTGCGGGAAAAACTGCGGCAGGAACTTGCCAGCAAGGGTCAGAACGCAAAAAGTATTCCTCCTCATGCCGACTTTATGCTTGCTCCGAATCTGGAACAGACAGTTCAGCAGGGTGAACAAATAGGCTTCCTGGTTCCTGTGGAACTTGATCCAGATATCCGCTCCTTGCAGGAGTTGCTGCTTTATGCTTTAAAGGGGGTAGCTGCTTACGCTTATCATGCGGCGATACTTGGCCATGAGGATGATCGGATTTATGATTTTATTGCAGATAGTCTTTCGCAAATAGGCAGGACTGATCTCAGCGTGAACGACCTGCTGGAGATGGCCCTGGCCTGCGGCGAAATCAACCTGCGCGCCATGGAATTGTTGGATGCTGCCAATACTGAAGCCTATGGACATCCGGTTCCTACGGAAGTACCCCTGGGACATAAAGCAGGCCAATGCATCCTGGTGTCCGGGCACGACCTTAAGGATCTTAAGCTGCTGCTCGAAGCCACCAAAGACAGCGGCATCATCATTTATACTCATGGCGAAATGCTTCCCGCCCATGGCTATCCGGAACTTAAAAAATATCCCCACTTGTATGGCAACTTTGGCACCGCCTGGCAGAATCAAAAAAAGGAATTTGCCGATTTTCCAGGGGCTATCTTGATGACAACCAATTGCCTGCAGGAACCTCAGGAGAGCTACCGGGATAATATTTTCAGCAGCGGACCAGTCGGCTGGCCGGGCGTAAAACATCTAAACCCCAATGATTTTTCCGCCTTGATCGATCAGGCTCAGGGTTTGCCTGGCTTTGCCAGTGATGAGGATAAGGGCTCGGTTCTGGTAGGCTTTGCCAGGAATACCGTTATGTCAGTTGCAGATAAAATTATTGCCGCTGTAAAAAGCGGAGACCTCAAGCATATTTTCCTGGTCGGAGGCTGTGACGGAGCCAAACCGGGCCGTAACTACTTCAGCGATTTCGTGGCTGCGACCCCGGCTAATACTGTGGTGCTTACGCTGGGCTGTGGCAAGTACCGCTTCTATGACCAGAAGTTGGGCGATATCGGGGGAATCCCCCGGCTGCTTGATATGGGCCAATGCAATGATGCTTACTCAGCTATTCAGGTGGCAGTCGCGCTGAGTCAGGCCTTTGACTGCGGTGTCAATGATCTGCCGCTTTCCCTGATAATTTCCTGGTACGAACAGAAAGCCGTGTCCATATTGCTTACGCTGCTCTACCTGGGCATCAAAAATATTCGTTTGGGTCCCAGTTTACCAGCTTTTGTCAGTCCCAGTGTCCTGAATGTCTTGGTAAATACCTTTGATCTGAAACCAATATCCACGGTCGAGCAGGATCTGGCTGCTATTTTAGCCTAAGCCGGATATACCAGGAGCAGGCAAATATTACTTTAATCATTCACTCTTCCCACTTTACGGTTCAGTACATGATAGGAGGCTTTTGGATTATGCAATGGAGCGAAGAAGCTCAAAAAGAAATAGAAAAGGTTCCCTCTTTTGTGCGCAGCATGGCTAGAAAAGCCGTGGAAAAAGCGGTCAAAAAGAGCGGCCGTGAGGAAGTAACCTTGGACGATGTGCATCAAGGACGGGAAAAATATATTAGTTGGGCCGAAAAGAAGGACGGAGAGGAAAAAAAGCAGCGTATAGCCATTGTCCGTTGTGAGATCGTTTCTGAGGTTTGCCCGGGCATAGCTTGCTTCAAGGCCTTCAACCAGCGCCGCCTGGCTTTTGCCCAATACGATAATAATGCTGAAATAATTGGTTTTTTCACCTGTGGCGGCTGTTCCGGACGGCGTGTATCCCGGCTGGTGGACAAGCTTATAAAATACAACCTTACCGCCGTGCATCTTTCTTCCTGTATGATGCTTGATGATGATTATCCCCGCTGTCCCCATCTGGAAGAAATCAAGAAATCCATCACCGATAAAGGGATAAAAGTAGTGGAAGGCACCCATCACTAGATGGTGAGGCGTGAGGAGAGCGTTAGGGGTAGCTACGCTCGTAAGGGGTTAGGGATTGATTAAGCGTAAGGTGAAAAGGATAAGATTTCACGGTGATTGATTGTTATGAGGCACATTTCATAAATAAGAGAAAGGTAAGTTAAAACCGGGTTAAAGGTAACCGCCACAATATTGCAGCTTTTATCGGGTTATGAGGAGATAAGGAGATTTTTTCTTCGCCTCACTCCTCACCTCTCACCTCTTACCACAAAAGGAGGTTTTCGCTATGGCTAAAAGAACAATCGTAAAAATTGATGAGGAGCTCTGCAATGGCTGCGGGGTGTGTATAAATCCCTGTGCCGAAGGAGCGCTGGTACTGGAAAATGGCAAAGCCAGGATAATTCGCGAGGAGCTTTGTGACGGGGCGGGGGTTTGTTTAGGCATTTGTCCTACCGGCGCTCTTTCCCTTGAGCAAAGAGAAGCTGACGAATTTTCCGAAGAAGCAGTTAAAAAGCATTCTCATGGGCAGAAGATTAAATACATCCCGCAGACTTGCAGTTTTTGCGGCACTTCCGAAGATGATGCTTACCTGCTGTCCGTTAAACACCAGGGACAAGCACTCTGGGTCTGCACCCGCTGCCTGCCCCGTCTGATTCACGGCTAAAACAGCTTATCCTAACTTAAATAATAAACAAATCCCAAAAACAAGCCCGTATCATCAAGAAGTGATACGGGCTTGTTACTTTCCCCTGTCTTTCAGTATTCATAAGAGAGATATTTCCCCTCTTATGGTGTTTGGGACAGCCCCATCAACCCCAAACCTTATTGGCTCTTGCACTGCGGATTAGCTGCTTTTTTCCCGTAAAATCCGCCCAGAATTACCCCTATTAAAACCAAGAGTGGCAGCAGCCATTCCAGATAAGGTATATAGACGCCTATTTCCCTGGCAATTATCGGGTCGCTGGCTATCATTTGCCCGGCCGTCCAGGCCAGGATTCCGGCTCCGAGATAAACAATGGCAGGATACTTTTCCATCCATTTTAGTATAAAAGTACTTCCCCATACTATTATGGGTACACTTATGGCCAGACCCAAAACTACCATCAGCACGCTTCCATGGGCAGCTCCCGCTATGGCAATAACATTATCTATCCCCATTACCACATCAGCCACAATTATTATTTTTATGGCTTCACTCAGACAGCTGGCACTTTCGCATTCCACTTGCTTTTCTTCCAGAAGGAGTTTTAAGGCAATCCAGACCAGCAGCACCCCCCCGGCAAACTGTAAAAGGGGGATCTTGAGCAGGTAAAGCGCAACTGTGGTCAAGGCAGCTCTGACTCCTACCGCTCCGATCACTCCCCAGAACATGGCCTTTTTGCGCTGTTCAACTGCCAGATTCTTGCTGGCCAGGGCTATCAATATGGCGTTATCTCCGCCCAGCACAATATCTATAACTACAATGCTGGCCAAAGCAAACAAGGTTTCCAAACCAGTCAATATTTATCCACCTCCATATACAATAATGGTTTATTAGGATAAACTGCCATTCCTACCAATAATTCCATATGCGCTCTATGGTTTTCCGCTTTTTAACTTTATTAATCCGGCCTCCTTCCTGGGTCAAAGATCCGCTACATATAAAAAGACCTTTGCCTCCATCATTTATGAAGGCAAAGGTCTCACTAAACCAGTCTATGGTTGATAGAACCAGGCAAAAGCCGGCTGTTGGCTCTATTCCTTTAGAAGTTACTCCCCTTTGCTGCTATCTATTATAGCAAACTAGTCCGGCATCGACAATGTGTTAAAATAAAAGTCAATATGTACTTCCGTTAACAGGAGGAGGTTTATTTATGAAATGGACTGACTTTGATCTTGAGAATACCATAATGAATACCCTGGGTATTGATGTTGTAGAATTTAGCCGGGAAAGAGTAGTCGCTACCATGCCCGTAACTCCAAAGGTACACCAGCCTTTTGGTCTGATGCATGGCGGGGTTTCAGTGGTGCTGGCTGAAACCGTGGCCTCCTCAGGGAGCTACCTCTTTATCGACCCGGAAAAGCAGCGTGCACTGGGCTTGGAGATTAACGCCAACCATATTCGCAGTGTGAGCAGCGGAATGGTAAAAGCAGTGGGAACTCCGATCCACGTTGGGAAACGCACCCTTATATGGGATATTCGCATATTTGACGAAAGTGAAAACCTGCTTTGTATCTCCCGCTGTACCATGGCGGTTGTAAATATTAGTTCTACCAGCTAATATTACACATGCATACTTTACTATTTAATAACTCAACTTTCTGACCAAAAGAATAGGCTGAAAAAGCAATAAAATAAACTGTTTAAATCCATATTAACGAACATCGCGAGCTATCTTATATGTCATTGCGAGTGCTGCGAAGCAATCTGTCCATCGCCACGTCATTTTAGCTTGCTTCGCTGCCGCTCGCAATTCTCACCGGTAATAACCCACCACGATAAACGAAAATCGTTAGAGCATTTTTCATTTACGCGGCAATGACCATGGAAGATTGCCGCGTCGCTTACGCTCCTCGCAATGACAAATACGCGAGTTTTCATAGCAATGACAAGCACACTAGTTTCATAGCAATGACAAAGGAGAAGCGTTGCCTCAGCAATGACAATTTAGTTGTGTCGCATAATATGTCAACTACGAAAGTTGAGTTAATAATTATTTCGTTAAAACTGATTCAACGCTACCAGGACCGGGTCCCATACCGGGCTAAAAGGTGGGGAGTATGCCAAATCCATCTCGATTATTTCGTCCACCGTAGCTCCCGTGGTTATGGCGGTAGCCAGTACATCGATGCGTTTACCGGCTCCGTTATATCCCACTATTTGTCCTCCCAGCAGGCGGCGGGTGTTTTTTTCCATTATCAGCTTAACCCAGATATCCCCTGAAGCGGGACAATAATGTGCCGCAGTGCGGCCTTTTATTGTATGGCTTATATATTCAATTCCGCGGCGTAAGCACTCTTTCTCACAGAAGCCCGTACGCGCTATTTCCATCTCCATTACCCGGGCAATACCTGTACCTAAAACCCCTTTAAAAACCGCATTGCCACCAGCGGCATTTTCCCCTGCTACCTTACCCTGCTTGTTGGCTGTAGTCCCCATGGGAATATAGACCTCTTCCCCGGATAGAAGATGATTAACAACTGCACAATCACCTGCTGAGTATATACCCTGGATATTAGTCTCCATTCTATCATTAATCCGGATAGCTTGATTTATTCCCAGTTCAATGCCGGCTTGCGCAGCAATTTCGCTATTTGGTTGTACTCCAACGGACATAAGCACAAACTCGACCGGGGTGCGCCCCTTGTTGCTATGTAGCTCACTTACTAACTGAGTTCCTCCAAATTCCCTGATTATTTCGTCTGTATGTACTTCCACTCCTTTACTCTCCAGATACTGCTGAACGATTCCAGCCATATCTTCATCCATATTGGGTATTATCTGCCGGCCTCTCTCCAATAGTATTATCTGGCATCCATACTGCATTAGATTTTCCACCATCTCAAGCCCAATATAACCGCCGCCGATAATAATTGCTCGCCGGGGTTGATATTGGTGCAGGTAATTTTTTATATTTAATCCGTCATTTATAGTACGCAGATTGAATATTCCTTTGAGATCAACCCCAGGTAAATCCGGCTTATATGGCCGAGCTCCAGTAGCAATTACCAGATTGTCATATGCCTCCTCAAAGCAGTGGCCACTGCTTAAGTTCAGGAATGATACCTTGCCCTGCTCTGTATCTATGTTTATAGCCCGAGTAAGTGCCTTTACCTCAATCCCCTGTTGTGCAAATTCCTCTATTGACCGAGCTAATAATTTTTCCTTTTTATCAATTCTGCCCCCCACAAAATAGGGTAGCCCGCATCCTCCATAGGAAATGTATTCTCCCTCCGCATAGACCTTGATCTCCATTTCCGGATCCTGTCGCCTTGCTTTGGCAGCAGCACTCGTTCCAGCTGCTACCGCTCCGATAACCAGCAATTTTTTCTTCATCTGCCCATCTCCCTTCATTAAATATCAATCGGCTTATCTCCGTTTATGAATATCTAATATACCTACATATTACCCGATAGAATGATTTCCATGTATATATTATTTTTCAGTACGAGACAGGCTTTTTAAGCATCGTGTTACGTGGGGACGTTCTTTCTGTAACACTAATGTTACAGAAAGAACGTCCCCACGTAACACGCACCGCTGCAACGAGGCGGGGGATTATAGAACTCGCCACCGCTTGTTTTGTTAATAGGAACCCAACCGCTTAAAGAAGCGGGGGTCATCTTTTCGCTTCGTTTTATTGAAGGTAGCTCTTGCACATGACTGTCCAGTCCCAGCTCATAGTTTTGAACTTAGTGATCTGATAATCTTAATTCCTTTTTCTCCTCGCTACATTCGGGATAAACGCTCCCTAAAATAATTAAACCCCGGACTTAGTCCGGGGTTTAAAAGCAAAAAGAACATTCCCCTGCTTCCAGAAAATAAATAATTCCTGGCAATGTCCTACTCTCCCACGGCTTAACCGCAGTACCATCGGCGCTGGAGAGCTTAACTGCCGTGTTCGGGATGGG